>JBCCRT010000173.1:0-5271 GCA_039201235.1 Planctomycetota bacterium
GCGTCACCAACGGGAACGGGCGGACAAGTCCGCCCGCTACACCGTTACCGCGAGACCGTCCCCGTGATGTAGCCGAACGGCTCGTCGGTGACGTGGAACACCGCGTTGTCGTTGCTTCGGCCGAACGGCGCGAGGTTGAACTTCAGGTGGTGCTTGTTCGGCATCGTCAGCGTGACCGAACCCGCCGACGCGCAGGCGTCCAACGCCGCCCGTCCCATCAGGTACAGCGTCTCCTGCACCGACCGGCTGTAGTGGTCGACGAACTTCGCCAGCATCGCCTCCCGCACCGCCGCGCGGGCCGCGGCGTAGTTGTCGGCCGACATCGCCGGGTCGAGGTACGACCACGACGCGGTGAGCACCGTGGCGAACACGCGGTCGTCCGTGTCGGGCAGCGTACGAAACTCGTCTTGATAAAAATCCTCGAAGCCGCTCTGGGTCGTCTTGGCGACCATCAGGTCGTCGAGCCCGGCCACGACGTTCGGCTCGACGCCGCGCTCGGCGGTGACGGTCGCCGTGGGCGTCTCGCCGTCGCTGCCGGTGAAGGCGTGCGGGCAGCCGCTCAGCCGGTGCCAGGTGTGTTGACGCAGCGTGACGGTCGCCTTACGCAGGTGGTCGTACTGCTTGAGGAAGTGCCGGGCGATCGCGAGGCCGAAGGTCTCGATCGTGTCGAACGGGTCGTCCTTGGCCAGCACGTAGACGGTGTTGCGGACGGTGTCGGTGGCGACGACGTTGGCGTTGTCGCCCTCGGTGTAGGCGGTCTCGAGGTCGCCCTCGAGGCTGACGTCGACGGCGGCCTCGATGAATTCGTGGACGGCCTGCGGATCGGAGCCGGCACCCTCGGCGCGTTTGACCTTGCTGACGCGGACCCGGTGCTTGCCGTAGGCGTTGTGGGTGAGCGAGACGTCCATGCGATGCTTCCGAGGGCGGGGTGATGCGGGCCGGGGTTAGCATATCCCGCGATGACCGAAACCCCCACCGATCCGACGGCCCGCATGCTGCGGAGCCGGGCCGTGGTCACGCCCGACGGGCAGCGACCCGCGGCGGTGCGGGTGCGCGGGGGGCGCATCGCGGAGGTGCTCGACATCGACGCCCCGGCGCAGCCGGACGAAACCACCGAAGACCTCGGCGACCTCGCGCTGCTGCCGGGGCTGGTCGACACGCACGTGCACCTCAACGAGCCGGGCCGGGCGGACTGGGAGGGCTTCGCCGCGGGCACGGCCGCGGCGGCGGCGGGTGGGGCTACTACGCTGATCGACATGCCGCTCAACTGCGAGCCGGTGACGACGGACGCCGAAGCGCTGGGCCGCAAGCAGCTCGCGGCCGAGGGGAAGCTCGCGGTCGACGTCGGGTTCTACGGCGGGCTCGTCGCCGGCAACGCCGACCGGATGCCGGAGTTGATCGAGGCGGGCGTGGTGGGGGTCAAGGCGTTTCTCTGCGACAGCGGGATCGACACGTTCCCGCCGGCGACGGAAGACGACCTGCGGGCGGCGATGCCCGTGCTGGCCGAGGCCGGAGTCCCGCTGCTGGTCCACGCCGAGCTGACCCGCGACAACGTACCGCCCATGCGCAACCCGCGCGGCTACTTCGACTACCTCGCCACCCGGCCGCCGTCCTTCGAGCGCGACGCGGTGCAGCTCATGATCCGCCTCTGCGAAGACACCGGCTGCCGGACGCACGTCGTCCACCTCGCCGACGCCGGCTGCCTGGACACGATCAAGGACGCCAAGGACCGCGGCCGGCCGCTGACCGTCGAGACGTGCCCGCACTACCTCGCCTTCGCGGCCGAGGACATCCCCGAGGGGTTCACGCTGGCCAAGTGCGCCCCGCCGATCCGCGACGAGGTCAACCGGCGGACGCTGTGGGACGCGCTGGTTAAGGGCGTGATCGACCTCGTCGCGTCGGACCATTCGCCGTGCCCGCCGAAGCTCAAGTCGCTCGACGCCGGGCGGTTTGACAAGGCCTGGGGCGGGATCAGCTCGCTGCAGCTCGGCCTCGGCGTGGTCTGGAAGATGGCCCACGAAGCGGAGCGACCGCTGGCGGACGTGGTGAACTGGATGGGCGCCGCGCCGGCGAAGCTCGTCGGGATCGAGCACCGCCACGGGATCGCGCCCCGCCGCCCCGCCCACCTCGTCGTGTTCGACCCCGACGCGGTCTGGGCCCCGTTCCCCGACGAGCTGCGGAGCCGGCACCCGATCACGCCGTACCTCGGCATGGCGATGCGCGGCCGGGTGGTGCGGACCTACGTCCACGGCACCCCGATCGACGACGACACCACCCGCCCCGGAGAACTCATCCGGCGATGACGCTCGACGAACTGAACCAACTCGCGCCGGACGACGCCGCGGCAACGCTGCGCGGCTGCTGCGGCTGCGCGTGGTGGGCCGAGCAGCTCGCCGCCGCCCGGCCCTACGGCGACCCGGCGACGCTGCACGACGTGGCCGACGCGGTGTTCGACGTGATGGCCGAGGCCCACTGGCAAGAAGCCTTCGCCGCGCACCCGAAGATCGGCGAGACGAAGTCCGCCAAGATGCGCGACGCGGGCAACCGGCAGTGGTCCGCCGACGAACAGGCCGGGACCGCCGACCCCGACGACACGGCCCGCGACGAGCTGACCGCGCTCAACGCCGAGTACCTCGAGCGCTTCGGGTACATCTTCATCGTCTGCGCGACGGGCCTGTCGGCCGACCGGATGCTGGCCGACCTCCGCCGCCGGCTACGCCACGACCCGCGGACCGAGGCGGGCGTCGCCGCGGCCGAGCAGCGCAAGATCACGCACCTGCGGCTGGACAAGCTGCTCGCCGACGGCGGATAAACTGCACACCGATATGGCCGACTCCCCCATCACCACCCACGTCCTCGACACCGCCCGCGGCACGCCCGCCGCGGGGCTGCGGGTCGTGCTCGAACGCAAGACCGACGCCGGCTACGCCGAGGTCGGCCGCGGCACGACCGACGCCGACGGACGCATCGGCGACCTGCTGACCCCCGACGGCTTCCGCCCCGGCGTGTACCTGCTGCACTTCGACACCGGCCAGTACTTCGAATCGACCAAGCGCGAGACGTTCTACCCCGAGGCGGCCGTGCTGTTCCGCGTCAAGGACGGCGACACGCACCTGCACGTCCCGCTGCTGGTCAGCCCGTTCGGCTACTCGACGTACCGCGGCAGCTGAGATCACCCCCACAGATCGGTCGGCGCGAAAGCAACGCCGTCGAACAGCCCGCGGTCGCTGAGCTTCAGCGACGGGATCACCAGCAGCGCCATGAAGCTCAGCGTCATGTACGGCGCAGCCAGCGGGCTGCCGAGCGTCTTGGCCGTCTCGTCCAGGGCTTCGTAGCGCGACGCCACCTCGGCGCAGGGCCGCAGCGACATCAGCCCCGCGACCGGCAGCGGCAGCGTCTCGACCCGCCCCCCGTCGACCGCCGCCAGCCCGCCCTGCTCGGCGACCACGGCGTTGACCGCCGCGGCGAGCGACGCGTCGTCCGCCCCGACCGCGACGATGTTGTGCGAGTCGTGCCCCACCGACCCGGCGATCGCGCCGCGCCGTAGTCCGAAGCCCCGCACGAACGCGACCGCCGGCGTAGAAAATTGCTCGTAACGGTTCACCACCGTGAGCTTCATCAAGTCACGCGACACGTCCGCCACGGCACAACCCGCTTCGACCGTCGGTTCGATCCACGAAGAACCCGTGACGAGCTGCCCGTCCTCCGCCTCGATCACACGGAGCCGTTTACCCGCCACCGCCGGCACGCCGAAGTCGCCACTCGACTTCGGCGAACAAACAAAACAGTTCACCGGGTCCTCGGCCGACGCCATGATCCGACTCCGACCGCCCGCGCTCACCTCCACCCCGTCGAGGTACGTCGCCACCACACCGAATCTTTCCAAATTATCGACGCACACGAAGTCCGCAGAGTCGCCGACACGCAGCCGGCCCACCGGCAACCCGTAGTGCTCGGCCGGGGTGAGGCACGCGGCCCGTAGCACATTGAAGACGTCCGCCCCGTCCGCCACCGCGCGGCGGCAGAGCCGATCGATGTGGCCCTGCCGAAACGCGTCGGGGTGCAGGTCGTCGCTGCAGAACATCACCCGGCCCGGGTGGCGGTCGACCAGCGGGAACAGCGCGGCGTAGTTCCGCGCGGCCGAGCCCTCGCGGATCAGAATCTTCGCCCCGGCCGCGAGCTTGTCCTCGGCCTCGTCGAGCGTGAAGCACTCGTGGTCGGTCGTGATGCCGGCGGCGAAGTACCGCCGGGCGTCGTCGCCACGCAGCCCGGGGGCGTGGCCGTCGACCGGCTTGCCGCGCCGCCGGGCCGCCTCGATCATCGCCCGCAGGTCGGCGTCGCCCGCCAGCACCCCCGGGAAGTTCATCACCTCGCTGAGGTAGCCGATGCGCGGGTCGTCGAGCAGGCGGGTCACGTCGTCGACGCGAAGCTCCGCCCCGGCGGTCTCGAACGCGGTGGCGGGGACGCAGCTCGGCGCGCCGAAGCAGAACTTGAAGGGCACCGCCGCGGCGCTGCGGAGCATGAACTCAACGCCGGCGAGCCCGAGTACGTTGGCGATCTCGTGCGGGTCGCTGACCGTGGCGACCGTGCCGTGCCGCACCGCCTCGGCCGCGAAGTTCGCCGGCGTGAGCATCGAGCTCTCGACGTGGACGTGCGCGTCGACGAAGCCGGGGATGGCGAACACATCGGGCTCGCCGCCGCACGGTTCGAGTTTTGCGATCCGTCCGCCGGCGACCGTCAGCGTCGTCGGCGTAACGGCGCGGGCGTCGATGTCGACCAGGTTGACGTGGATCGAACGGGCGGGACCGGGCACGACGCAATCTAGCACGGCCGGTCGCGGCGGCCCACCCCGCGTTAGGATGACTTGATGCACACGACACACCCGATCGGACGCCGCGGAGCCCTCTGCGTAGCGATGTTGTTCGTGGTCGCGGCGGGCGGGCTCCCGTTCCGAGCTATGGCAGAACCCGGACCGGACGCGGCCGCCGGCTGGCTCGACCGGGCCCGGGCCGAGGTCCCGGCGATGCCCGACGAGGACGCGGCGTACACGCAGCTCGACCTGGTCTGGGAGCTGATGAAAGCCCGGGCCGCGTTGGGGCAGGCGCAAGAAGCCGCGGCGCTGCGGCCGACGATGCAGACGGCGGTGATGCGGGTGAACCTGCTGGACGGCGACGCCTGGGCGACGGCGTTCCTGCCGGGCGCGGCGCTGCTGGCGGGCAAGCCCGACGAGGCGGCGACCGGCGTCGAGGGCCTGGCGTTCGCGGCCACGAC
>JBCCRT010000174.1:0-5256 GCA_039201235.1 Planctomycetota bacterium
CGGCACGATCACGTGGTCCCGCCCGCCCCCGGAAGCAGGGTCGTCGGTGTCAACGGTGACGAAGTTGCGGTCGTCGAAGTTCTTGGGGTCGACGATCGACATGCCGCCGTCGGTCGGGGCGTTGGTGAAGATCTTGAAGAGCGTGCCGACGCGGACGTCGTAGCCGTAGGACGAGACGCCGTAGCTGATCCGGCCGGGGCGTTTCTCGGCGTCGGCGAAGGGCTCGATCGGCACGAGTTCGCGGATCTGGGTGTCGCAGAGCACGGGCATGGTTGGGGTCCGCAAATGGGTGACGCGGCGTTTGAAGCGGCCAAATAGCAAGCTCCACGCGGTTCGGCGTGGACAAGGTCGCAACGGATCAGGTGGGCAACGCCCCGTGCGTCAAAGCCGGGTCGAGTGACTCGGCGATTCAGCACTCTAACCACTATATCTTGCGTCGCCAACCGGAATCTTTACCAAATCTTGTACGGCAGGCGGCGAAATTGGCTTAAGCATACGGAGCGCAGGCGCTTAGCCGGATTCACTTTTTTTGAACGGTTTGGGTTCCGTACGGATACCGACGGCCATCCGACCGGCAGTCGTCCGTCCCGGACAGGTTTTCCACGTTTTGGGAGTGAGCGGAGGGGTCGAAAGGCCGACGCAAACCCCAAGATGTAGGGCGAGGCAGCAGACCCATAGTGTCAGGCCACCGCGTCGGCCGCGGTAAAACCGCTGCGGGCGGCCCCTTCCATCGTGGCGGGCCAGCCGGTGGCGGTCCAGTCGCCGGCCAGCAGGAGGTTGCGGACCGTGCCGGTGGTGGCGGGCCGCAGGGCGTCGACGCCGGGCCGGGCGGAGAAGGTGGCCCGGCGTTCCTTGATGACCCGGCCGCGGACGAGCTCCACATCGTCAGTAACAGGTGCAACGCGTTGCAGTTCGGCGAGGGCGAGGTCGAGCGTCTCGGCGTTGGGCCGGTCGATGAGGTCGTGGGCGGCGCTGACCACGCCGTGGAGGTGTTGGACGCCGTCGGCGTCGGTGCCGTGGTCGAAGAACCAGTGGATGGGCGAGCCGGTGAGTACGACGTGCGGCCGCTCGAGCACGGGCCGGCGATCGGGGCGGCAGACCCAGAGGTGCAGGCCGAGGATGGGGGAGGTGTGCAACTCACCGAGCCGGCCGAGGCGTTCGTCGTCGCGGCGCAGCGGGTCGTCGATCACGCGGTCCAGGGCTTCGAACGGCAGGGCGCTGACGAAGGCGTCGGCGGTCAGGCGGGTGCCGTCGGCGAGCCGGGCGGCGGTGACGCGTTTCGTGTCGGGGTCATAGTCGAGACCGCGCAGCGACGCGGGCCGAAGCAGCCGCCCCCCCGCCGCGGTGACGGCCGCCTCGGCGGGGTCGTAGAGCCGGGCCAGCGGGACGTCGGACAGCCCCATCTCGTAGCCGCGCCGCCCCGCGAGCAGCCCGTCGGCGAAGATTTGCAACGCGTACCCCGCCGCAACGGCCTCGACCGTCTCGTTGCACGCCCCGACGACCGTCGGCTCCCAGAACCGCTCGACGGCCCGCGGCGGCTGGCGTTGCTGCTCCAACCAGGACGCGAACGTGATGGTATTCAACGCCTCACGGTCCGCTCGTTTCATCCGCCGCACCCCGACCAACGCCCGGCCGATCGCCCACTTGTCGCCGAAGCTCAGCCCGCGGAAGCGCAGGAACGACCCGGCCAGGTGCAGCGGCGCCGGCAGCGGGCCCGCGGCGAGGGTGTCGGCCGTGTCGTCGGCGTGGACGAAGTGGTACCGCCCGTGCCACGCGACGCGGCCGGCCACGCCGAGGGTTTCGTACAGCTCGGTCAGCGCGGTGCAGCAGCGCATCGTCACGTGCTGGCAGTTGTCGATCAGCCCGCCGGTCTCGGGGTCTTCGAGGCTCGTCGCCCGCCCGCCGAGGCGGGGCCGCATCTCAACGAGCGTGACCGCCACGCCCCTGCCGGCGAGCCGCACGGCGGCAGCGATGCCGGCGACGCCGCCGCCGAGCACGAGGGCCGATTTTTGATTTTGGATTGAGGATTTTTGATTGGAAGACATGCCTTCGGAGTCGGGCGTCGGCGTGGCTTCCAAAATCAAAAATCCTCAATAAAAAAATCAAATATGGTCAAAACCGCCGCTTCACCACCGCCCCGCCGACGACCGCGAGCTTGGTGCGCAGCGGCAGGCTCAGGCGGCGGCGCAGCACCCGCTCGGGTCGCTGCGCGATGCGTTCGAGCAGGACGCGGTAGGTCCGCATGATCGCCCAGCAGGTCGCGCGGCAGTCGGGGGCGACGTGACGCTCGAGGCTGGCGGACATGTCGTAGTAGCTGCGGGCGCGTTCGATCTGGAACTGCATCAGCCGGCCGAACGACTCGGTGGCGTGCGACGCGCGGAGGTCGTCGGCGGTGACGCCGAAGCGGTCGAGGTCCTCGGCCGGGAGGTAGACCCGGCCGCGTTGCGCGTCCTCGGCCACGTCGCGGAGGATGTTGGTCAGCTGCAACGCGACCCCGCGGTACTCGGCCAGCCGCCGCACTGACGGGTCGCCGTCGTCGCCCCAGATCTTGATGCACGTGAGCCCGACGACCGACGCGACGCGGTAGCAGTAGTCGTAGAGCGCCGCGAAGTCGGGGCACGCCACGGGCTGCAGGTCGCTGCGCTGCCCGTCGATCATCGTGTCGAGGTATTCGGCGGGGATGCTGTAACGCCGCACCGTGTCGCGCAGGGCGGGCCAGACCGGGCCTCGCGGCATCGGCCGCGTCGGGTCGATCGCGTCCTCGGTCTGCCGGCGGAAGCCCTCGAGCCGATCGCCGCGCGTATTTTCACCCTCGGCCTCGCCGTCGGCGAGGTCGTCGGCCGCCCGCATCCAGGCGTAGACCGCGAAGATCGCGGCGCGTTTCGGCTGCGGCGTGAGCCGCATGCCCCGGTAGAAGCTCCCGGCCGACCTCCGCGCGACCGCGTGGCAGTGCGCGAACGAAGCCTGCAACTCGGAAGAAGACGCGGCGATCACGCGATTAGTTTATGACGCGTCCGCTTTATCCGCCGGCGGCGACGCCCGAAACCGCCCGCAGCACCAGGCCGGCCCGGCCCCACCGCCCCACTCTCGGTCGGGCGGTCCAGGTGTCGTGGTTCCGCCGCTCGATCCGCCGCAGCACCGCCTCGCCGCCGAGCGTGAACAGCCGCAGGTCCACCCGCTGGCGGCGTGGCACCCGCGGCCACAGCGCCCGCCCCCGTTCAAACAGCGGCCACGTCCGCCCCACCGCCTCCCGCACCGCCCCCCGGAAGTTTGGCAATAGCTCGCTCAAGGTGTGACCGCTTGCGGCTTGCGCCGCGGCATCCCGCCGAGTGAGTTCGGCCAGGGTCTCGACGTCCAGCCCGTGGGCTGACGCGATCTCGCGGGGCAGGTAGACGCGGTCACACTCCAGGATGTCGCGCCGCACGTCCTGCCAGAAGTTGGTGAGCTGCAGCGCGGTGCAGGTCGCGTCGGACAGGGCGTCGGCCGCCTCGTCGCGGACGCCCCACATCCGCAGCACCAGTCGGCCCACGGGGTCGGCGCTGAGTCGGCAGTAGTCGAGCAGCTGGTCCCACGTCTCGTACCGCGTGACCGATTGGTCCTGCACGAACGCGTCGATCAGGTCGTCGAACGGCCGCCGCGGCAGGCCGTGTTTCTCGACGGTGGGCCGAAGCGCGACGAACACGGGATGCCGGGGCTCGCCGGTGAAGCAGGCGTGCAGCTCGTCGCGCCACCACGCCAACAGGTCGAGGTGTCGGCCCCGCAGTGCCGGGTCATCGCCGAGGTCGTCGGCCCAGCGGCAGAAGCCGTAAACCGCCGCGAAGTCGTCGCGGAGATGCCGGGGCAGCAGCCGGGTGGCGACGGCGAAGTTTTCTTGGTGGCGACGCAGCACGCCGCGCACGTAACCTCGGGCATCGGCCTCGCCGAGCGTTTCCGAGCTTCCGGGGGCGTCGGGGCCGAAGCGTCGCAGGTCGTCGGCGATCGGGCTGGTCATCGTCTCGCGCCGGACTCTCGCACCGGGTCAGCCACCCATCAACTGGTCCATACCCGGCAGGTTCAGCCCGCCGGTGAGGGTGGCCATCTGGTCCTTGACCATCTCCTGGGCCGAGGCCAGCGCCGCGTTGGTCGCCGAGGTGATCAGCTCTTCGACCATCTCCCGATCCGCGTCTTGCGCACCTCCGCCGCCGCCGACCAGGGCGACCACCAACGTGGGGTCGAGCTTCACCGACACAACCCGGAACTGGCCGTTGACCGTCACCCGCACCGCGCCGGCCCCGGCGTCGGCCTCGACGGTCTTCCGCGCCAGTTCGGCCTGCATGGCCTCGAACTTCTGCTTCAGCTCCCCGGCGTTGCCCATCAGGCCGGCGATCTGCTTGAGCGCTTTCATCTGGTCGAACATGGTCACTCCTCGCGGTGGTTGGGTCGGCGTCGGGCGTCGATCAGGCTCGCGTCGGGAAACACTTCGAGCACGTCCCGTACCAGCGGCAGGCCCAAAGCCTCGCGGCGATCGACCGCGTCGGCGCGGCCGTTGGCGGGAGCGGGTTTGAGGCCGGCGTCGGGATGCGGTGTTGAAGCTTCCGGGGGTTTCGCCTCGGCCGCTTCGACTCGGACGGGCCGGCCGAGGAGTTGGGTCAGCGTGTCGCCGACGCGCCGGAGCCGGGGTCCGGTCGCGACGTGGTGGACGCCGCCGACGAACCCGGTGGTGGGCCGAAGGTGCGCGACGGCGGGCACGGCGTCGGTGTCGAGCGTGGCCAGGCGGAAGTGGTCCATCCACGCCGCGGCGTTGGATCGGCCGACGGTGTCGAGCACGGCCGACCACACGCCCGGCAGGTCGGTCGGGTCGACCCGCGGGGTTGGCGGCGGATCGGCGGGCAGGGTCGGCGGGTCAGCGGCCGCTAACTTTTTTTTTTCGCCCCCCCCGGAAGTTCTCACGCCGCGGGGCAGCACCGCGGCCGCCCCCGACAGCACCGCGCCGACGTCGGCCATCTTCTCGGCCAGAGCCAGCCGGACGACCGTCGCGTCGAGCAGGGCCCGCGGGTTGCTGCTGGCCTTGGCGTGACGTTGCAGGTTCTCGCACAGGGCGATCATGTGCACCAGCCCCGCGGCGTCGAAACGCCGGGCCAGCTCGACCGCGGCGGGCTTGGCGTCTTCGCTCAGCTCGATCAGCTCGCTGTCCGGGCCGCAGGCGGCGACGAGCATGAGCTGACGCAGCTGCTCGACCAGCACCTCGATCAGCTGGTCCTGTCCGATGCCCCGACC
>JBCCRT010000175.1:0-5213 GCA_039201235.1 Planctomycetota bacterium
CGAGCCGCGGCCGGCTCTGCCTGGCGAAAATGGGGTAAATACGTACCAGACGCTGGGAGGGCGGGGCGCCCCCCCGGGCCCCCAAGGTTTTTAGGGCCCCCGCGGCGCGGGGTGCGTTTTAATTTTGGGGGGGGGGGGGGGAGCCGGCCCCTCCCAGCGTCTGGTACGTATTTACCCATTTTCGCCAGGCAGAGCCGGCCGCGGCTCGGCCGTTTGATCCGCCGTGAACCGCCCGATCCGCTCGACCCCGCCGCCGCGGCTGGCCGATACATCGGCATGATCGACCCCGTCCTCACCCGCCGGCACTTCTGCGTCTCGGCCGCCGCCGGCCTCGCCGCGCTGGCGCTGCCGGGCTGCGGCGATCCCGACGCCGCCTCCGCCGCCGGGGCCACCCACGCCAGCCGGACGGTGTCTCACTCCTTCGACATCGGCGTGCCCCGCAAATACCGCGTCAACCGCGTCTACACCGAGTTCGCCCGCCGCTACGGCGTCTACCTCGTTTCGGCCCACGGCATGCTCGTCGCCCTCGCGGCCGAGTGCACCAGCACCAAACACGACACCTCGCTCGTCCGCTGGGAGCCCGAGGTCGGCGTCTACCGCTGCCCCAAGTGCGGCGCCCGCTACACCCGCGACGGGCTGAACATCGGCGACCGCCAGACCCGCCGGCCGCTTGAACGCTGCCGCATCCGCCAGTCCGGCAAGATCTTCGACCGCGACACCACCCTCGTCGTCGACCCCGGCAAACGCTTCCACCAGGAGCGGCAGCAGTGGTCCAAGCACACGTCGTTCTTCCCCCTGGTCGAGGTCGTCACGACCCAGCAGCAACGCGAACGCCTGGACCGTCAACGCCGTGCCCGCGACGCCGAACGCCCGCCGCTCTCCCGTTAGACCGCCGCATCGACGCGTAGCGGGCAGACCCTTCCGCCCGTCCCACGGGGGTCACTTCAGTCCCACGCCGGCCACAGCGCGTCGTTGCGCAGGTAGTGCCCCTCGGCATCGACCGTGAAGAAGTCCGCCAGCAGCGGGTGCACCACCGCCGCGCCGTTCGGCAGCGGCTCGAGGTTGTCCTGGGCCACATACGTGTTGCCCGTGCTGCCGCTGACCAGGATGTGGTACCACGGCTGGTCGCGGCGCGGCTGCGTGCGGTTGCGGCGGTACCAGTCGTCGCTCGCCCGGCAGCTCATGTCGAAGTCCACCACCACGCCGAGGTAGCCGTAGCGGCGGTGGGTGACGCAGTCGCCGGTCTGCAGGCGCGGCAGCTCGTCGGGGAAGAAATCGGGCACTTCGGCGGGGGGTTCGGGCTGCGGCATGTTTCGGCAGGGGGGTGGAGTGTTGGCGCGGTCAACGGCGGGCTGACTTCCGGGGGAGCGGGTAACCTACCAACTCGTTGCGACTCTGTCTCGTCCGGCCCGGGCTTTATCTTCGGCAAAAATCCGCGACAAGACCGAGAACTCCGCCGCGAGCAAGACGGGCTTGATTCTCACGAATCCGCGGGGTAGTTTTGCAACGTGCGGGCGGTAAAACGTGGTTTTGCATGGTTTTTGGGCAAGGAAGCGCCGGCGAACCACCGTCTGCCTAGTTGTTAATCGCTTCCCGGCTCGGTCCGGGTCGACGGGTCCGTTTCCGATGAAACTCGATACCTACGAAACCCGCGGTTTTTACGACGAGCTGCTGACCGATACCGGCGTGCCCCGCATGTCGGCCGTGCCGCTGATGGAGCGGCTCGCCCAGCTCGAAGACGGCGAGATCCAGCAACGCCAGCACGCGGCCGAGCGCGCCCTGTTCGAGGCGGGCACGACCTTCAACGTCTACCACGAAGACCAGGCCACCGAGCGGATCATCCCCTTCGACGTCGTGCCCCGCATCCTCGACGCCGATGTCTGGGACTCGGTCCAGCGCGGGCTGGTGCAGCGCATCGTCGCGCTCAACCACTTCCTCACCGACGTCTACGGCCCGCAGAAGATCCTCAAGGACAAGGTCGTCCCGGCCGAGTTCGTCGAGCTCGACGACCCGGTGTTCAAGTGTTGCGCCGGGCTCCAGCCGCCTCGCGGCGTGTGGTGCCACATCTCCGGCATCGACTTGGTCCGCACCGACGACCGGTCGTTCCACGTCCTCGAAGACAACCTCCGCTGCCCGTCGGGCGTGTCGTACGTCCTCGAGAACCGCCGGGTGCTCAAGCAGACGTTCCCCCGCGTGTTCGGCAGCCTGCCCATCCGCGCGGTGGACGACTACCCCGAACGCCTGCTGGCCACCCTCGACCACCTCGCCCCGCCCGGCGTCGACCGCCCCCGCACCGTCGTCCTCACCCCCGGAATCTACAACTCCGCGTATTTTGAACACTCGTACCTGGCGCAGCAGATGGGGGTGCCGCTGGTCGAGGGCAGCGACCTCGTGGTCCACGACGGGTTCGTCAAAATGAAAACCACGCGCGGGCTGCAGCGGGTCGACACGATCTACCGCCGGATCGATGACGCGTTTCTCGACCCGGCGTGCTTCCGGCCCGACTCGGCACTCGGCGTGCCGGGGCTGATGGAGGTCTACCGCGCGGGACGCGTCGCGCTGGCCAACGCCCCCGGCGCGGGCATCGCCGACAGCAAGGTGATCTACACCTTCGTGCCGGACATGATCCGCTACTACCTCCGCGAGGACCCGATCCTGCCGAACGTCGAGACGTTCCTCTGCGCCCGCGACGCGGACCGGCAGCACGTCCTGGCCAACCTCGACAAGCTCGTGGTCAAGCCCGCCAACGAGGCGGGCGGCAAGGGCATCCTCGTCGGGCCCCACGCCACCCGGGGCCAGCGCGACGCGATGGCCGAGCAGATCAAAGCCGACCCCACCAACTTCATCGGCCAGCCGACGCTGTCGCTCTCCCGCTGCCCGACCGTCATCGGCGACGAGCTGCAGGGCCGGCACGTCGACCTGCGCCCCTACATCCTCTACGGCCAGGACGTCTACGTCCTGCCCGGCGGCCTCACCCGCGTCGCCCTCCGCGAGGGCTCGCTCGTCGTCAACTCCTCCCAGGGCGGCGGCACCAAAGACACCTGGGTCCTCGACCGCCAGCCCCCCACCCCTCCCGGAAGCCTCAACCCCCCACCCCCCACCCCGTCACAATCGCAAAACGGCCATTCCGGCCCGCGTTGATGCAACCTTAACCGGCTTCCAATTTCATACTTCCGGCTTCCGACTTCATACTTCCAAATTCTCCAACCATGCTCCTCTCCCGCGTCGCCAACTCGATCTACTGGATGTCGCGATATATGGAGCGGGCCGAGAACGTCGCGCGGTTCATCGACGTGAACCTTCAGCTCTCGCTGGAGCAGAGCGTCTCGCCGGACGCGCCGTGGCAGGCCCTCGTCGCGGTCACCGGCGACCAGAAGGACTACGAGCGACGCTACCCGCGGGCCGACCGCCAGACGGTGATGCGCTACCTCACCCTGGACCGCGACTACCCCAGCTCGATCGCCCGCTGCGTCTCGGCGGCGCGGGACAACGCCCGCACCGTCCGCGACGTGATCCCCTACGAGATGTGGCAGCAGATCAACGCCCTGCACATCACCGTGCAGAACGCCGCCGACGACGCCATCCACAGCGACCGGCCCGTCGGCTTCTACCGCGCGGTCAAGGAGGCGAGCCTGCTCTTCGCCGCCATCACCGACGCCACCATGAGCCACAACGTCGCCTTCGAGTTCTGCAAGCTCGGCCGGCTCATCGAGCGGGCCGACCAGACCTCCCGCGTCCTCGACGTCAAGTACTTCCTCCTGCTGCCCGACCCGTCCGACGTCGGCGGCGCGATGGACGTCGTGCAGTGGGCGGCCCTGCTCCGCTCCGTCGGCGCCCTCGAGATGTACCGCCAGGCCCACGGCGTCATCACCCCCCGCAACGTCGCCGCCTTCCTCATGCTCGACCCCGAGTTCCCCCGCTCTGTCACCCACTGCCTCCTCCAGACCGAGGGCTGCCTTGCCCACATCGTCGGCCCCGGCAGCCCCCGCACCATCGATGTCCAACGCCGCCTCGGCCGCCTCCGCTCCCAGCTCCAGTACGGCGATATCGACGAGATCATCCACCGCGGCATGCACGAAACCATCGACCGCCTCCAGCAGGACCTCAACGACGTCGACAACGCCGTCAACGCCGCCTTCTTCGAGTTCCAGCCCGAGGCCGAACCCGCCCTCGGCCCCGCTTCCGTGCAGTAACCGCCCAACCCGCGGCCATGTCATTTCGACACCCCGCCGCCTCGCCCCCGGAAGACATCGGCAGCCCGTGATGTCGGTCGGGCCCGGAAGTGGTCCCTTAACTACTGATATTAATGAATTTAAACTTGACGTGGGGTGCGTGATCCGGCACCCGGGTTGCCAATTTTACACAACGTGCAGAACTTGCGCCCACACAGC
Source organism: Planctomycetota bacterium (assembly GCA_039201235.1). GTDB lineage: Bacteria > Planctomycetota > Phycisphaerae > Phycisphaerales > Phycisphaeraceae > Algisphaera. The sequence continues at coordinate 4,392 of JBCCRT010000175.1, forward strand.
CTCCACTCCGACCCCGATGCCGGGCTCAAACCGCGCCCCGGCAGCCGGCTCAACGTCCTCCTCACCGAGGACCGCCGCCGCCCGGTCGAGCACTGGACCCGCCAGTTCCCCCGCCTCATGCGCCCCCTCGGTGTCGAGGCCCACCTCGCCGGCTCGGCCCGCGAAGCCCTCGACCTCGCCGACCGCCACACCTTCCACGCCGCCCTCGTTGACCTCGCCACCCCCGTCGGCGACGCCGCTACAACTTCCCAACCCGCCGACCGCGGCGGCCTCTGGCTGCTGCAGGTCCTCCGCCGCCGTCCGAACCGACCCCCGGTTGTCGTCGTCAACAGCCGGGCCACCCGACGCCAGGCCGACCGCCTGCTCCGCGAAGCCCTCCAGCTCGGCGCGTTCTCCGTCGTCAACCGCCCCGACGACCTCCGACCTCTCCTCGCCGCCGTCCAACGCCTCGTCAACCGCCACTACCACGGCCAATGGCCTTCACCCAACTAGTAAGCCCACTGTTGCGAAGCAACCGCGGGTCCGTATAGTCCCCGACCCAAGTTCTTCACTCACCCCTTCACCCCTTTCCCGGAGTTCACGAAAAGCATGAAGATCAAACCCCTCGGCGACAAGATCATCGTCCAACGCCTCGCGGCCGAAGAGAAGACCGCCTCCGGCATCTTCCTCCCCGAAGGTGCTAAAGAAAAGCCCCAGCAAGCCAAGGTCGTCCGCGTCGGCACCGGCAAGGTCACCGACGACGGCAAGACCGTCGACTTCCAGGTCAAGGAAGGCGACACCATCATCCTCGGCAAGTGGGGCGGCACCGAAATCAAGATCGAC
>JBCCRT010000176.1:0-5169 GCA_039201235.1 Planctomycetota bacterium
CAACGCCGTGTCGCTGGGGTGGTGCCGCACCAGGAAGAAGCCGCCCGCGACCAGCCCGTCGAGCAGCCGCTGGTGCAGGCAGAACGACGGGATGATCTGCAGGTTGATCCGGCTGCGTCGCGTCAACGCTTCGAGGTCCGGGCCGTACGCCACCGGGCCGCGGGCGAAGCGGGCGAACTCGGGGTGCCGGTCCCAGCCGTGACCGTGCAGCGCGAGGCCCAGCCCCAGGTCGTCGGCCGCCTCGGCGATCCAGCGCAACGCCTGCTGGCGGTAGAGCGCGTCGTTGAGCGGGTGGGTCAGGTGGTTGACCACGACGGCCCGCTCGTCGGGTGACAGTTTGTGGTCGAGCCGGCGGCACTCGGCGTCGACGACCCGGCCGACGTCCGCGAGGGTCGGCAGCGTGTCGCCGCGCCGGTAGGCCTCGACGATCCGTCGGCCGATCGCGTGGACCGTCGGGTCTTCGAGCCGGTCGAGCAGGTCCTCGACGCGGTGCGACGCGTTGGAGACGTAGACCAGGTCGTCGCCGTCGGTGTCCCACGATTCGGGCCGCACCGGCGGCCGGGTGAGCTTGGGCATCTCGACGATCTGCCGGGCGGGGTAGCCCCAGCGTCCGACGTAGGTCGGCCCGACCATGGTGAGCACGAAGTCGCGCGGCCCGATCGACGCCCCGGCCGCGCGGTTGGTGAGCTTGGATAGCTGGTCCTGGACCCAGCAGACGTACGGCAGCTCCGCGGGGATCGCGGTGCGGCAGTGGCCGCGGAGGTGGTCGATGGCGAAGACCAGGTCGGGTTTGAACGTCGCGATCGCCCGGCGGATGGCCGCCTCGGTGGTGCGGTGGCAGTCGGTGGGTTCGATCAGCGTCTGCGTCCGCCAGCCGAGCTTGGCGAAGGCGGCGGCGCAGTCGGCGGTGCTGTGTTTCAGGACGGTGGTGAAGCGAGACGTGAGCAGCAGCGCCCGCGGCCGGGTCGGCAGGCCGACGGTCAGCGCCCGCGGCTCGAAGCCGGTGTAGTGCCGGTCGATCTCGGCAGACCAGCGTTTCATCTTCTTGGCCACCGCGGTGCGGCAGCGGTCCAGCAGCGTCGCCATCGCGGCGCGGTACGACTCGCGGCCGAGGTTGACCTGCGGGATCACGCGCATCGGCTCGGCGTGGATCAGGTCGGCGAAGGCCCGGCCCGCGGCGGGGCCGACGAACCAGTTGAACCGCGGGTCGGCGATCGGGCCGTCGGACGCCGACCAGTCGTGCAGCATCAGGCAGGCGGTGAGCAGGTGCGGCTCGGTGGCGACCAGGTACACCGGCTGCTGCTGGCCGACGGGTAGCGTGGGCCGGGCCGCCGCGACGGCGGAGATCAGGTAGCCGTCGATCGGGTCGGCGAACGCGACCGGCTCGCCGGCGTCGAGGTGGCGGCGCAGGCGATCGACCGCGGCGTCGGCCGCCGCCGCCGGGTCGGCGTTGACGGTGACCGGCTCGGCCGCGCCGCCCGGCGTCCGCCACGCCGGGACCAGCCGGCCCGACGCCGTGGGCACCAGCGGGCTGCGCTCCAGCGTCTCGAACAGCCCCGCCGCCACCAGCACGCCCAACGTCTCGGGCCGGTGCGTCGCCATCGCCGCGAGGTTCCGCGACAGGTACAGGGGGATGCGGACGTTGAGGTCCTCCGCGTCGCCGAAGGCCAGGGCGTCCGCCGCGGCGGCGTAGTCGCCCCGCTGCACCCTCACCCACGCCCGCCGGACCGCGGGGCCCGCCGCCGCCCCGTCGGCCGAGCCGGTCTGTCCACCTTTGTCCTGAATCATCGCTGCTTCCGGTCGGCTCCCGGACCCGAACCCGTCACGTCAAGGGCCCGGTCGCCTTGCGGCGACGGATCGTGTCCGCTGCGGTTATCGGTGCCGCCCCGCCGCCGGCCGCAGAAAAGCCGGGGTCACCGCGTCGGGTTCACGCCCCGCTCGCCCCCCCGCCGATAACCGCTGCATATGACGACGACCTGTCTCGCCGCCCCGCCCCGCCTCGGCCCCGACGCCCCGCGGTGGGCCCGCGACGCCGCGTCGGCCTTCGCCGGCCGGCGGGTGACCGTCGTGGGCGACGCCGTGCTCGACGTCTACCGCGCCGCCGACGGCCGCTCCGCCTGCTACGCCGGCGGGGCCGCGGTCATCGCCGGCCACCTCCACGCCCTGGGCGCGACGCCCCGCCTGATCACCCGCCTCGGCGACGACGGCGACGGGCGACAGCTCCGCCGCCTGCTCGAAGAACGCGGCGTCGCCTGCCATCGGCTGCCGACCCGCGACGCCACGCCGCTGCGCGTCCGGCGGGTGATGGGCGACGCCGTCGTCGCCACGGCCGCGGACCGCCGCGACCACCGCGTCCACGCGGCGGAACCCCGGGAAACCCGCCGGCTCGTCGACCTGCTGCTCGAGCCCGACCACCTCGATACCGCCGAGGCCGTGGTCTTCGCCGACTTCGGCCACGGCACAGTGAGCCCCGAGCTGCTGGACGCGGTGCTGCCCGAGCTGCGGCCGCGGGTGCGCGTGCTGGCGGGCGACGTCAGCGGGCCGCGCGTCAGCCTCCTGGCGATGCGCGGCTTCGACCTGCTGACTCCGACCGAGGCCGAGCTGCGTCGGCTGGTGGCGGCCGCGTCCGCCGTCGCGCCGCTCGACGAGCTCGCCCGGCACCTGGTCGATCGCCTGACGCCGCGGCAACTGCTGGTCACCCGCGACCGCCGCGGCTGTGTCCGTTACGGCCGCGACGGCTCGGTCGCCGCGACGCCCTCGCCCGCCCGCCGGGTCGTCGACGAGGTGGGGGCCGGCGACGCCCTGCTCGCCGCGGCGACGCTGTGCCTCTGCGCCGGGTATCCGATCGAGGAAGCCGTGGACTTCGGGCAAACCGCGGCCGCGGCTTCGGTTATGCGAACGGGCAACGCCCCGGTCGGTTGGGACGCCCTGCTCGCCGCGGCTGATATGCCCGGTTGCGCGAACCGGCCCGCGGCCTAACCGTCGTATACTGACCGTGAGGTGTAACCCGACCCCGCACCCCTAGCCGCGACATTCCGGTATCCCCGGACCTCCCGGCGACCGGCCGTTTTATGCCGCCCGAGCCAGAAGCCAACCCCGACCCCACGCCGCCTCCGGCCGACGGTAATTCCCCGGCTGCCCCCGCGTCGCCCGCTCCGCCGCGTCGGGGGCTGGTGCTGTTGACCCGCCTGGCGATCGCCGCGTTGATGCTCGGCGTGGCCGGCGCGATCTTCCTCGCCCTCCGCGCGACCGCGCCGACCGTGGAAGCGGTCGATCCCGACGCCAACCGCCGGGCGGTCAGCGCGTTCGAGGTCCGGGCCGTGCCCGTGCGGCGGCAGTGGCGTGGCTACGGCACGGCCGAGGCGCTCGACTCGGCCGAGGTGCCCGCCCGCGTCTCGGCCACGGTCGAGTCGATCCCCGACGACGTCCTGCCCGGCCGGGCCGTGACCCGCGGACAACTCCTGGTCCAGCTCGACGCGTCGGACTTCGACCGCCAGCTCGAGATCGCCGAGCAGCGCATCGCCGAGCTCGACGCCCAGTTGGCGCAGCTCGACGTCGAGCGTGACCGCCTCGGCGAGTCGCTGGTTCTGGAAGAGGCCGACGTCTCCCTCGCCCAGGCCGACTTCGACCGCCAGCGTTCGCTCCGTGAGCGGAACGTCAACAACCAGCAGGACCTCGACGCGGCGCAGCGCATCCTGATCAACGCCAAGCGGGCCCGGCTCCAGACCCGGCAGGCGCTCGACCTCATCGGACCCCGCCGCCAGTCGCTCGAGGCCCAGAAGGCGTCGCAGCGGTCGCAGGTCAACCTCGCGGAGCTCAACCGGCAGCGGACCACCATCGTCAGCCCGATCGACGGGGTGATCCAGTCGATCGACGTCGAGGTCGGCGAGAACGTGATGGCGGGCCAGCAGGTCGCGTTCGTCGTGTCGCTGACGCGGATCGAGGTGCCGATCGCGCTGCGGGGCGCGGCGCAGTCGAGCGTGCGGGTCGGCGACGCGGTGACGCTGCGTTCGACGTCGCTGCCGCGGGGCCTCGCGGCGGTGCCGCGGTGGTCCACGACGATCGACCGGGTCAGCCCGCAGCAGGACCCGGCGACGCGGACGCTGACCGTGTACGCCGAGCTCGCCGCGACGGCCCCGGGCGCGGCGGTGCCGCCGCCGGGGATGTTCCTGGAGGCGACGGTGAGCGTGGCCGAGGCCGAGCCCCGGCTGCTGCTGCCGCAGCGGGCGGTGCGGGGCGGCCGGGTGCAGGTGGTCGAGGGCGGGCAGCTCGTGGGGCGGTCGGTCGAGGCGTTGTTCAACCTCTCGGGCCCGCGGCCGGAGCTGGGGCTGCCGGACGACCAGTGGGTCGCGGTCGAGGGCGACCTCGCCGAGGGGGACACGATCGTGCTCAACGCGGCGTCGCAGCTGGCCGACGGCACGGCGGTCGATCCGCGCTTGCCGGGCCGCCCGGCCACCGCCGCGAAGGCCGGCCCCGACGCCGCGGCGGCCCCCAACCGGGCGACGCCATGAGCCTCGGCCCCGCGCGCTTCGGCGTCCGCAACCCGGTGCCGGTCAACCTGCTGATGGCCGCCTTCCTGATCGCCGGCGTCGTCGCCGGTCTATCGCTGCGCCGCGAGTTCTTCCCCGAGCAGGACAGCGACGCCGCCGCGCTGCTGATGCCTTACCCCGGCGCGACGCCCGAAGAGGTCGAAGAGTCGCTGGCGATCAAGATCGAGAACGCGCTGATCGACCTCGACGAGGTCGACGAGCTGACCGCCTCGCTGTCCGAGGGCGGCGGGGCGATGACCATCAGCTTCCGCGAGGGCATCGACAACGACAAGGCGCTCGACGAGGTCAACCGCGTGGTGGATGCGCTCGAAGACCTGCCCGACGAGGCCGAGGAGATCACGACGCAGCTGATCGAGCCGCGGCTGCCGGTGATCCTCGTGGCGGTCTACGGCGACCTCGACGAGCTGTCGCTCAAGCAGGCGGCCCGCAACGTGCGCGACGAGCTGCTGACCCTGCCGGACATGGGCGAGATCCTGATCGACGGCGTGCGGCAGTACGAGCTGACGGTGGACGTGCGGCAGGAGGCGCTGCTGCAGCAGGGCATCAGCCTGCCGGCGGTGGCGGACGCGGTGCGGGCGTGGATGAACGAGGTGCCCGGCGGGACGGTCAAGGGCACGAC
>JBCCRT010000177.1:0-5163 GCA_039201235.1 Planctomycetota bacterium
CTGGAACGGGAAGTTGCCCACGGCGTAGTCGAGGCCCTTCTCCTGGCACTGCGCCTCGGTGAGGCCGATGCTGGCGACCTGGGGGTTGCAGTAGGTGCAGCCGGGGATCGAGCCGTAGTCGAGGTCGGGGGCCTCGTGACCCACCATCCGCTCGACGCAGAGGATGGCCTCTTCGGAGGCGACGTGGGCGAGCCACGGCGGGCCGATGACGTCGCCCACGGCGTAGACCCCCGGAACGGACGTCTGGTAGTCGCAGCCCGGGGCTTTGTAATCGACCTTGATGTGGCCCTTGGCGATGTCGATGCCGAGGCTGTCGTCGAACAGCCCGTCGAACCGGCCGCGGACGCCGATGGCGACCAGCACCTTGTCGGCCTCGATCGTTTGAGTCTTCGACTCGTCGTCGGCTTTGGCGATCACGGCCTTGATGCCGGTGTCGGTCGCCTCGATCGACTTGGTGACGTGGCCGGTGAGGATGTTGACGCCCTGTTTCTTGAAGGCTTTCTGGGCGGCCTTGGACACGTCGAGGTCTTCGACGGGCAGGACGCGGTCGAGCATCTCGACGACGGTGACCTGCGTGCCGAAGGCGTTGTAGAAGTAGGCGAACTCCATACCGATCGCGCCGCTGCCGACGACGAGGAGCCGCTCGGGCCGCTCGGGAAGGGTCATCGCCTCCTTGGAGCTGATGACCTTCTCGCCGTCGAACGGGGCCCCCGGGAGCGGGCGGGGCGAGGCGCCGGTGGCGATGAGGACCTTGTCGGCGGTAAGCGTCTGGTTGGGCTTGGACTTGAACCGCACGTCGGCGGGCATGTCCTGGTCGACGGCCGGCCGCTTCGGGTCCAGCGAGGTGTCGACGTCGTCGTGGGCGTAGACCTCAACCGTCCCCGCTTTAGGGATAAACGCGTGGCCGTCGAAGTGCGCGATCTTGTTCTTCTTGAACAGGAAACCGACGCCCTTGTTGAGGTTGCCCGCGACGTTACGCGACCGGCCGATGATCTTGTCCCAGTCGTAAGACAGGCCCTCGACCTTGATGCCGAAGTCCTCGCCCTCGTGCGCGACCTTCTGGTACATCTCGGCGCCGGCGATCAGCGCCTTGGTGGGGATGCAGCCCCAGTTGAGGCAGACCCCGCCGAGCTTGTCCCGCTCGACGCATGCGACCTTCAGGCCGAGTTGAGAAGCGCGGATCGCGGCGACGTAACCCGCCGGCCCGCCGCCGACGACAATCAGATCGAACTGGTGTGCGTTACTCATGGAGCAGGGATTGTAGCGGCCTCCGCCGCGGGCTCCCCGGTCCGGATCGCCGCCGCCGCCCGAGCCGATAACCCATCGGGGGTCACCCCCCCCCACCCAAAATTCGGTCAATCCCTTAGGGCGATTTGACGCGCCGACCGAGCGGGGCAGCCGATGGACTTAGTCCCGTGCCGTGACCCGGCCGGTTGCCCCCCACCGACGGAAAAGGAGCGAGAGTTTGCGAACCCGACGTGATCTGAAACACCGGCGGCCCGGCGTGGGCCGGTCCTGGGCAGCGGTCTTCATAACGATTGCCGGGGGGCTTGGCTTGGGCGGCTGCTCGGCGGGGGTCTCCGCGCCGTGGCCCGAGGTGGCACCTGCCGACGCGGACCGCGCAACGCTGCGGACCCGCGGCGACGCCACGCCGAGGGCCTGGTCGTCGTTCGAATCGCTGGTGGTCCGCGAGCCGGCCCTAGTCCGCGCCGACGAGCCTGTGACGGTCGAGTTCTACGGCCGATCGGTCTGGCTCGACACGGCCTCGGGCGTGGTCTTCGGCGTCTCGCCGGACACGCTGTACGCCTTCTGCTTCGCGGGCCGGGCCCGCAGCGGCGGGGTCGACGTCGGCCCGGGTCAGGTGCTGCTCTGGACCGCCGCCGGCCCCGAGCCGCGGCGGTACCACGTCGACGCGGGCTACCTGCGGAACACCACCACCGTGGTGGACGACCCCGACTTCGACGAGCGGCTGGCGGCGATCGAGGCGCGGCAGCGTCGGCAGATCTGGTGGGGCGCCCTCGAGCCGACCGGGGTCAACGCCGTGTCCGCCACGACGCCCGAGGTTCATGCCGAACGCAAGACGTACCTGCAGGACGCCGACGTCGTGTCGCTGCGGTTCGACCCCGAGGGCCCCGAGGGCCTGCCGGGCCGAGTCGCCGGGTTGTTCGTCGCGGCCCTGCGGGCCGGCGACGCCGAGACGGTCTCGAAGCTGCTGAGCCCGAAGCTGGGGCTCGCGGGCGACGCCGAGGTGTCGCGGCTGACGCTGGCCGAAACCTTGGCGGGCCGCGACTGGTCCGGCCTGGACGAGGCCCCGACCGCGACCGACGACCCCCTGTCCTGGGACGTGGGCCGCGACGGGCAGCGGTACCGCCTCGCGCTGGTGCCGGGCGACGGGCTGTTCTACGTCGCCGGCTTGACGAAGTCGCCCTGACCCCGCACTCGCTTCCGTTCCCCTTTTCCCGCCAACGAGACCGTCATGATGTCCCGACGCCGCGTTCTTTCTCGTCCCCTACCCGCCCTGATCGTGTCCGCCGCCGCCGCAGGGTTGTCCTCCGCCCAGCCCGCCGAGGCCGACAACCGTGATGGCTTCGAGCTGCGGACCCGCCGCGAGATGACCGCCGGGTCCAGTTCCGGGGGCGGTTCCGGGGGCGTGGTGAGTTCGGAGTTGGTGCAGCGCTTCGAGCCGCGGACCGGGCCCGACGGCGAGGCCGGCCTCGCGGTGACCCCGCTGCGGGCGGCCGTCGGTGTGGGCGGCGCGGGCGTGCGGACGCTGACCTTCCCCGACACGCCGCCGCGGGCGCTGCCGCCGGCCGAGACGGCGTTGCCGGCCGGGGCGACGGTTGAGCCGATCGAAACACCCGCCGATGCCGATCGCGACCGCGGTGACGCAAACGCCACCCTAGAGAATGAAGAAGCCGACGAAGGTTCGGCCGATAACGCGGGCACGGCGGTGCGAGTCACGGCCTCCCCGGCCGCGCTCGGGGCCCCCGGGGCCACCGGCGAGCCGGTGCAGATCGACGTTCTCCCCCAGCCCGTCACGCCCGGCGGCGCGGGAGCCGAAATAGGCGGCGGAAACGACACGGCCGCGGTCACAACTTTCCGCAGCGCACCGATGCGGTTCACAACCGCCGACGGCGACACCGTGGTGATGCGGGTCGAAGGCTTCACGGCCACCGACACCGCCCGCGGCCGGCCGGCGGCCTCGGGCACCCGCGCGGTGGGCCAGGCCGTCACCGCCACGGGGGAGCTGGTGCCGTTCGCGTTCCAGCAGAGCGTGTCGAACCCCTCGGCCCCGGGCCTCGCGGACCCGTCGGTCGCGGCGCTGCGGGCCGGCTTCGCCCAGCCGCTCACCGGCGTGGCCGCCGCGGGAGCGGGGGCGGACGCGCCGCCGGCGTGGCTGAGCCAGGCCGCCGCGGTCGCCGACGGCGTGTCCGCCGCGGCCCGTGCCGTGGGGGCGGGCGTGGCTTCAACCCCGAACAACGACGCCGGCAACCCGGGGCCGGCCGCCGCGCCCGAAGCGGCCCTGGCCAACGCCCGCGCTGCTGCCGCGCTCGCCGACGCCGCAACCGTGGCCGCCGTCGGGGCCGACCCGGGCGGCGTCCCGCCGGCCGGACCCGCGGGCGACAACCCGGGTGACCCGTTCACCGCTTTGACGGCGGCCGTGGCCGCGGCCTACGCCCCTGACGCCACCGGCCCGGACGCTCCCGGCGGGGTCAACGCCCCGACCGGCTCCGACGCGTCGCCCGCTGGCGTGGCCGCCGCCGGCCCGCGTCCGGCGCCCGCCGGCTCGGCCCGGTTCAACGACCCGATCGCCCGCGCTCTGGGCCGCGGCCCCGCCGCCGGGGGCGACCCCGCCGCCACCACCGCGCTCGGGCAAGCCGCCGCCGTCTTCGGCCGCGCCACCGGCGACCGGCTGCCCACCCTCTCCAGCCAGGTCGTGATCAACGACGCCGGCTCCCGCGCCGCCGTCGCCAACGCCACCCAGACCCAACTCGCCGCCGACGGCTCGCTCGTCTCGGCCCCGCTCGTCGCCCCGCCCGGCCAGCTCATCAGCGGCGGGCTCGTCCCCATCACCATCCCCCAGGGCAACTTCACCTTCTCGATCTACGACAACGGCGGCATCGACAACGAAGACGTCCTGAGCCTCTTCGCCAGCGACGTCAACGGCCCGGCCGTCGTCACCGCCGCCGGCCCCGACCCGGTCAACGGCGGGGTCAACGGCGTCGAGGTCACCCTCTTCTTCCTCACCGACGGGCAGGGCACCACCTTCAACGAAACCACCAACCCGTCGGTCGCCAACAACCAATTCACCACCACCCTCCAGCCCGGGCCGGCCCAAGTCGGCTTCTCCGCCATCTCGTCGCAGTTCGGGCCCAACACCGCTGCCATCGAGATCACCAGCCCCGTGACCTCCGGCCCGACGTCGCAGTCGTTCAGCCTGCCGCAGAACCCCCCGGCCGGCGGCATCGGCGCCGTCCTCGACATCACCGTCGCCCCCTGACCCCCCCGGAAGTTTCAACCCCGCGTGGGCCGGCCGACCTCCCGTGCGACTCCTGCCCCCGATGACCCCGACATCCGCCATGAAACCGATCACCCGCCGCCTCGCCCTCGCCTGCCTCTGCCTGCTGCCCCCCGCGGCCGCGTCCGCGCAGGTCGACCTGAACATCAACAACCAGGCCTTCGAGCAGCGCGGCACCTCCGACCCGACCGCCGACCCCCGCCGCGCCCTCGAAGAACGCTTCCTCACCGGCGACACCGACCTGCTGCTGTTGCAGGAGCGGCGTTTCTTCGAGGCGCGTAGCCGGACCGACCTGACCTTTACCAGCAACGCCCGGCTCAGCGACGACAACCGCGTCGAGGACCTCTACGTCCGCCAGGAGGCCGCGCTGCGGGCCAGCACCCGGATCGATCGGACCTGGGACGTCTACCTCGAGGCCGGCGCGATTTTCACCCGCTTCTTCGACGAGAACGACCTGAACACCAACGTGCCGTTCGCCCGGCTCGGCGCGTCGCGGCTCGCCCTCGACGGCGTGGTCGGCGGCAGCGTGACGGGCAACCTGATCTACGACGACGAGTTCGACCGGCAGCTGATCGACCAGCTCGTGCTCACGGGGTTCTACCTCCGGCCCGTGCCGCTGCCCGACAACTGGCTCGCCGTGCCCC
>JBCCRT010000178.1:0-5121 GCA_039201235.1 Planctomycetota bacterium
GACATCGCCAAGTACCTCAAGGACCCGACCCGCGTGCCCGTGCCGACCGTCGCCTGGGTCAACAACAAGGCGTACTCGGCCGGCATCATGATCGCCTCGGCCTGCGACGAGATCGTCATGGCCCCCGCGTCCGCCACCGGCGACTGCGCTCCCATCGTCCCGGGACAGAACCTCAGCCCCACCGAACGCGCCAAGGCCTTCTCCCCCATCGCCGCCGAGTTCAAGAACTCTGCGGCCCGCAACGGCTACACCTACGCCACCTTCCACGCCATGTGCGTGCTCGGCGTCGAGCTCTACCTCATCGAAGACCCCGGCACCGGCGACCGCCTCGTCGTCAACCAGGCCGACTACGCCGTCATGGTCAACGGCGACATGAGTGCCGCGGCGGGCCTGGCCATCCAGACGCCGACCAACAACGCCCCCACCGGCCCGACCCTGCCCCTGCCCGGCGGGCCCGCCATCCCCCTGCCCGGCGGCGCGGCCCCCGCCACGGGTAGCGGCACCGCCAACGTCTCCCTCGACCTCGCCGAGGCCGAGCAGTTCCGCCCCGAAGACGTCGGCCGGTGGGTCGCCGTCACCACCCTCCCCTCCGGCCAGCCCGCCGCCAACGGACGCATCCACTCCGGCGTCGGCACGCTCTTCACCCCGGATGACGTCCTCGCCGCCGACATAGACCTCTCCCGCGCCACCGTCCAGAACGACGTCGACCTGCAGCGCTACCTCGGCGCCGCCAGCGTCACCCGCGTCAACCTCTCCTGGTCCGAACGCCTCGCCCGCCTGCTCTCGACCAACTGGCTCGTCCGCATCGTCCTGATCGTGCTGCTGGTCCTCGGCGTGTTCCTCGAGCTGCAAGCGCCCGGCCTCGGCATCCCCGGCGCGGTCGCGCTCTTCGCCCTCGTCGGGCTCTTCGGCGCGCCGATGCTCATCGGGCTCGCCGACGTCTGGCACGTCCTGCTCTTCGCCGTCGGGCTCATCCTGCTCGTCGCCGAGTTCGCCACCGGCGGCGCGTCCTTCGGCGTGCTCGGCGTCGTGGGCATCGTGATCATGCTCGCCGCGCTGGTCCTCGCCGTCGTCCCCACCGCCGGCGGGGTCCTGCCCACCGGCGGCACGTGGGACCAGGCCCTCGCGTCGCTCATGGCGTCGCTCGTCGGGCTCCTGCTCGCGGCCGTCGGCCTCGGCGTACTCTTCCGCTACCTCGGCAACGTCCCCGGCCTCAGCCGCCTCGTCCTCGCCGACGCCCAGGCCAACGCCGCGACCGCCCCGGCCGCGCCCCACGTCGCCGGCATGGACGTCCTCGGCGACGGACAGATCGCCGTCGGCGACACCGGCACCGTCGTCAGCCCCTGCCGCCCCGCCGGCGAAGCCACCATCAACGGCCGACTCGTCGACGTCACCTCCAACGCCGGCTTCCTCGAGCCCGGCACCGAGGTCCGCGTCACCGAGATGACCCGCTTCAGCATCACCGTCGATACGGTTTGATCAACTCGCGTAGCGGGCGGACTTGTCCGCCCGGTTCTACGTATGACTTGCCCGGAAAAACGGCGGACAAGTCCGCCCGCTACACGAATCAATCATCGCGCCAGCGAACCCATCGGGTCCCACGGCGGAAGCACGATCGGCGGCTCGTCCCGCGCCGCCACCACCGCCTCCGGCAGCAGGTCGCGGTGCACCGCCACCTCGAACATGTACGGCTCGAACCACGAATCGTTCATCGTGTAGAAGCCCTTTATCCCGTTGTCCTCGCCCCACGAGTTCTCGACCCGCCACCGTCGCGGCGTTTCGCCGTCGTCCGCCAGGTCCACGCCCGTGAACAGCATCGCGTGGGTCATCAGCGTCTGGTGGTACGTCAGCCGGTCGGCTTTGCTCAGCGACCAGTCGGCCCCGTACACCCCGGCGTAGTCGAACAGCTCCGCATCCCAGACCCCGAGCTGCCGCTGCATCATCTTCCCGACGTCGCAGCCCATCCACACCGGCTCGCCCCGCTCGACGATGCTCCGCCGCGTCGCCTCCTTCAGCAGGTCCATCTCGACGTTGACGTAACGCACCCCCCCGTCCCCCGGAACCCCCGGAATGTCCGAGGCGGTGCCCCCGACCACGTTGCCGAGGTGGGCCACCGTGAAGCACCGCCCGAACGGCGACGACTCCCGCGGGTCGTTCACGAGGCAGACGTAATCGTCGAGGTCCACCGTCACGTATTTCTCGGCGAAGGCCTGCGGTGTCAGCGTGCCGTCACTGTGGAAGTTCTTCTCGTCGTCGTTCCACCGCCAGTCGAATTCGGCCGGCGGCGTGCCGAGGTGGATCGCCAGCACGCGGTACACCACCGCCAAAGCCTCATGCTTCCGCCCGGCCACCGCGTCCGCGTCCGCCCCGCCCTCGACCATCCGCCGCAGGTCCGCGGCGGCGTGACGCAGAACACCTTTGAGGTTGGCGTTCATCCGCGGGCTGTTGCCCGAACTCTCGCTCTCGGGCATCGCCGACTTCGGCACCAGCCCGTACTTCTTCACGAGGTGGACGAACATGTTCCACTGCCCACCGTCGTCCAGCGGCCGGTCGAGCAGGTACGCCACCGTCCGGTCGTCGACGGGCCGGTCGGCCGTCGAAAGAATCTGCTCCAGAAAGAAATTCGCCCGCTCCAGCTTGTCCCAGAAGAACGTGTAGTTCTGGCTGAACTCGAACGACCGCAGCTTCATCGCCCGCATCGCGCCGACCCGCAGCAGGTTCAGCCCGGCGAACATCCAGCACCGCCCCGACTTCTTCTGGCTCGTGACCGCCCAGTCGTCCAGCACGTGGCTGAACGTGTGGTCCGTCGACGCGATCACCCGCCGGTCCAACGCGACCTCGTCGAGCGCGGTCCGCGTCACCGCGTTCTGCATCCGCTGCGCCCCCGGATCGGCGGCGAAGGCCTCGGCCCAGGCGGCGACCCTTTCCGGGGTCAACGCCCCGACCACGGACGGTTTCGTCATCGGCGTATCGGCGAGCTGCGTCATGGGTATTCCTCGCTTTTGGGCATATCGCAAAGCCGCAGTCTAGCCCAACAAAAAAAGCGGAGGCCCGCAGGCCTCCGCTTTCGGGGATCGATCCACCGGAAGGTGTACCGCTAGTCACGGTCCTCCAAAGCCTTCGCCTTGTCGCGCAAGCTCCGCACCTGGTCGTGACGTAGACGAACCTGCTCGCGGTGTTCAAGAATCAGGTCGTGAACTTTGGAGCCACGACACTCTTCTTCGACGTCCTGGTACATGTGCAGGATTTTGTCTTCCCCACGCTCGGCCTCGGCCAAGACGTCGTAGTTGGACGACGAGGTCACCGCATCGCGGACGCCGGTCCACCAGCGGTGGGCCTGCGAGAGAAACGACGTGCTGTCCGGAGCGTCGTCGCCCCCGGCCTGGACCAGCGTCCTAAGGCTCGCAGCCTGCCCGTCACGCTCGTCCGCGATCTCGCGAAATAGCGATGTGTAGGACGCACTCTCCAAACCCTCGGACGTCTCGCGGAAGCCCTTGGCACTATCGAGGTTCACTTGGATCAGGTCGTTGAGCCGTTTGACGGTTTGGTCGGTCAGGCGTTTGGTTTCGGTCGTGGTATTCATCACGTAACTCCTTTCTAAAATTTCAACGAATCAAATAACTAAAGAAAAAGCACTGCCGAAACAGAAACTCTGTTACGGCAGTGCTTTGAATGGGACGAATCAGATTGCGGTGGTTGGCTTACGCCCGGTCACGAGGTGGTAGACCAACGAAACCAAAAACAGCAGGATGAAGATTCCGAACAGCACCATCGCGATGGACGAGGCACCTCCGGCGATCCCGCCGAAGCCCAGAACACCGGCAATCAGAGCAATAATCAGAAACGCAATAGCCCAGCTAAGCATTGTACACCTTCCTTTGAGCCAACAATCCTTTGTTAGGTAAACTCGAAGTTTATCACCCGTTTTCAAAAGAGCGGGTTTCTCTTGGGGCGACGTTGCCCACACACAACAATTAGGCAAGCCACAGCTCGAATCAAGCCCTGGGCGTAAGAAAATCCCCCACGCCCAGTCTGGGCCCGGCCAAACACAGCGGCAGCAAGGTTTTAGAACGAGATAAAACCGGAATAAATATTCCGGTTTATGCGGGATTCAGGTGTAAGCGTTGCCCAGAACGGTGTTTCCGCTCATTCCGCGGCGGGCGGATCGGCCGGGGTTCCGGCGGTAGGCTCGTCGGCGAAGGCGTAGACGGGGCCGTCGCCGTCGAAGAACAGGGCGACATTCTCCTCCGGGTGGTCGGCCGGGAGGGGCCGGAAGCCGGCGGTGAGCATGGCGTGGTTGATCTCGGGGTTGGCCATGAACTGTCGCCAGACGAAGCCGCTGCGGTGGTTCTCGATCATGAGCAGGGTGATGCCCACGTCGATGCCGATGACGTCGTTGGCGACCCAGCCGGTGGCGGGGTTGAAGGCGTCGGCCAGGCCGTAGCGCTTCCAGACGGTGTCGCCGTAGGTGTC
Source organism: Planctomycetota bacterium (assembly GCA_039201235.1). Classification (GTDB taxonomy): domain Bacteria; phylum Planctomycetota; class Phycisphaerae; order Phycisphaerales; family Phycisphaeraceae; genus Algisphaera. The sequence continues at coordinate 4,474 of JBCCRT010000178.1, forward strand.
GAACATGTGGCGGACAGCGGCGATGCACTCGTCGGGCTTGAAGGGGATCGAGCCGGCGGCGGCGCAGGGCACGACGGTGCCGTCGAGGTGGGGCGAGGGGTCGGGCCCGCCCCAGGCGGTGTAGCCGTTGGCCGAGTCGCTGGACGTCACGCCCCAGAGCATCTCGCCGTAGTGCGGGAAGCGGTCGGTGAGCTGGCGGAACATGTCGCGGTGGGCGCGGGTGGCGAAGACGGAGTTGGTCCAGTAGTCGGCGTAGTCGTCGCGTTTGCCGCGGAAGTCGACCCAGGCGTGGCTGAACTGGTGGACGAACAGCGGCGGGTAGCTCATGAAGCGTTCGCCGGTATTGGGGTTGGTGTGGACCGGGCCGCGTTTCCAGGCGTGCCAGGTGTGGGCGGGCAGGGGGTGGGTGTTGCTGCCCAGGCCCAACATCTGGAGCACGAGGTGCTCGGAGAAGTGGTCCCACCGCCAGGTGATGAACCCCTCTTCGGGGGTCCAGCCCATGCTCAGGGTCCGGCCGTCACCCATCATCCAGGGCCAGTTCACGCGGTCGTAGATCGCGGTCGCCATCTCGGGGATCGTCGGGTGGTCGGCGTAGTACTGCCGGACGGTCAGCACGCCGGCGAGCAGCAGCGCGGTGTCGACGGACGA
>JBCCRT010000179.1:0-5119 GCA_039201235.1 Planctomycetota bacterium
GGGGCGCACGCCCGGATCGAACGACCACCACCCCGCCGCGGCGGTCGCGAAGCGGACGGGTGGGGGCGTGGGGTGCCCGCTCTTTGGCAACACGGTGAAGGTAAAGAAGCCCACGGATTGAATCCGTGGGCTTCCGGGGGGTGTGTGGTTGGTGGAAGCGGAGGTTACTTGATCGCGAGGTAGCTCGCGTTGACCTTGTCCCAGTCGATGACGCTGAAGAAAGCGTCGATGTAGTCGGGGCGTTTGTTCTGGTACTTGAGGTAGTAGGCATGCTCCCAGACGTCGATGCCGAGGATCGGCTGGCAGCCGTGATCGACGGTGTCGAGCTTCATGAGGGGGTTGTCCTGGTTGGGGCTGGAGCAGACGTTGAGCTTGCCGGCCTTGACGCCGAGCCAGGCCCAGCCCGAGCCGAAGCGGGTCGCGGCGGCGTTGCTGAATTTTTCCTTGAACGCATCGAAGCCGCCGAGCTCGGCGTCGATGGCGGCGGCCAGTTCGCCGACGGGTTGGTTGTCGGCCTGCGGGGCGCGGAGGACGTCGAAGAACAGGCGGTGGTTCCAGTAGCCGCCGCCGTTGTTGCGGACGGCCGGGGGCAGGTCGTCCGAGCCGAGGACCTCTTCGATCGACTTGCCGGCGAGGTCGGTCCCCTCGACGGCGTCGTTGAGCTTGCTGGTGTAGGCGGCCCAGTGTTTCTGGGAGTGGATTTCCATGGTCCGGGCGTCGATCGCCGGTTCCAGGGCGTCCAGGGCGTAAGGCAATGCGGGCATTTCAAAAGCCATCGGAGACCTCGGTTTGGGTGGGAAAACGTTCAACTTCCGGACCCGCCGTGGGCCGCCGCGGGCGGTCGGAGGGTTTCCGGCACGAGCGGAAGACTAGGCCCGGCGGCCGGGGGAATCAAGGGCTCGCTGTCGGGTTAGGTTTCGTTAAGGGGCTGGTCCACAGAGATTTACCGACTGAGATCGGGAAAAATCTGATGTCCGCGAACTGATCCGGGATTAAATCGGTAGGAGTTGTGGTTGACAACTTGGGCCGTTTTAGTACAGTTTTGGATAGGGGAAAAACCCCCAAAATGTCAAAAACTGTCGCCAAAGAGTGGTGGCCCGATCGGACTTCGGCCGGATGGCCGACCTCGGGAACATCGCTTGTTCCCGGCCCGCCTCGAGCCGCGGGTTGTTGTTTCGGCTCGACCCGGCCGAGGTCAACCCCCGGCCGGCGTGTCCCCCAGCAGTAAGGCGACCGCACGATGCCCAGCCTGACCCACACCGGATCTCCGCTCTCCCAGGCCCGCCGCGGCGGGACCGAAGTGCTGCCCCTTGGTCGTCGGTCGGCCGGGACCGGCGCGAACACGACGCAGACCCGCACGCTCGGGCCGGTGAAGCCGGTCCGGGGCGGCCGAGGTCGGGTGACGCTGCGGCCCGACGAGCGGGCGACTCTGCGGCGGGTGCTGACGCAGAAATACGAGTACGTCCACCACGAGCTGTTCGACCTGCCGGCCGAGGCGTCGTACGAGGCGGTGTTCGTGGAGCCCGAGCCGGTGCCTGTGCCGGACGTGTCGTGGTACCACCCGCTGATGGACCCGGGGATGGCGGACCCGGCGACGCTGGCGCGGAAAGCGGGCAAGTCCGACGGCAGCGTGTTGCTGACCGCGGCGCAGGAGCGGGTGATCTTCACGCAGTTCAACTACGCCCGGAAACAGGTCTGCGACGCCCGCGACCGGCTACTGGCGGCAGACGGCGCGGCGGACCGTGCCGCACGGCTCAAGCCCGCGGAGCGCGGCCGGGTCCAGCGTGACTTGCTGGACTGGCACGCCCGGGCCGACGCGCTGCGGACGCAGATCGCGGATACCAACCTCGCGCTCGTGCTGGCGATGGCCAAGCGGTCGCGGATCCACCCGGGCGATTTCGCCGACCTGATCGGCGAGGGGAACATGGCGCTGCTGCGGGCAACGGACAAGTTCGACGTCGGCCGGGGCTTCAAGTTCTCGACCTACGCCTGCCGGGCGATCCTCAAGGCGTTCAGCCGGCAGGGCATCAAGCTCTCGAAGCACCGCAGCCTGTTCCCGGTGGACTTCGACCCGAAGCTCGAGCGGTCCAATCACCAAGCCGAGAAGAATCGCTCGCACGAGAACGACTGCGCCGACGAGGTCCGGCGGATCGTGGCGCTCAACCGGGCGGAGCTGTCGGACGTCGAACGCACGGTCGTCGCGGCCCGGTTCAACGTGACGCCCGAACCCGAGATCGACCTCAGCGACCCGCCTCGGTTCGCGGCCGGGGTAGACGACAGCCTCCACGGCTACGAGCTGCCCGCGTCGCTGCGGGGCCGGGGGCCCGACGCCAAGCCGCTGACCCTCGAGCAGGTCGGCAAGCTCATCGGGGTGACGAAGGAACGCGTCCGGCAGATCCAGAACAAGGCGCTGGATAAGATCCGTCATACGCTCGAAACCGATTACCTCGGATGACGTCTCGCGTGATCCCGCCCGCCTCCGCCCCCCCTCAGCCCCCGGGCGCAGCGGCTTCCGTTGCCCCGGGGGTCTTGTGTCGTAAGATGTACGGCGGGGGGTTAGAAGTCGTAGACCAGGGCGGCGTAGTACTTCAGGTCGTTCTCTTCGGTGCCGGGGGCGACGTCGGAGTTGTACTCGTTCTCGGCCCCGATCTTTAGGCTCAGGCCTCGGCCGGCGTCCATCGAGACCTTGTAGGCCAGCCCCGAGACGTTGCGGAACTCGCTGAACGCCGGGTCGAGCGACGGGAAGAAGCGGGTGTAGTAGCGGAGGGTCGAGTTGTCGGTGACGTCCCACGCGCCCTCGAGGCCGAGGAATAGCTCGGGGGTCAGGTCGTTGATATCGCCGAACTCGTAGTTGGCACCGGCGCCGGCCCGGCCGATGAGGGTGTAGGTGTCTTCGTCGATCAGGTCGTAGCCCAGGCCGGCGAAGGCCGAGACGCGGTCTTCCCAGCCGGTGAAGCGGTCGTGCTCGTATTTGCCGTTGGCCCAGAAAAAATAGTCTTCGTCGGGCAGCAGCCAGTCCTTGAAGACCTCGGCGTCCCACTCGTTGCGGGTGTTCTCACCGTCCTCTTCGCCGTAGAAGATGCTGGCCCGCAACTGCCAGCGGTCGGTGTCGTCCTCGTAATCGGTGTTGAACGCGGCGTAGAGGTTCAGGTTCTCGGTGTTGCCGTCGCTGCCGGTGAGCCCGGCCTCGAGGGACTTGTCCCAGCCCCAGAAGAAGTCGGGCTTGGGCGGTTCGACGTAGACCGGGTCGTCCTCATCGAGCTCGAGCGACTCGATCGAGGCGGCGGGGATGTCTACGGCCCCAAGGTCGGGGTGTTGCAGGGTGATGCCGGTGTCGTCGGAGCGGGTGACGGTGCCGGTGATCTCGTCTTCGTTGGTGAGCGTGACGGTGCCGGCGGGGGCGGTGAGTGAAGTGGCGAGCAGGGCGGCGGTCAGAAGCAGAAGGGCCGGGGTCTGGGGCGTGGAGGGCATGAGTCGTGGGGTCTCGGTAAGGGGTGGAGAGTGGGGGAATGGGGATATCGGCCGGTCGCGGGGGAGGCCGGGAAAAAACGGGGTTGGGTGCGGGGCAGGGTCAGGCGGGCGTGGGCGCGGCCGTGGGGCGGAGCCAGCGTTCGGAGATGTCGCTTCGGGACAGGCCGGGGTTGGCGTGGCGGATCGCGGCGGCGACGAGGCCCATGAACATCGGCTGCGGCGCGAGCGGCCGGCTGCTGAGCTCGGGGTGGAACTGGGCGCCGATGAAGTACGGGTGCTCGGGCAGCTCGAGCACCTGCATGATCGGCTGCTCGGGGTGCCGGCCGGAGAACACCATCCCGGCCGCCTCGAGCGCGGCGAGGTACTTCGGATCGACCTCGAAGCGGTGGCGGAAGCGGGCGCGGGCGGTGAACGGCGAAGTCGCCTTGCCCTGCCCGAAGAGGAACGCCGCCAGCGTCCCCGGCTGGATCAGCACGTCCTTGCCGCCCAGCCGCATGTTCCCGCCGAGGCCCTCGATCTGCTTCTGCTCGGGCAGGATGTCGATCACCGGGTCCGGCGAGTTGGGGTCGAACTCGGTCGAGCCCGCGTCCGCCAGGCCCACGACGTTCCGGGCGTAATCGACGACCGCCATCTGGAAGCCGAGGCAGATGCCCAGGTACGGCAGCCCCTGCTCCCGGCAGTACCGAACGCAGGCGATCTTCGACTCGGTCCCCCGGTGCCCGAAGCCCCCCGGGACAATGACACCATCGAATTTGCCGAGCGTTTCGCCGGCCTCTTCCGGGGGCATCTGCGTGGTGTCGATCCACTCGATCTCGACGTCGGCGTCGAGGTGGGCGCCGCAGTGCTCGACCGCCTTGCCGATCGAGGCGTAGGCGTCGCGCAGCTGCGCGTACTTGCCGGTCAGCCCCAGCGTGACCGAATGCTTCCGGGGGGCGACGACTTTCTTGACAAAGCTGCGCCACTCTTCGCGGGCCTGGTCTTCGTGGGTCGCGTCGACCCGGCCGTGCAGGTCGAGCATGGTCAGCACTTCGCGGTCCAGCCCCTCGCCGCGCAGGTCTTCGGTGATGGTGTAGATCGAGTCGCGGTCGTGCATCGAGAACACGCGGTGCATCGGCACGTTCGAGAACATCGCGATCTTCTCTTTCGCGCCGCGCTCGACCGGGTTCTTCGCGCGGGCCGCGACGAGGTGCGGCTGCACCCCCGCTTCCAGCAGCTTCTTCAGGCCGAGCTGCGCCGCCTTGGTCTTCTGCTCCCCGAGGGCCGGCGGCTCGATCACGTACGTCAGCGCGACGTAGCACACGCTGCCCGGCCCCTCCTCGAACGCCAGCTGACGCAGCGCCTCGATGTAGAACGCGTTCTCGTGGTCGCCCACCGTCCCGCCGACCTCGACGAACACCACGTCAGCGTCCTGCTTCATCGCCAGCTCGCGGAGCATCGTCTTCACCTCGCCCGTGACGTGCGGGATCATCTGCACGTCCCGGCCGAGGTACCCGCCCCGCCGCTCCTTCTCCAAGACCCGCTGATAAATCTGCCCCGACGTCGTGTAGTTGTCCCGCGTCAGGTCCTGGTCGAGCAGCCGCTCGTAGGTGCCCAGGTCCATGTCGGTCTCGAGCCCGTCGTCGAGGACGAACACCTCGCCGTGGCGGTA
>JBCCRT010000180.1:0-4989 GCA_039201235.1 Planctomycetota bacterium
CAACGCCGTGTCGCTGGGGTGGTGCCGCACCAGGAAGAAGCCGCCCGCGACCAGCCCGTCGAGCAGCCGCTGGTGCAGGCAGAACGACGGGATGATCTGCAGGTTGATCCGGCTGCGTCGCGTCAACGCTTCGAGGTCCGGCCCGTACGCCACGGGTCCACGGGCGAAGCGGGCGAACTCGGGGTGGTCTTCCCAGCCGTGGCCGTGCAGCGCGAGACTCAGCCCCAGGTCGTCGGCCGCCTCGGCGATCCAGCGCAGCGCCTGCTGGCGGTAGAGCGTGTCGTTAAGCGGGTGGGTCAGGCGGTTGACGACCAGGGCCCGCTCGTCGGGCGACAGCCGGTGGCCGAGCCGGCGGCACTCGGCGTCGACGACCCGGCCGACGTCCGCGAGCGTCGGCAGCGTGTCGCCCCGCCGGTAGGCCTCGACGATCCGCCGGCCGATCGCGTGGACGGTCGGGTCTTCGAGCCGGTCGAGCAGGTCCTCGACGCGGTGCGACGCGTTGGAGACGTAGACCAGGTCGTCGCCGTCGGTGTCCCACGATTCGGGGCGCACCGGCGGGCGGGTGAGCTTGGGCATCTCGACGATCTGCCGGGCGGGGTAGCCCCAGCGTCCGACGTAGGTCGGCCCGACCATCGTGAGCACGAAGTCGCGCGGGCCGACCGACGCGCCGGCCGCGCGGCTGGTGAGCTTCGGCAGCTGGTCCTGGACCCAGCAGAGGTACGGCAGCTCCGCCGGGATCGCGGTGCGGCAGTGGCCGCGGAGGTGGTCGATGGCGAAGACCAGGTCGGGCTTGAAGGTCGCGATCGCCCGGCGGATGGCCGCCTCGGTGGTGCGGTGGCAGTCGGTGGGCTCGATCAGGGTCAGCGTCCGCCAGCCGAGCTTGGCGAAGGCGGCGGCGCAGTCGGCGGTGCTGTGTTTCAGGACGGTGGTGAAGCGCGACGTGATCAGCAGCGCCCGCGGGCGGGTCGGCAGGCCGACGGTTAAAGCCCGGGGCTCGAAGCCGGTGTAGTGCCGGTCGATCTCGGCGGACCAGCGCTGCATCTTCTTGGCCACCGCGGCGTGGCAGCGGTCCAGCAGTGTCGCCATCGCGGCGCGGTACGACTCGCGGCCGAGGTTGACCTGCGGGATCACGCGCATCGGCTCGGCGTGGATCAGGTCGGCGAAGGCCCGCCCCGCGCCCGGGCCGACGAACCAGTGGAACCGCGGGTCCGCGATCGGGCCGTCGGACGCCGACCAGTCGTGCAGCATCAGGCAGGCGGTCAGCAGGTGCGGCTCGGTGGCGACGAGGTACACCGGCTGCTGCTGGCCGACGGGCAGCGTGGGCCGGGCCGCCGCGACGGCCGAGACCAGGTAGCCGTCGATCGGGTCGGCGAACGCGACGGGTTCGCCGGCGTCGAGGTGGCGGCGCAGGCGATCGACCGCGGCGTCGGCCGCCGCCGCCGGGTCGGCGTTGACGGTGACGGGCTCGGCGCCGCCGCCCGGCGTCCGCCACGCCGGGACCAGCCGGCCCGAGGCCGTGGGCACCAGCGGGCTGCGCTCCAGCGTCTCGAACAGCCCCGCCGCCGCCAGGCCGTCCAGCGCTTCGGGCCGGTGCTGCGCCATCGCCGCGAGGTTCCGCGACAGGTACAGGGGGATGCGGACGTTGAGGTCGTCCGCGTCGCCGCCGGCCAGGGTCTCGGCCGCCGCGGCGTAATCGCCCCGCTGCACCAGGACCCACGCCCGCCGGACCGCACGGCCCGCCGCCGCCCCGTCGGCCGGGACGGTCTGTCTGCCTTCGTCCACGATCATCGCTGCTTCCGGTCGGCTCCCGGACCCCAACGCGTCACGCCAGGAAACCCCGCGCGCCGCGCGGCGACGGGTGGCGCCCGTCGTGGTTATCGGTGCCGACCCGCCGCCGGCCGCAGAAAACCCGCCGCCCCCGCCGCGGGTTCACGCCCCGTCCGCCGGGCCGCCGATACCTGGGTGACATGAGCGTTCCCCGTCTCGCCGCCCCGTGCCGCCTCGGCCCCGACGCGCCGCGCTGGGCCCGCGACGCCGCGTCGGCCTTCGCCGGCCGCCGGGTCACCGTCGTGGGCGACGCCGTGCTCGACGTGTATCGCGGCACCGACGGCCGCTCCGCCTGCTACGCCGGCGGGGCCGCGGTCATCGCCGGTCACCTCCACGCCCTGGGCGCGAACTCGGTTTTGGTCACCCGCCTCGGCAACGACGGCGACGGGCGACACCTCCACCGGCTGCTGAAAAACCGTGGAATCGCCTGCCACCCGCTGCCGACCCGCGACGCCACGCCGCTGCGGGTGCGGCGAGTCGTGGGCGATGCCGTCGTCGCCGACGCCGGGCAACGCCGCGACCATCACGTGTATACGTTGGAATCTGGGGAGACGCGGAGGCTCGCCGACTTGCTGCGCCAACCCGACCACCTCGACGCCGCCGAGGCCGTGGTCTTCGCCGACTTCGGCCACGGCACGGTGGGCCCCGAACTGCTCGACGCGGTGCTGCCCGAACTGCGGCCGCGGGTCGGCGTGCTGGCGGGCGACGTCAGCGGCCCGCGGGTGAGCCTGCTGGCGATGCGGGGTTTCGACCTGTTGACCCCGGCCGAGGCCGAGCTGCGCCGGCTGGTCGCGGCGTCGTCCGGCACCGACCCGCTCGACGGCTTGGCCCAGCATTTGGTCGAACGCCTCGCCGTGCGGCACCTCCTGGTGACCCGCGACCGACACGGCTGCGTCCGTTACGGGCCCGACGGAACGATTCATACCGCCGCCTCGCGGGCCGGCCGGGTCGTCGACGAGGTGGGGGCCGGCGACGCCCTGCTCGCCACGGCCACGCTCGGCCTTTGCGCCGGTTACCCGATCGAGGACGCCGTGGAACTTGGCCAACGGTCGGCCGCCGCGGCGGTTATGCGGGTCGGCAACGCCCCGGTCGGCTGGGAAGCCGTGATCGACGCCGCCGACCCGCCGCGACCCGCGGCCCGGCCCGCGGCGTAACCGTCGTATAATGACCCGTCAGGTGTAACCCTACCCCGCCTGCCAGCACCGGAACCGCGGTCCCCCTGTCCCGGGACCCCTCCGGCGATCGGTCGTGACATGCCGCCCGAGCCCGAAGCCCACTCCGACCCCACGCCGCCGCCGGCCGAAAGCCGACCCGCATCACCCACGCCGTCGCGCCCGGGGCTGGTGCTGGTCATCCGTCTGGCGGTCGCGGCGGTCATGCTCGGCGTGGCCGGGGCGGTTTTTCTGGGTCTGCGTGCGACCGCGCCGACCGTCGAAGCGGTCGATCCCGAGGCGGACCGTCGGGCGGTCAGCGCCTTCGAGGTCCGGGCCGTGCCCGTCCGCCGGCAGTGGCGCGGCTACGGCACGGCCGAGGCGCTCGACTCGGCCGAGGTGCCCGCCCGCGTCTCGGCCACGGTCGCGTCGATCCCCGAGGATGTCCTGCCCGGCCGGGCCGTGACCCGCGGGCAGCTGCTCGTCCAGCTCGACGCGTCGGACTTCGACCGCCAGCTCGAGATCGCCGAGCAGCGCATCGCCGAGCTCGACGCCCAATTGGCGCAGCTCGACGTCGAGCGTGACCGCCTCGGCGAGTCGCTGGTCCTGGAAGAGGCCGACGTCTCCCTCGCCCAGGCCGACTTCGACCGCCAGCGTTCGCTCCGCGAGCGGAACGTGAATAACCAGCAGGACCTCGACGCGGCGCAGCGCATCCTGATCAACGCCAAGCGGGCCCGGCTCCAGACCCGGCAGGCGCTCGACCTCATCGGCCCCCGCCGCCAGTCGCTCGAAGCGCAGAGGGCGTCGCAGCGGTCGCAGGTCAACCTCGCCGAGCTCAACCGGCAGCGGACCACGATCGTCAGCCCGATCGACGGGGTGATCCAGTCGATCGACGTCGAGGTCGGCGAGAACGTGATGGCGGGCCAGCAGGTCGCGTTCGTCGTGTCGCTGACGCGGATCGAGGTGCCGATCGCGTTGCGGGGCGCGGCGCAGTCGAGCGTGCGGGTCGGCGACGCGGTGACGCTGCGTTCGACGTCGCTGCCGCGCGGTCTCGCGGCGGTGCCGCGGTGGTCCTCGACGGTGGACCGCGTCAGCCCGCAGCAAGACCCGACGACGCGGACGCTGACGGTGTACGCCGAGCTCGCCGCGTCGGCCCCGGGCGCGCCGGTGCCGCCGCCGGGGATGTTCCTGGAGGCGACGGTGAGCGTGGCCGAGGCCGAGCCCCGGCTGCTGCTGCCGCAGCGGGCGGTGCGGGGCGGCCGGGTGCAGGTGGTCGAGGGGGGGCAGCTCGTGGGGCGGTCGGTCGCGGCGTTGTTCAACCTCTCGGGCCCGCGGCCGGAGCTGGGGCTGCCGGACGATCAATGGGTCGCCGTCGAGGGCGACCTCGCCGAGGGTGACACGATCGTGCTTAACGCGGCGTCGCAGCTGGCCGACGGCACGGCGGTCGATCCGCGCTTGCCGGGCCGCCCGGCCACCGCCGCGAAGGCCGGCCCCGACGCCGAGGCGGCCCCCAAACGGGCGACGCCATGAGCCTCGGCCCCGCACGCTTCGGCGTCCGCAACCCGGTGCCGGTCAACCTGCTGATGGCCGCCTTCCTGATCGCCGGCGTCGTCGCCGGGCTGTCGCTGCGCCGCGAGTTCTTCCCCGAGCAGGACAGCGACGCCGCCGCGCTGCTGATGCCCTACCCCGGCGCGACGCCCGAAGAGGTCGAAGAGTCGCTGGCGATCAAGATCGAGAACGCGCTGATCGACCTCGACGAGGTCGACGAGCTGACCGCCTCGCTGTCCGAGGGCGGCGGGGCGATGACCATCAGCTTCCGCGAAGGGATCGACAACGACAAAGCGCTCGACGAGGTCAACCGCGTGGTCGACGCGCTCGAGGACCTGCCCGACGAGGCCGAGGAGATCACGACGCAGCTGATCGAGCCGCGGCTGCCGGTGATCCTCGTGGCGGTCTACGGCGACCTCGACGAGCTGTCGCTCAAGCAGGCGGCCCGCAACGTGCGCGACGA
>JBCCRT010000181.1:0-4880 GCA_039201235.1 Planctomycetota bacterium
CAACTTCCTGGACTTCTGGTGGTCCAACTCGGCGTTCTGCAACTCGATCGAGGGCCTGACGATCGACGTCGGGGCCGGCAACCCCGGCGCGGTCGCCCTGCGGTACCACAACAACAACATCGGCTACGCCCGGGACCTCACGCTCCGCAGCAGCGACCCCGACGGCGCGGGGTCCGTCGGCTTCGACATGTCGCAGTTCCTCGGCGGCATCGCCCTGTTCAACGACCTCGAGATCGTCGGCTTCGACCACGGCGTCCGCACCGCGACGCACCACGTCAACCTCACCTTCGAGCGGCTGACGCTCCGCGGCCAACGCGTCGCCGGCGTCCTCAACCGCGACAAGAGTCTGTCGATCCGGCACCTGCGCAGCGACAACGCGGTGCCCGCGGTCGTCAACGCGACCGGGTCCGGGCAGGTCGTGCTGCTCGACAGCGAACTCGTCGGCGGCGACCCCGACACCCCGGCCATCGACAACCGGGCGGGCCAGGTCGTCGTGCGCGACACCGCCCTATCCGGCTACGGCGTGGCCGTCCGCGACCGCGGCGAAGACGTACTGACCGGCTCGACGATCGACTTCCACGCCACCGACGGCGTGCTGAGGCTTTACGACGACGTCGACCCCGCGCCGCTGCGTCTGCAGATCAAAGAGACGCCGGTCGTGGCGTGGGACGACCCCGCCGACTGGGCCGTGGTGGACGGCACGAAGCAGCTCGACGACACCGCCGCGATCCAGGCGGCGATCGACTCCGGGGCCCGCACCGTCGTGCTGCCGCAGGACTACTACTGGCTCAGCGACACGATCGTGATCCGCAGCAATGTCGAGCGCATCTTCGGCAACTGGTCCGTGGTTCACCCCGTGCCCGAGTTGGGCTGGTCGGACAAGCCGCTGTTTCGCTACGCTGACGAACCCGACGGACCGGACACCGTGGTGTTTGAGCAGTTCGAAACCAATTGGTGCTACTACCCCGCGTTCTGGACGTTTCAGCACGACGCGTCGCGGACGCTGGTGATCCGCGACGTGCTGTTCGGCTACGGCAGTGGGGCCTACCGCAACACCGGTACGGGAGACCTGTTTCTCGAGGACGTCTGTCACGCCGGCGGCGGCACGATGCGGAGCTCGCCGGCCTGGCTCATCCGCGGCCAAAACGTCTGGGCCCGGCAGCTCAACGCCGAGGCTTACCACCCCCACGTCGTGGCGGACGACGCCGACGTCTGGATCCTGGGTTTCAAGGTCGGCGAATACCACGGCACCTATTTCACCGCACGCAACGGCGGCCGCCTCGAAGCGCTCGGCGGCGTCTATAACTCGCTGGTCGAAGGCAAGCAGCACGACCCGCAGCGCACCCAGGTAGTGATCGACCACGGCGAGGTTTCGGTCACCGCGGTCGAACGCTCGACCGAGCGGCAGGGGGCCCCGCACCCCTGGATCGCCTACGAAATCCGCGGCGACGAGACCCGCCGCCTCTCGGCCGACGACGCGCCGAAGCGCGGCGAAACCACCCGGCTACCCGTTTTCGGCGCGGCGGTGCCGCTGTTCCGCGGCGGGCTGCCCCGGCCTGACGGCCAGGCAGTTGTGCTCATCGAACCGGCTCCCGCCGACGAGCCCTTAGCGCCCGGCGACGCCTCCGCCACCCTGTCCTTCGCCGAGGGCTCCCTCAACGGGTCCGTGGCCGTCGAGTTCGTGATCGACGACGGCGAGCCGCGGCGCTTCGACGTCCCCGTGTCCGCCGCGGGCAACGGGCCCGTCGAAATCGTGCCGCCGGCAGAATGGTTCGACGGCCTGCTCGGCGAGGCCGTGGTCGAGGCCCGGCTGCTCAGCCGCTACGACTACCGCATCGACCCGCACCGGGCGGCGTGGACCTTCACCGTGGCGTCCGGCACCGTCGATCTGGAGGCGGGGCTGATCTCGCACATCGACTTCAACGACGGCGTGGAGGACGCGGTAGGCGGGGGCCGGAAGATAGACGCCGACGGGGTGGGTACGACCGCACGCGGCGTCGATGGCCGGGCCGGCACCTTCGGCGGCCAGGACGGGGTGCGGCTGGCGTGGCCGCTCGAGTTGCCGTCCGACAAGGTCAAACACGGCGGGGTCAAAGGCGTTCACTTCGATCTGCAGCGGTACGCGCCGGCCGAGGTCTTCATGCACGACCGCTTTTTTGAACGCTCAATCGCGGTGTGGGTCCGGCCCGAGCGGGCGGGCGGGGCGCAGGTTATTTTCGACCAGGGCAAGCGGCGCTTCGGGATGGGCCTGCGGCTGGACGCCAACCGGGTCCGCGGCGGCGTGGGCATCCTCGGCCAGCAGTTTGCGGCCGAGGCGAAGCTCACGGGCCGGGGCTGGACGCACCTGGCGGTGGTGTTCAACCGCGGCCGGGTGACGCTGTGGGTCAACGGCGAGCGGGTCGACATCAGACGGACGGTGCCGGATTACCAGGGCTTCGCCCACGTCGATTACCAGGACTCGTCCGGGGGCTGGGGTCGGGCGTGGGACGGCGACGTGTTCGCCTCGGGCTCGCCCTCCGGGTTCCGCGGGTTGCTGGACGACGCGAGGATCTACGACCGGGCGCTGAGCCCGGCGGAGGTCGCGGCGCTGGCGGGGGCGGGGCGGTGAATCCGGACCCTTCACCGCCAAAAATCCCGCGGCAACTGGGGCTTTCGCTTGACACCGACGCGTCATGGGGTAAATTGATCAATCGAATGATTTTTGTTTCGCACAAGTCTGTCTCCAAGACCCGCTTCGCCCTAACGCTCTGATGTCTCCCCTCGACCGCCCATCCCGGCCCGGAACCACCACCCAGGCGGACCTCGCCCGGGAACTGGGCATCGCCAAGGAGACGGTGAGCCGCGCCCTCAACGACCATCCCCGCGTAAGCTCCGCCCTGCGGGAGCGGGTCCGCGACGCCGCGAAGCGATTGAACTACCGGCCGAACGCTGCGGCCCTGGCGATGAAGCACCAACGCTTCCGCCAGATCGGGGTGGTCATCCCGGACGACCCGCAGCGGCCGCGTCTGCGTTTCCGGGCTTTCAAGATGGAACTGATCGCCGGGGTCAATGTGACGCTGGAGGAAGCCGGCTACTCCGCGCTGCTGCTGCACGCCGGGACCAAGGTCAGCAACGCCAACTCGCTGGGACGTATCCTCCGTGAACATGCGATCGACGGAGCGATCGTTGTCGGCACGCTGCCGGACAATACTCGCAGCCATATCGAGTCGCTGACCGGACACACGGTCTTCTTAGAATCGAACTACTGGGTCGATACGGGTTGCTTCCGCCGCGATGAGGCCGCCGCCGGCCGACTCGTCGGCGAGGCGGTAGTCCGCGGCGGCTATCGGGACGTCGTCTGGTTCAAGGGCGATACGACCGCCGAAAGGCTTCTGAACTTCAGTGAAGTCGGGCGGCACGCCGGCCTCTCCGAGGTCGTCCAGGGGGCCGGCCTACCGATCCGCAGCTTTGGCCACCGTAAGTGGGAATTGCCCTTTGACGAAGAGCGGAGGTTCTTCGATTCGCTGACCCCCGAAACCGCGGTGGTGTCTTATGACGCCGCCAACGCTCGCTGGTTGGAAGGAGCATGTCTCCGACACGGGATGATGCCGGCCCGGGACTTCGGCCTCGCCTGCTGCGACGACATCCACGAGTTCGACTTCACCTGGGACGAACTGAGCCGGGTCGTCTTCGATCGCTACCGGCTGGGTGGCCTCGCCGCCGAACGGATACTTCATTGGCTCGAAACCGGCAACGCCCCGAAGTCTCAGTGCACCGTCGATCACTGGATCGCGGGTTCCCTGCTTCCCCCCAGAACGTAACGTTTTTTGGTTTCTTCCCTTTTCTATTGGAGGCTTCGCCATGATCACACGATTGACAGGACTCGCCGCAGCCGCGGCCCTTACCGTCGGAACCGGCGCTTCGGCGGCGGTGATCGCCGCCGATCTCGGAGCTAGTGGCCGCTACCAAAGCGACGCGGACGCCACCGGCTCCGTGGTCGATTACACGTTCGGCAACCCGCTGACGGGTGCCGGCCGGGTGGTCGACGGTTCCGTGCCACGTGTCGGGCTCAACGGCGGCAACAACGTCGAGTTTCTCCCCCTCTTCGCTTACCAGGTCACGTCCGACTTTGCCGCCGACATCAACGGCGGGGGCTCGGCTTCGATCCAGATCGGGACCGGCGCTGCCGCGACAAACGTCCCGGCGAGTGTCGATCTGGTGCTCCTGCAGGTCACAGCACCCACGACCGACTTTGCCACGATCGTGAACAACGTGATCCAACCTACGCCCGCCGGCGGTGTCATCGCCACCATCTCCCCCTCGGCGGGTGCACAGTTCGACTTCAATATCACCACCCAACTCGCCGCGGCGCTGTCGGGCGGGACGCTCAATGTCGGCGATTACATTTGGGTCGGTGCGGACACCGACATCACCGGAGCGGCCGCACCGACCAACATCGAAATCGGTACCGGCCCGGTCGACCTGGACAGCGACCCCGCCACCCTCCTTGAGACCACCCTCACTTCGGTGCCCGAACCCGGCACGATGGTCCTCTCGGGACTCGGTGCCGTGGCGTTGCTGGCTCGCCGTCGTAAAGCCTGATCGATTTTGTCGGCCGAACCCGCTCAACCGCGGGCTCGGCCCTTTTGCTTGGTGTCTTAATTCCTTGGCTTTTTTGTCCGAAGTTACCAAGGGGTCGCTCTTTACACCGAGAAGATCGTAATGCCCCTACCTCCCATCTCATCGACACCCGCCTTGCTGCTTGCCGGTCTACTTGCTGTGCCTGCTGGTCACGCCGCGGCGGACGAGTTCTACGCCGCTTCCGGGCAGGGCGGTCGGGAGTACAGCGTCTTCGAGGACGCCACGACCAACGCCGGCTCCACGCCCAACGGCGCGTTCCG
>JBCCRT010000182.1:0-4668 GCA_039201235.1 Planctomycetota bacterium
CAGCGTCGTGCCCGAGGTCAGCACCGTCCGGCTCACCGTCTGGTTGATCGAGTCGTTCACGATCGCCGGCGTCGCCCGGCTCAGCCGGCCGCGGTTCTCGCGGATCCGGTCGAACACCACGATCGTGTCGTTGAGCGAATAGCCCACGATCGTCAAGAGCGCCGCGACCAACGCGAGGTTGATCTTGAAGTCGTCCAGCAGCAACGCCTCGAACCCCGGCACGCCCGAGAGCCAGCCGCAGATCGCCAGCACCCCGAGCGTGATGCTCACGTCGTGGACCAGCGCCGCGATGGCGGCCAGCCCGTAGCGGAGGCTGCCGAACCGCAGCCAGATGTAGCCCACGACGGCGAGCAGCGACAGCGTCATCGCGACGATCGCCTGCTGCTGCATCGTGCCGCTGACCTGGCTGGAGAAGTTGCTCACGCTGGCCAGCGACGTGTCGCGGGACAGGGCGTCGCGGACCAGGTCCCACTCGCTGGCGGCGAGGCCCAGCGGCGCGGTGAACGCGCTGCGGTCCTCGGCGTAGTTGGTCTCGGTGTCGCGGACCATGACGGCGAGGGCCGAGAAGCTCGGGCGGTCCTCGTCGTCGACGCCGGCCCGCTCCAGGCCGACGACCTCGAACGGCCGGCTGCCCAGCCCCTCGTAGGCCGGCTGCCGCCGCATCCGCGCGATCCGCTGCGTGACGTCCTCGACGCTTACCGCCGGGTCCAGGTCGTCGAGCAGGATCGCCACCCCGCCGACGAACGGCTGGGCGTCCGGCTCGGCCACGGGGAACTGCCGGCCCAGGCTGGCGTACAGCGACCCGCCCACGATCGGCTCGACCACGCCCTTGGCCTGCGACACGCCCAGCTCGGCGCCGGCGAAGTCCACCGTCTCGGTCACGTCCAGCTCGTCGCGGAAGATCGCCTTGACCGCGTCGCTCACCGCGCCGCTGTTCTCGATCAGCGTCGCCACGCTGAAGCCGCCGGCCCGGCCTTCCGCGTCGGTGTCGCCGACCGTGACCACCTGCGCCTCGGCCAGCAGCTCCCAGTCCGGCAGGGTCGGCACCGGCTGGCCGTCGCCCTGCACCGCGGCGTTGGCGGCGGTGACGCTTTCGATCTGCGCCTCGACGTCGGCCGTGAGCCGCGCCGCCTCGTCGGTGCCGCCGAAGGCTTCGAGCCGTTGCCGGACGTCTTCGATCGGCAGCGACCTGCCCTCCGCCAGCTCGAAGGTCACCTCCGTGCCCGAGCGGAACTCGATGTCCAGCAGGTCCGCCCCCCGCATGAACGCCACCGACAGCCCCGCCACGATCAGCACCACGCTCACCGGCAGGAACAGCTTCCGCAGCCCGATCCAGTTCACGTCCGGCGACAGCAGCCGCCGCAGCCCGGGGATCAGCGTCGGCAGCATCGGCAGCGACTTGGCCTTGCCCACGATCAGGTACAGGTCCACGATCACCCGCGTGCAGAACAACGCCGTGAACAGCGTCGCCAGGATGCCCACGCCCAGCACCACGGCGAAGCCCTTGACCTCGGCCGTCGCGGTGTAGCCCAGCACGATACAGGTGATCAGCGTCGTGAGGTTCGCGTCCAGGATCGTCGACAGCGCCTTGCCGAAGCCCAGTCGGACCGACGTCGGCAGGTCCGCCCCCTGGTCCCGCTCCTCGCGGATGCGCTCGAAGATCAGCACGTTGGCGTCGACCGCCATGCCGATGGTCAGCACCAGCCCCGCGATGCCCGGCAGCGTGAACGTCGCCTCGATCATCGACATGATGCCGAGGATGATCACCATGTTCGCCAGCAGCGCGAAGTCCGCGACCAACCCGGCGAAGAGGTAGTACAGCGCCATGAACACCGCGACGACGGCCATCGCGGTGACGCAGGCGGCGAGGCCCTTGTTGAGGTTGTCCTGCCCGAGCGACGGGCCGGTGGTCTTCTGGCTGATCGGGTCGTAGGACAGCTGGCCCTCGAGCGAGCCGGCGCCGAGGGTGTTGAGCAGGTACTGAAGCTCGGCCGTATCGAACTCGCCGGTGATCTGTCCGCCCGAGCTGAGTTGGCCCTGGAGGTTCGGCGCGGACATAAGTTGGCCGTCGAGCACGATCGCCATCGGCCGGCCAACGTTGGGACCGGTGAGTCGGCTCAACAGCACCGCGCCCTCGGCGTCGAGCGAGAAGTTCACCGCGGGCCGCATCAGTGTGTCGGTACCGCGTGATGCAGAGGTAAGCTGCCACTCGTCTTCACTGGTCATCGCCAGCCCCGGGCTATTGGCGAGCAGGACGTAGAAGTCGCCGCCGTAGGGCTGACCCACCAGGCTCATCCGCGAGAACTCGGCCCCGGCCGCCCGCGGGTTGTCGAGCAGACGCTCCCGCGTCGCGCGGTCGTCGATGAACTGCTCGACCGACTGGACCTTGAACCACCGCCAGTCCTCGGTCAGCCCGGAGCGCGGGCCCTTCTCCTGCAAACGCTGGATGTAGGTGTTCACGTCGGCAGGTCGGCCATTACTTCCGGGGGTCGCCGCGATGCGGAACTCCAGCACGCCCGCGCCGCGGAGCATGCGGATGAGATCGTTCGGGTCGTCGAGCGGGCCCTTGACCGCCTCGAACGCGGCCCAGGCCGCGGCGACGTCGTCGATCGCCGACGACAGCGTCGGGTTCTGCTGCTTCAGGGTGCCGAGCGCTTCCTCGCGTGGCGAGACCGTCTGGCCGCGCCGCGTCTCGGGCGACAATGCCAAGACCCGGTCCAACTCGTCGGCCGAGATCGACCCGGCCAGCACCGCCTCGCGCTGTTCGACGAACGCGTCCCGCGCTGCGGCGAACGCGGCCGCCGCTTCGTTCAACCCCCGGAACGCCTCGGCCTCCGCCGCCTGGTTCGCCTCGCTGGGGTCTTCATTGGACGCTTGCAGCGCCGCCTGCCACGCCGCGTTCGCCTCGTCGTACGCCGGCCGCAGCGCATCGCGCTGCTGCGCCAGCTCGTACAGCCGGTCGAGGTCGGCCCGCAACTCGTCGTTGCCCCCCGCGATGTCGTCGAACGTCGCGGCCCGGCTCGCGTCGTCGGTGTCTTGCACCGCCTGGTCCACCCGCACCGGGTCCAGCGTCTGGGCCAGCAGCGCCTCGCGCTGCGCGTCGTACGCCTCCCGCCGCTCCTGGACCTCCGGGCCGGCCTGCGCCATCGTCACCGACAGCCGGTCGCCCGCCTCGGCCCGCCAGACCAGGTTCTTCGTGCCCGACGCGTCGACCCGGTCACGCTGCACCGCGATCGTGTCCTCGATCACCCGCTCCGAGTCCCGGCCCTCGGGCACCAGGACGTCGTAGACCAGCGTCGTCCCGCCCGCCAGGTCGATGCCCGCCTTGAGGTCGACCGTCGAAAAATCGCCGTCCTTGCCGAGGATCAGCGCCAGGCAGCCGGCGAGCACCAGGACGATGAGGACCGGTTTCCAGATGGGATAAGGCATGGCGATGATTTCGGATTGGGGATGGCGGATTTCGGAAAGAATCAGCGGCGGGCGGTCTCGTTCGGGGTCGTTGTCTTCGAGACGCCGCGGTCGCGTCCGTCCGAAATCCGAAATCCCCAATCCGAAATCATTCTTCCGCCGTCACCGCGGTGATCGCCGACTTGGCGAAGCGCATGCGGGTGTTGGAGTTCTCGTCGACCTTGACCAGGACCTCGTCGTCGCGGACCTCGACGACGGTGCCCAGCACCCCGCCGACGGTCTGGACCTTGGCGCCCTTGGCGAGCTTGGCCATGATCTCGGCCCGGCGTTTTTTCTCTCGCCGGCCCCCGCCCAGCGAGAAGATCAGCAGCAGCCCGATGATCAGCACCATCGGGAACAGCAGCCCGCCCAGCGGGTTGGGGGCCGGGGCCGTGGTCGGTGCCCCGTCCGGCCCGACCTCTCCCGGCGTCCCGGGCTCGCCGGTCGCGGTCTGCGGGTCGGCCGTGGACGCCGGCGGGGGCGAGGTGTCGAGCGGGGCGGCGTCGTCGGCCTGGGCCAGCGTCACGGGCCAGGGGGCGGGGGCAAACGGGTTCATCAGGGGGTCACACCGCAGGTTCGCGCAAGGTCAACCCTCCGCCCTTGTCGTGGAAACTTCCGGGGGGGGGGAAGGCGACGGGCCAACGCTTGGCCATCGCGGACCACGCATTGTCGCGCATCGCCGCCCGCATGTCCAACACCAGCCGCTGGAAGTGCCGCAGATTGTGCAACCCCACGAGGATGCCCGCCAGCGGCTCGCCCGCCTGGAACAGGTGCCGGAGGTAGCTGCGGGAGAAGCCGCCGGCGCAGGCGGGGCAGTCGCACTCCGGGTCGATCGGCCGGGGGTCGTCGGCGTACTTCGCGTTCTTCAGCCGGATCGGCCCGGTCCGGGTGAACGCCACGGCGTTGCGGCCGTTGCGCGTCGGCAGGACGCAGTCGAACATGTCCACCCCCGCCCGCACCGCGGCGACCAGGTCCCGCTCGTAGCCGACGCCCATCAGGTACCGCGGCCGGTCCCCCGGAAGTAAGGGGCACGTATGTTCGACGACACGGCGGATCGCTTCCGGTGGCTCGCCCACGGCGACGCCGCCGATGGCGTAGCCCGGCAGGTCGTGCTGGGTCACCCGCTCGGCGCACCACGAGCGTTGGGCCAGGTCGGTGCCGCCCTGCACGATGCCGAAGAGCGCCTGGGTGTCCCACGTCCCGCCGCCGCGGTGGGCCGAG
>JBCCRT010000183.1:0-4658 GCA_039201235.1 Planctomycetota bacterium
CTGCTACCTGCTGCTGCCGCCGGACCGGACGGTCAACGAGGTGGCGGCCAAGCGGCTCAAGGCGATCGAGAACTATAGTATGCTCGGGGCGGGGTTCAAGATCGCGATGCGCGACCTGGAGATCCGCGGGGCGGGCAACCTCCTCGGGGCCGAGCAGTCGGGGCACATCGCGACCGTGGGCTACGAGATGTACTGCGTGCTGCTGGAGCAGGCGACCAAACGCCTGCGCAACGAGCCGGTGATCGAGGCGAGCAAGTGCCACCTCGAGCTGCCGCCCCCGGAAGCCGGGTCGTCGCTACCCAAGCGTTACATCCCCAGCGACAAGCACCGCATGGACGCCTACCGCCGGCTGACCCGCGTCGACACGCTCGACCGGCTCGACGCCGTCGTGCAAGACCTCACCGACGCCTACGGCGACCCCCCCGCCGCGGCGCAGCACTTCATTGACCTCACCGAGGTCCGCGTCGCCGCCAGCACGCACCGCATCGACAAGGTCCGCCTCGAACACCCCGACCTGATCTTCACCACCACGAAGCCGGGCCCGCTCTCGGGCTTGTTCCGGGGGGCGCCGGGGCGGGCGACCGTGCTCGACGACGCGACGCTGTACTACCGCCCGCCGGCCAACTACCTCGACGACCCGGCGACGGTCCTCGCGGTGTTGCGCAAGCTGCTGGTCCGCCCGTTGCGGGACGCCGCCCCGGCCGCCGCCGACGCCCCCGCCGCGGTTGCGGTCTAGCGCCTCGCCGCTACAACGGCGGCATGGCCACCCCCTTCAACGTCATGCTCCTGGTCGGCGAAGACACCGGCCGACACCTCGGCTGCTACGGCGACGCCTTCGCCCGCACGCCCCGCCTCGACCGCCTCGCCGCCGAGGGCTGCCGCTTCACGAACGCCTACGCCCCCGCCCCGGTCTGCGCCCCGTCCCGCGCGACGCTGGTCACCGGCCAGGACCCCCGCAAGATCGGCACCCACCTGATGCGCTGCGTCCTCCGCGACCCGCCGCCGACGTTCACACACGCCCTCCAGGACGCCGGCTACCTCGTCGACTGGACCAACAAGACCGACTTCAATTTCACGACGCCCGACGGCTTCGCCACCCGGCAGACCGACTGGCGCGACGACCTCGCCGCCGGCCGGCTCAACGACCGCCCTTTCTTCCTGTATCAAAACTTCGGCGACACCCACGAGAGCGGCATGTGGCCGCCCGACGTCCGCAAGCAGGGCCACGAGAACCCCACCCCCGCCCCCGAGCCGCGGGCCGACGACCCCGCCCTCGACGACCTGCCCGGGCTCGTCGTGCCGCCCTACCTCCCCGACACCCGCGTCACCCGCGCGTCGCTGGCCCGCTACTACGAGCACATCGAGGCCCAGGACGCGTTCTTCGGCTCCTGCCTCGACGCCCTCGAAGCCTCGGGCGCGGCCGACCGCACCGTCGTGATCTACCTCACCGACCACGGCCGCGGCCTGGTCCGCGAGAAACGCTGGTGCTATGAGGCCGGTGTCCACCTCCCGCTGATCGTCCGCGGCCCCGCCGGCTCAGACCTCACCACCCCCGGCTCGGTCCGCGACGAGCTCGTCTCTTGGATCGACTTGGCCCCGACGTTCCACGCCCTCGCCGGCCTCGACATCCCCGACCGCTACGACGGCCGCGTGTTCCTCGGCCCCGACACCCAGCCCGAGGCCCCGTTCGTCTTCTTCGGCCGAGACCGAATGGACGAGGCCCACGACAAGGTCCGCGGCGCCGCCGACCGCCGCTACCTCTACCTCCGCAACGACCGGCCCGACATCCCCTACGCCCAGGGCAAC
The DNA here is from genome assembly GCA_039201235.1 of Planctomycetota bacterium. Lineage (GTDB taxonomy): Bacteria > Planctomycetota > Phycisphaerae > Phycisphaerales > Phycisphaeraceae > Algisphaera. The sequence continues at coordinate 1,807 of JBCCRT010000183.1, forward strand.
CTCTACATGGAGGTCAGCCCCGTGACCACCCACGTCCGCGAGCTCCACGCCGCCGGCGACCTGCCGTTCCCGCAGGACCTCTGGATGCGGCCGACCAAGCCCGCCGACGAGCTCTACGACAAGGTCGCCGACCCGCACTGCGTCCACAACCTCGCCGGCCGCGCCGACCACGCCGACGTCGTCGCCCGGATGCGGCGGGCCGTCGATAGCTGGTGCGCCGCCGTCGATGACCGCGGCGCGGTCCCGGAGCGGCGGCACATCGAGGCCGGCCTGATCCAAGACCAGACCGCCGCCCTCGCCGACCGCGTCCACCGGCTCCCCGAACCGCTGCGGGCCGGCGGGGTCTACGACACCCACTTCGACCCGGACCGGGTGTAACGCCGCACGTTCCCGATCGGAGGCATACCGGGTCGATGCAGAATCCGGGCCGAAAGAAAAACGTTGGCAAACCCGCCGCCGGGCGTTATATTTTTTCTCGGCCGACGAGCGGCCGACCGTCCGTGTAAAGGGATCATCCCGCTCGCCCCCCGTTCGACATCCACCTGACTTCCAGCCCGCGGCATACGGACACCGGGCACGATTGGAAGGAAGGTCCCCATCATGGCCCAGTCTGAACGTCCGTCCGTCCCCGCCCCGAGCGGCACGCTATCGCTGCCCCCACGCCCCGAGCTGCGGCACCTCAAGAACCAGGCCAAACGCCGCCTCGAAGCCCTCCGCCGCTCCGACCCCGGGGCCAAGCTCAGCACCGCCCAATTCGCCCTGGCCCGCGACTACGGCTTCTCGAGCTGGCGCGAGCTCAAGGCCCACGTCGATGCCCGGCAAGCGGAACCCACCTCGGCCGAGCCCGAGCCCACGTCTTTCGGCCGACTCGCAATGGTCGCGTTCCCGGTGGCGGACCTGACGCGAAGCCGAGCGTTTTACGAAAGCATCCTCGGGGCCGAAGTGCTGAGCGATAGCGACAACGCGATCGACCTGAAACTCGGCGACGTGCGGATCCGGGCTTATGTCCATCTTGGTGAGTACCGGCGGCAGCACTCGGGGCTGGGCTTCCTGGTGGAGGACATCGATGCCAAGGTCCGGGCTTGGCGAGAGCAAGGCGTGGCGTTCAACGGAGACCTGCGGGAAGAGCCATGGGGCGGCCGAGTGGTGACGATCCGTGACCCTGACGGCAACCTCTTCGACGCGGTCGATGCGTCGTACGGCGATCAGATCGATGTGCAGGCCGGGCCGACGCAGCAGACCATCGATGCGTTGGAGCAGGCGCTGGAGGCGGATGATGCCGACGCGATGCGTGGGCTGCTGGACCGGTTCCCGTCGCTCATCGATCACATCGGCGGGCCGTGGACGCAGCCTTTGCTGCACCGGGCGGCGTACGCCGGGCACGCGGCGGTGGTGGACCTGCTGCTGGAGCGGGGGTTCGATGTCAACCAGCGGGATAAGAACGACAACGCCTACGCGCTGCACTTCGCGGCGGAGCAGGGGTTGGATATCGCCAAGCGTCTGGTCGAGGCCGGGGGTGATGTCCACGGCGAAGGGGACGAGCACGAGTTGGGCATCTTGGGCTGGGCGACGTGCTTTGGCAAGGTCAATCAGGAGTTGGCGGACTACCTGATGGAGCGGGGGGCGAAGCCGCACCTGTTCAGCGCGATCGCCATGGGTATGGCCGACGCGGTGCGTGACATGCTGGAGAACGACTCGGCCCTCGTGAAGAAGACGATGAGCAAGCACGAGCACCACCGCACGGCGTTGATGCACGCGGCGAAGTGCGGGCGGCCGGAGATGGTCTCGCTGCTGCTGGAGTACGGGGCCGACCCGGCGGCGACCGACGACGCGGGCCAGACCGCGATGACGTTCGCGACCGATAGCGACGTGATCGCACGGCTGAAAGACGCGGGGGCGGAGCTGGACCTGCTCGGGGCGCTCAACAGCGGGGCGTTCGGTGCCGCCGAGGCGCTACTCAAGAAAGACCCGGGCCGGCTGGGGCCGCAAGGCAGCGACCGCAAGGCGCTGCACCTCGCGGCGGCGGGGGACAAGCCGGAGGCGGTGCGTTGGCTGATCGACCGCGGCGTCGATATCGATGCCCGCCGGGAGCTGTGGGGCTGCCTGCACACGGCGTTGCACGTCTGCGTGGAGCACAACCGGCCGGCAATCGCGCGGCTGCTGCTCGACGCCGGGGCCGACCCGGACGTGCGGGACAGCGTGTACGACGCGACCGTGCTGGGCTGGGCGGAGTACTTCAAGCGGGCCGAGCTGATCGAGCTGGTCAAGTCCTACGGCGGCAAGCCGCCGGCCGCGGTGAGCGATGAGCTGCGGGAGCGTTGGAAAGATGCGATGTCGATGGATGCGACCGTGGCTCGGGTGGTGTCTCTTGTCGAAGAACACCCCGAGCTGTTGGAGGTACACCCTTGGCCGGGCTACGAGATGACGGCGTTGGAGGCGATGGCGAACCGGTGCGTGTGGCACCGGCCGGCGGCACACGAGATCGTGAAGTATCTGATCGCACACGGCGCGCGACACCGCTTCCAGACCGCGGCCCGCGCCGGCGTGTTAGAACGGGTGGAAGCGATGCTGGCCGACGACCCGTCGCGGCTGAATCAGCGTGACGATCAGGGGCGTACGGCGTTGTACCGGGCGTCGTGCGTGTACGGCGACTTTCCGAGGGGCACGCGAGTCGCGGAGCTGCTGCTCGACGCGGGGGCAGAGGTTGACCTGTACAGCGCGTGTGCACTGGGAATGGTCGATCGGGTCGGGGCGTTGATCCGTGACGACCCGTCGGCGGTGAACCGATTTGACGCCGACGGTTGCACGGCGTTGCACTGGTCGGTCCGACCGCGGCAGCGTTGGCTGGAGTC
>JBCCRT010000184.1:0-4481 GCA_039201235.1 Planctomycetota bacterium
CGCCCGCGGCGATCCAGAGCCAGTGGTGGTGTTCCCCGCCGGGGACGTAGGTGTGGTCGTGGCCGGGGTGAGCGAGCGTGGTGATAAAGTTCATGGGAATCAGCCTCGGGGTTTGGGAATAAGGATCAAGCGGGTTTGTGGCCGAAGCCTTGGTCCACAGCGCGTTCGAGTGCGGCGGCTTGGTTGGGGGCGCTTACCGCGCTGTTGGCCAGGCGGTTGCCGCCGCGGATGATCTGGTCGCCGGCGATGGCGACGAGGGTAACGGTCTTGGTTTCACCGGGCTCGAAGCGCACGGCCGTGCCCGCGGGGATGTCGAGGCGTTTGCCGTAGGCGGCCCCGCGGTCGAAGGTCAGGGCCGCGTTGGTTTCGATGAAGTGGTAGTGGCTGCCGACCTGGACGGGCCGGTCGCCGGTGTTGGTCACGTTGACGGTCGCGGTCTCGCGGCCGGCGTTGAGCTCGACGGCGCCGTCGAGCGGAGTAACCTGACCGGGCGCGGCGTCCTCGGCGGCGGCAGGCCCGCCGAACACCGACAACTCGGGCGCAGGCAGGAAGCTGCCGTAGAGCGCCAGTTCGAGGTCGCCGTCTTCGGCGGCGACGGGGTGGTGGACGGTGACGAGCTTGCTGCCGTCGGGGAAGGTGGCCTCGACCTGCACGTCGTGCAGCATCGCGGCGACGCCGGGCATCACCTGACGCCGCCCCAGCATCTGCCGACCCAGGTCCATGCACTCGGCGACGCGCCGGCCGTCCCGGATCAGCTCCATCACCACGGTGGCGATGAGCGCGACCGACTCGGGCTGGTTCAGCTTCCGGCCGCGGGCGAGGCGCTTCTGCGCCACGAAGCCCGCGTTGTGCAGCGTCAGCTTCTCGATCTCGCGTGGGGTCAGGTGCATCGCGTCCTCGTTTCTCGGCTCACCACTTGCGGCTCCAAGCACAACCACCCAGCCACGGCCTTGAGAAGGATAACCGCTGCCTGAGCACCGCCGTGAGGGTCTGCGTGTCGCGGCCGGCGAGGCGGAGCACGCCGCCCCAGTCGGTCGGGCTGAAGCCGACCGCGTAGCCCGTTTCGTCGCGGATCGGTTGAGCCGCGATCCAGCGTTGCAGTTCGGCGGCCGCTTCGCTCACCGCCGGGCCGATCAGGAACACGGCGGCCAACACCTGGTGCCCCCCGACGCAGAGCGGCCCGAGCGTGGAGAGGGTCTCGGCGGCGATGCGGGTCTGGTCGAACACGACTTCCCGGCCGCCGACCGTCACCGCGTTGAGGCTGCGGTACTCGGCGAAGTCCCAGCGCTCGCCCGAGGCGACGCGGCCGGCGGTGAACCAGTCGAGTAGCACCAGCGAGGCCGTCGGGCTGAGCGTAAACCGTTGCGTCTGCCGGTAAGCCGCGTCGGCGAAGCAGGTCAGCGGATCGGGGAGGACCAGCAGCTTGGCGTCGTCGTCGACGGTGGCGGCGAGGTGTTGCTCGGCCCCGACGCCGCTTTGTTGACGGTAGACCTTGGTTGAGGCCTGGGTCGTGAGCAAGGCCGTGGTCCGCGGCCCGGCGTGTAGTTGCAGTTCGATGCGGTCCCCGGCGACCAGCCCGCCGCCGAACGTGCTGGCGTAGACCCACGCGGCCCCGCCGGGGCGGGCGGGCGTAAGCAGCTTCAGCGGCGCGTGGGCTCGGCAGCGGGTGACCGCCGTGCGTCCCGCCACCTGTGCGAACGCCATAACACCCCGCCCCGCGGCAGGCCCGCGTCCCGCGTGTTCCGCCCCCGTCGACCGCGAGAGCGGGTCACGGTGGTTCGGCGGTGGCAGAGTCGTCGCTGCAGGCATCGCTTAGCCGGATTAAACGCTCAGGTGGTCGTTCACCAAGTCGGCGGTCATCTCGTCGGTCGAGGTTTCCGCCACCACCGTACCGCGGTTCATGATGTAGACGTAGTCGCCGAACTCTTTGACGAAGTCGAGGTACTGTTCGACGAGCACCACGGTCGTACCCCGTTCGGCGATCAGCTGCCGCAGCACGCGGCCGATCTGCTGGATCACGTTGGGCTGGATGCCCTCGGTCGGCTCGTCGAGCAGCATGACGCGGGGCTCGCCGACCATGGCCCGGGCGATGGCGAGCTGCTGTTGCTGCCCGCCGGAGAGGTCGCCGCCGTGGCGCTTGCGGAAGTCGCGGAGGATCGGGAAGACGTCAAACACTTCCGAGGGGATCGACGTCTTGCCGTCGCGCCGGGCCCGCAGGCCGACGCGCAGGTTGTCTTCGACCGTGAGCTTGGGGAAGATCATCCGGCCCTGCGGCACGAGCGCGACGCCGCGCTGAGCCCGGCGGTGCGCGGTGAGACCGCCGATCTCTTCGCCGTCGAGCGTGATCGACCCGCCGCCCCGCAGCAGCCCGACGACGTTCTGCATCAGCGTGGTCTTACCCACGCCGTTACGGCCCATGACGCAGGTCATCCGTCCCGGTGCCATGGTCATGTTGACGTCGTCGAGGGCCTTGACGCCGCCGTAGGCGAACTCGATGTGGCGGAGGTTGAGCATGTTTGGGTCTACCTCCCGAGGTACGCCTCGATCACGGCCTCGTCGTTCTGCACCCGCTGCAGCGTGCCCTCGGCGAGGACCTTTCCCTCGTTGAGCACGGTCACGCGCGAGTCGAGCTGACGCACGAACTCCATGTCGTGCTCGATACAGATAATCGTGTGCTCGTCTTTGAGCTCAAGCAGCAGCTCGGCGGTCAACGCGGTCTCGGCGTCGGTCAGCCCGGCCGCGGGCTCGTCGACGAGCAGCAGCTTGGGGCCCGCGAGGATCAGCGAGCTGATCGCGAGCCACTGGCGTTGCCCGTGGCTCAGCGATTGAGCGGGCGTGTGCAGGTCGTCGATCAGGCGGACGCGGGTGAGGATGTCGTGGATGCGGTCGCGGGCTTCGGGGGTGGCCTTGCCGCCGACGGTGCGGCTGTGTCTGAGGAAGCGGAGCAGGGCCAACCCACCGGGCCCGGCGATGCGGGGGTCGAGCCGACGGAGGTTGTCCTTGCTGCCGATGCCCCGGGCGGGGCTGGGCAAGGCGAGCAACATGTTTTCCCAGACGCTGAGCGAGTCGAAAACGTTGGGGATCTGGAACTTCCGGCCGACGCCGCGCTGGGCGATCTGGGTCTCGTCCTGACCCGTGATCGGCTCGCCGTCGAAGTAGACCTCGCCGGTCGTGGGCTTGGTCAGGCCGGAGATCACGTCGCACATCGTGGTCTTGCCCGCGCCGTTGGGCCCGACGACGACGCGCAGCTCGCGGTGGCCGACGCCCAGGTCGGCGATGTCGAGCGCGGTGAACCCGTCGAACACCGCGGTCACGTCCTGCAGGAACAGGAGGTAGCGCTGCGCCCAGAGCTGGCTCTGCCGCGGGCCCTCGACGGCGTAGTCGTACTGCTTCGGGTCGGCCGCGGCGACCGGCACGGGGGTGGGTGTCGTGGTGGTGATCGTCACGTCGCACCCCCCGCCGCGGCCGGTCGGGTTCTTCCGACCGCGTTGCCGATCAGCGTCGGCACGCTCATCAGCCCGCCCGGCAGCAGCAGCGGCACGAGGACGAACAGCCCGCCGAGCACGTACATCCAGTACTCCGGCGCCTCGGACGTCATGACGTTGTAGACCTGGCTGACCGCCAACGCCCCGAGTACCGCGCCCCAGAGCGTGCCGCGGCCGCCGAAGGCGACCCAGGCGACGACCAGGATCGACCAGAACGGCTCCATCTCCTTGGGCGTGATGATGCCCTTCTGCGGGAAGTACAACGCCCCGCCGAGGCCGGCCATCATGCCCGCGACGGTGAAGGTCAGCGCCTTGTAGACCCACGGCTGGTACCCCGAGAAACGCAGCCGCGTCTCGTCGTCGCGGATCGCCAGCAGGATCCGCCCGTAGCCCGACCGCACCATCGCCCGGGCGACGATGATCGTCACGATCGACGCGATGACCGAAAGGATGTACAGCTTGAACCGGGTCTGCGACGCGAGGGCGAGGCCATCCTGAAACGCGATCGGGTGGCCAAATAGTTCTTCGCCGAAGGTGATGCGGATGCCGTTGGTGCCGCCCATCTTCAGGTCGTTCTTCTCGAAGACGCGCAGCGCGATGACCGTGATCGCCTGCGTCAGGATGGCGAAGTACACCCCCTTGACCCGGCTGCGGAACATCATCACGCCGATGACCCCTGCGACGAGCCCCGGGAGGACGATCGCCAGCAGGAAGGAGAAACCCAGGTTTTGGAAGTACGCCAGGTACCAAGGCGGTGTCGGGTTCGCCACGTCCGACATGACGTAGGCGAGGCACTCGGGGATGCCGTTGATGTCTTTTGGCCCGATGTTGATCAGGTAGAAGCCCATGCAGTACGAGCCGAAGGCGAAGAACAGGAACTGGCAGAGCGACAGCACGCCCATGTAGCCCCAGATCAGGTCCAGGCCCACGGCGCAGATCGCGAAGCAGACGAAATAGCCGTAGCGGTTGAGCGTATCGAGGCTCATGTGGCCCGAG
>JBCCRT010000185.1:0-4459 GCA_039201235.1 Planctomycetota bacterium
GTGTGCATGGCCATGTGGTCGCTGCTGCAGGACAAGACCGACCTGACCGAGGCGGACCTGCTGGAGCGGGTGCAGACGATCGACCTGATGGACGGCCAGGCCGACGCCAAGGCGGGCAAGGCCGGCGTGACCCGCTGCGCCAAGTGCGACCGGCCGATGAACGACCGGCACCTGCGCTGCATCTACTGCGGGGCGGAGCGGCCGGCGGGCAGCGCGTTCGACCGGGTGTGACCCCCCGGAATATCTATTCGGTTCAGTGGCTCGTATCGCGTGCCGATACCATTGGATGATGCGGGTCTGGACGACATGGGCCGTGGCGGCCGCGTTGGTTTGCGGGTCGGCCCACGGCCAGTTTCGTGTGCCGGGCATCACGCCGGCGGACGCGGCGTCGTTCGAAGCGTCACGCGATGCCGAGTCCGTCACGTTCGAGGCGGCGGACTCTTGGTCCCGGATCGAAACGCAACAACCGGCCGAGGCCGAGACGCTCGCCCGGTTCCACTGGCCGGCGGGTGCGTTCACGGTCACGCTGCGTGACACCCCGGGGCGGGAGTGGGATCGGGAAGTCGCCTTCGCGTCGCCCCGGCCGATGGGAGACGCGGCGGTCGATCGCGTGACGCTGCGGTGGTACCGGCCCGAGACGAAGCCCGAGAGCGCGCGGCGGCAACTTCCAGGGGTTCTCGTGGTGCATTCCCTGCACCCGGACCTGCCGGTGGCGACGCTGCTGGCGCGGGGGCTGCGGGCCCGCGGGGTGCACGCCTTCGTGATCGAGCTGCCGGGCTACGCGGGCCGAAAGCCCGCGGCGTCGCGGATGAACGGGGTCACGGCGTTGGTGCGGGCGCATCAGGCCGTGGCCGACATCCGCCGGGGCCGCGACGCGATCGCCGCGCTGGCCGGGTTACCCCATTCCCGGCTCGACGCCGACCGCATCGCGGTGCAGGGCACGAGCCTCGGCAGCTTCTTCGCCGCCGCCGCCGCGGCGCTCGACGGCGGCTTCGGCCACACGTTCCTGCTGCTCTCCGGCGGCGACGGGGTCGAGGTCCTCGAGCGCGGCGAGAAAGACGCCCACGCCCTCCGCGGCGCGCTGCGGCACTACGGCTACCGCGACGCGGCGCTGCGCGACCTGATCGACCCCATCGAGCCGCTGCGGCTGGCCCACCGCCTCGACCCCGCCACGACCTGGATGTTCAACGCCCGGGACGACGTGGTGATCCCGCCCGCCAACGCCCGGAAGCTCGCCGACGCCGTCGGCCTCGACCCGAGCCACCACCTCTGGCTCGCGGGCAATCACTACACCTCGTTCCTGCTGCTGCCCGGCGTGCTGCACACGATGTGCGACACGCTCGAACCTGCGCCCGCGGAGTAAGCAAGGGCTTACGCGGCCGCCCCCACCCGCGTCCGCAGGTGGTCGATCACGTTCATGAAGTTGATGTACGCGTCGTAGGGCGACTCGTACGGGCTGAAGTACGAGTGCACCGCGGCGTCGCCGTAGGACTTGGTGCACATGTAGTAGAAGTGGTCGGACGTGCTGAGCCGGCGCCAGTCGCGGTAGGTGTGCTCGTCGCCGCCGCGGGTCGCCGCGATGGCGGGGACGCGGAGGCGGTACAGCTCGTCGAGGGCCGACCGCTGCATCGCGTTGCCCGCCCAGGCCGAGAGGTCCCGCTCCGAGTCGGCCCAGCTGATCGCGTCGGGGCAGTCCAGCGTGCCGACGGGGTCGAACTCGTCGATCGACTCGCGCGGCGTGAGGAACCGCTGCCCGGCGTCCAGCAGCGCGGCCGGCAGGTCGGCGAGGAACGTGAGGATCCCCGTGTCCTTCCACTGGTGTTCGCCGAAGGTCTCGAAGTCCATGAACAGGTTGCACAGCTCGGCCGGGCCCGTCGGCTCGTCGTCGAGCGCCGCGACCCGCTTGGCGAACCGCCCGGCGGTGAGGCTCACGCCCGGCGCGATCGGGTCGGTGAAGCGGAACGCCACGTCGTCGCTCAGCCGGTAGTGCTTCAGCAGCACGGGCAGCCCGCCGGGCGACGCCACGACGTGGTTCGGTGATCGGCCGGCGAGCACCTGGTCCGCCCCTTCGGTCAGGACGCCGCGGAACCGCCCGCCGAACGCCGGGTCGGTGTCGACCCGCTGGGCGACCGCGTCGTTGTAGATCAGCTCGGTGTTGCGGAACACGACCGGCGTCTGGCCGAACAGCTCGTCGATCAGCCTGCTGTGCCGCTCGACCTGGGCCGTGAACTCGGCCGGGCTGTAGAGCGACGCGAGCGAGTGGTCGTAGGTCTCCGCGAGGAACTCGACGCAGCCGGTCTCCGCCAGCCGGCGGAAGGTGTCGACCACGTCGGGGGCGTGGGCCCGCAGCTGGTCCAGCACGCAGCCGCTGAGCGAGAACGCCAGCCGGAAGTCCCCGGCGTGGCGGCGGACCTGATCCAGCAGGATCCGCGTCGCCGGGCGGTAGCACTTGTTGGCGACCTTGCGCAGCACCTGCTCGTTGAACGCGGTGTTGAAGTACTCGGCCGAGGTGTCGAAGACGCTGTACCGCCGCAGCCGGTGCGGCTGGTGGACCTGAAAGTAGAGGTTCACGGCGGCCATGCGGTTAGCTTACCGCCTCGCCCACCCGGCCACGCCGTCAACCGTCGCCGAGCTGGAGCTGCGCTAACGCCGTGGTCGTGTCTTCCGAGAAGCCGAAGACCTTGTCGAGCCCGGTGGTGAGGAACACGCTCCAGACCGCGTCGTTGGGCCCGGCGATGCGCAGGCCCCGACCCGCGTCGGCGGCGAGCTTGCGGACCCTCAAAATCTGCGAGAGGTTCGAACTGTTGAGGATGCGCACGCCCGAGAGGTCGATCACGAGGTGCGGCCGGGGCTCGGCCTTGGTGTAGCGGGGGATCAGCGTCTCGAAGTCTTCGGAGAACGCCGGGTCGTCGGCCAGCTGGCTGACCCAGATGTCGTCGGACCATTTCTGTAGCGGCATGGGTGGGTTCCGTCCCGGGTGGGGGGGGGTTACGTCGGGGGCGTCGCGTCGTCGCGGTCTTCGTCCCGGACACGGGCGACGCCGACGAGCTGATCGCCCTGGGCGAGGCCGATGACGCGGACACCGGTGGACGCGCGTTTGGTTTGGCGGACGGCGGCGGCGTTGATGCGGACGATCATGCCGTTGGCGGTGATGAGCATCAGGTCGTCGGCCGGCGCGACGCGACGCAGCGCGACGACCTGGCCGTTGCGGACGGTGGTCTGGATGTCGCGTCGGCCCTTGCCGCCGCGGCCCTGGGGGCGGGTCTCGCCGTCTTCGGACTGCACGAGGTATTCGACCAGCGGCGTGCGTTTGCCGTAGCCGTTGGCGGTGACGGTGAGCAGGTCCTGATCGTCCATCTCGGGGGCGACGCGGATGACGCCGACGACGCGGTCGCCGTCGGCCAGGCCGATGCCCTTGACGCCGGCGGCGTTGCGGCCCATGGCCCGGGCGTCGTCGGCGCGGAAGCGGATCGCCATGCCCGACGCGGTGCCGAGGACGATGTGGTCTTCTTCGCCGAGCCACTTGACGCCGACCAGCGAGTCGCCGTCGCGGAGGTTCACCGCGATGATGCCCGCGCTGTTGACGTTGCGGTAGTCCGCCAAAGCGGTGCGTTTCACCAAGCCGTTGGCGGTCGCGAAGAGCAGGAAGTCCTCGCCCTTCTCAAAGTCGGCGATCGGCATAAACTCGACCACCCGCTCGCCGGCCTGCAGGTTGATCAAATTGATGATTGCCCGGCCGCGGCTGGTGCGCCCGCCCTCGGGGATGTTGAACACCTTGAGCTTGAACACCCGGCCCGTGTCCGTGAAGCACAGCAGGTCGTCGTGCGTGCTGGCGACGAACACCTCCTCGGTGAAGTCGTCGTCCTTGGCCCGGCTGCCGATCACGCCCTTGCCGCCCCGGCCCTGGGTCTTGTACTCGGCCACGGGCAGCCGCTTCACGTAACCCGAATGCGTGATCGTCACTGCGACCTGCTCGACCGGCGTCAGCGCCGCGAGGTCGAGGTCGCTCGCCTCGCCCTCCTCGATCACCGTCCGCCGATCGTCGGCGTACTTGGCTTTGAGCTCCGCGACCTGCTCCAGGATGATCGCCTCGACCCGCTTGGGGTCGGCGAGGATCGCCTCGTAGTCCTCGATCTCGGCGACCAGCCGGGCGTAGTCGGAGACCAGCTTCTCGATCTCCAGCCCGACGAGCTGGATCAGCTGCAGCCGGCCGATCGCCTCGGCCTGCACGCGGGTGAGTCTGACGTCATCTTGCGACGCGTTCAGCAACCGTTCGGGGATTTGCGGGGCGTACGGGTGGTCCGCCGGGATGCGGAAACCGCGGGCGACGAGCTTCTCGATCGCCTCGTCCCGCGTCCGGCTCTCGCGGATCAGCCGGATCACCTCGTCGATGTCGCAGACCGCGTAGATCAGCCCCTCGATGCGGTGCGCCTCCTGCTGCGCCTTGTTGAGCAGGAAC
>JBCCRT010000186.1:0-4445 GCA_039201235.1 Planctomycetota bacterium
CGTCAACCTCGCGGTGCTCAACTTCCTGCCGATCCCGATCGTCGACGGCGGGCTGATGGTGTTCCTCATCATCGAGAAGCTCAAGGGCAGCCCGGCGAGCCCGAAGGTCCAGACCGTCGCCGCCCTGCTGGGCATCGCGGGGCTCGCGTGTGTCTTCCTCTACGTGACGTTCAACGACATCGCCCGCATCGTCACCGGCGCCTGAAGCCGCTTGCGGCTTAGCCGAAACCCCAACCGCTATACTGCCCGCTTGGTCCGAAGCCCCGCCCCGAGGTCCGTGGAATGAGACTGCTGGTCCCGCTGGTGGCGATCGCCGTCGGTGTGCTGTTCGCGTTGGCGTTCGCCTTCGGCGGCGGCGGCGACGCCCCGCCGATCCCCGAGGACGACGCGTTCGACGCGGTGACCGAAGCGGTCGAGCCCGCCGCCGACCCGGTGGGTTCGGATGAACCGGCCCCTGCCGCCGATCTCCCCGAACCGGCCGCGGAACCCGACCCCCCGGCCCCGCCCGAACCTGTTGCCGAAGCGGCCGACACGGAAGAGACGACCGCAACGCCCACCGGCCTCCGCGTCGTCCCGGCCGAACGTCCGCTCGCCCCGACCCTCGGCGGCGACGACCCCGACGGGCCGTTCAAGTTCCGCGTCGCCTTCACGTCGTTCGGGGCCGGGCTCAGCGAGGTCACCCTCGCCGACTACGCCCAGTTCGTCGATCCGCCCGCCGACGGCGGAGCGTCGCCGCCCTACCGGCTGCTCGACGTCCGCGACGGGCTGGCGGACGACGCCGCCCCCGCGTTTTATCCGTACGCCGCCCTGACCGTCACCATCGACGGCCAGACGCTCGCCCTCGACAACGTCCGCTGGGCCGCCGACCCCACGCAGCGCAGCGACACCACCGAGTCGGTCACCTACCGCCTGCCGATTGTCGACGCGGACGGCCAACCCGTCGCCGAGATCGTCCGCACCTGGACCGTCACCGCCGGCAGCTACGACCTGGGCCTCGACCAGCGCATCGTCAACCACACCGACGCCCCGCTCACCGTCAGCTTCCGGCAGTACGGCCAGGGCGACGTGCTCACCGACCTCGGGGCCTACCTCGGCGACCGGCGGATGTACATCACCGGCCACTTCCGCGACGAGACCCCGCCCAAGTTTGCCGCCTACGTCGAAGACAGCTTCGTCCCCCGCTCCGAACTACTCAAACAGCGTCGCACCCTCTGGCCCAACGACAAGCTCAACGAAAACAAGAATCCCCGCCTCGCCTGGCTCGCCAGCGAGAACCGCTACTTCGCCGTCATCACCCACGCCCCGTTCCCCGAGGGCGCGACGACGACGGCAGAAGTCCCCGAGTTGGATTTGATCTTCCCGAGAGTCGGTTACCGCGTGTTCGATCAAAACATCGATCGACCCAACGCCGACGCCCAGCGCGTCGCCCTCCAGCTCGGTTCGGCCGAGCTTAACCTCCCCCCCGGCGACGCCGCCGAGCTCGGCCTCGGCATCTATGCCGGGCCCCGCAAACAAGCCGTCCTCGAAGAAAACCCTTACGCCCTGCTGCACTTCGACAAGCTCATCCGCTACGAGCTCGGCTGCACCTGGTGCACCTTCCAGTGGCTCGCCCGCGGCCTGCTCGGCTACCTCAAGGGCATCCACTGGCTCGTCAGCGACTGGGGCGTCGCCATCATCATCCTCGTGCTCACCGTCCGCCTCCTGCTGCACCCGATCACCAAACGGGCGCAGACCAACATGATGAAGATGGGCAAGCAGATGGGCAAGCTCCAGCCCGAGATGCAGAAACTCAAGGAGAAATACAAGGACGAGCCGACCAAGCTCAACCAGGAGACGATGAAGCTCTACCGCGAGGCCGGCGTCAACCCCGCGAACATGCTCGGCTGCCTGCCCATGCTCCTCCAGACGCCGATCTGGATCGCGCTCTACGCCATGCTCTACTTCGCCATCGAGCTGCGGCACGAGCCCGCGTTCTACGGCGTCTTCCAAGCCATCTCCGGCGGCGGTTGGCACTTCCTCGAAGACCTGTCGGTCAGCGACAACTTCATCCGCTTCATCCCGCCCGACCAGCCCGCGTTCAAGCTGACATGGCTGCCGTTCATCGAGCCCGAGTTCCGCAGCCTCAACATCCTGCCGCTGCTCATGGCCGTGGTCTTCTTCTTCCAGATGAAGCTCACCACCCCGCCGCCGCAGAACGACCAGCAGCGCCAGCAGCAGGCGATCATGAAGTTCATGCCGTTCCTGTTCCCGGTGTTCCTCTACTCCGCGCCGTCGGGCCTGACGCTCTACATCTGCGCCTCGACGCTCGCCGGCATCGTCGACAGCTACCTCGTCCGCAAGCACGTCCGCGAGCAGGAAGAGGCCGGCACGCTCTTCGACAAGAAGCCGGTCAAGCCCGGCGGCTTCCGCGACCGCCTGCAGAAACGCGTCGCGCTCGCCACCGAGATGGCCCAGCAGCGTCAGCAGCAGATGCAGAAAGATAAGGCCGCCGGCAAGCCCAAGACCTACAAGAAACGCAAGTCCTAAACGCGTAGCGGGCGAGCTTGCTCGCCCGCCGCCCCGCCGCGGCCCACTCCGTTGCAAACCGCCGACACCATCGTCGCCGTCAGCTCCCCGCCGGGCCGCGGCGGGCGGGGGCTAGTCCGCTGGTCCGGCAACCATACCACGGGCCTGCTGCAAGCCCTCATCGGCCCACCGCTCAGCAACGGGTGGCCGACCCACCAACTCCTGCCCCGCCGACTGTCCCACGCCGACCTCCCCGCCCTGCCCGCCGTCGCGGCCCTCTTCCGGGGGCCGCACAGCTACACCGGCCAAGACACCGCCGAACTCCAACTGCCCGGCCACCCCGCGTTGCTCGACCGCGTCATGCGGGCCGCCGTCCGGGCCGGGGCCCGGCCCGCCGAAGCGGGCGAGTTCACGTTCCGGGCCTACGTCAACGGCCGGATGGACCTCACCCACGCCGAGGGCGTCGCCGCCACGATCCACGCGGTCAGCGACGGCCAACTCGCCGCCGCCGCCCACCTCCGCCGTGGCGAACTCGCCCGCTTCGCCGCCGGGCTGGTCGAACGCCTCGCCGCCCTCCTCGCCCTCGTCGAGTCGGGCATCGACTTCGTCGACCAGGAAGACGTCGTGCCCATCGCCCCGGCCGATCTCGCCGCCGGGCTCGACCGGCTCGTCGAAGAGCTCGACGAGCTGCGTCGCCGCAGCCGCAGCTGGGGCGGACTCGACGCCCTGCCCCGCGTCGTCCTCGCCGGCCCGCCCAGCGCCGGCAAATCCACCCTCTTCAACGCCTTGCTCGGCCGGCCCCGTGCCGTCACCGACGCCGCCCCCGGCACCACCCGCGACGTCATCGAAGAGCCGCTCACGTTGATCGGCCCCGACGGCACGCCCGCCGAGGTCATGCTCGTGGACCTCGCCGGCCTCGATACCCCGGTGGCCACCCTCGACCGCGAAGCCCAGCAACACGCCCGGCAAGCCATCGCCACGGCCGACCTCGTCCTCGCGGTGGGCATATCTGTCAACGCGATCAACCATCCCGGCCCGATCCTGCCCGTGGTCACCAAAGCCGACCTGACAGGAGGGCAAGCCCCCGAGGTTTCTACAACGCGCGGCTCGGCGGGAGCCTCGCCCTCCCAACCCGATCCCGAGCCGATTCGCGTGAGTGGGCTTACGGGCGAAGGTCTGGACATCCTCCGCGCCGCCATCGGCGATCGGCTGCACGAGCGGGCCGTCAGCGTTCAGGCCGAGACGTTGGCCCTGCAGCCGCGTCACGAATCGGCGTTGAACACTGCTGCCGCCGCCCTGGCCCGCGGCCGGGCCCACGTTGAGGCCTCCGCCCATGTGCTAGACGAAGCTGAGTGGGTCGCGGACGAACTCCGCGACGCCTTGGACCGCCTCGCGGGCCTCGGCGGCGAGATGACACCCGACGACATCCTCGGGCGGGTATTCGCCACGTTCTGCGTGGGTAAATAAATCCAACGGCGGGCAAGCCCGCCGGCTACTCGGCGGAATCTTCTTCCGGCGCTTCGTCGGCCGCGGCGGCGGCGGTCAGAACGCCCTTCTTCTCGAGGACGAGTTGCTTGATCTCGTCAAAGAGGTCGCGGTTTTCGCGGATGAAGGTTTTGGCGTTCTCGCGGCCCTGGCCGAGGCGGACCTCGCCGAAGCTGAACCACGCGCCGGACTTCTGGACAACTTCCTCTTCGACGGCAAGGTCGAGCAGGTCGCCGGAGGCGGAGATGCCCTCGTCGAACATGATGTCGAACTCGGCCTGGCGGAACGGCGGGGCGATCTTGTTCTTGACCACCCGGGCGCGGGTGCGGTTGCCGACGGCCTTGTCGCCGTCCTTGATCGAGGCGGTGCGGCGGATGTCGATGCGGACCGAGGCGTAGAACTTCAGCGCCCGGCCGCCGGGGGTGGTCTCGGGGTTGCCGAACATCACGCCGATC
>JBCCRT010000187.1:0-4338 GCA_039201235.1 Planctomycetota bacterium
GATCGCGGCGGTGAAGCAGGACATGACCGAGGCGACGCCGATGGACCGGCTGATCTGCGGCGACGTGGGCTTCGGCAAGACGGAGGTGGCGATC
This sequence comes from Planctomycetota bacterium, assembly GCA_039201235.1. Classification (GTDB taxonomy): domain Bacteria; phylum Planctomycetota; class Phycisphaerae; order Phycisphaerales; family Phycisphaeraceae; genus Algisphaera. The sequence goes on from JBCCRT010000187.1 coordinate 95, forward strand.
CGCGCCGCGTTCAAGTGCGTCGAGTACGGCCGGCAGGTCGCCGTGCTGGTCCCCACCACCGTGCTGGCCGAGCAGCACGAGCGTACGTTCCGGGGGCGGTTGGCGGACTACCCGTTCCGCGTCGCGTCGCTGTCGCGGTTCAAGACGACCGCCGAGCAGAAGAAGACGCTGCAGGCGGTGCAGCGCGGCGAGGTCGACGTGCTGATCGGCACGCACCGCATCCTGTCGGATGATGTGAAGTTCGCCGACCTAGGGCTGGTGGTGATCGATGAGGAGCAGCGGTTCGGCGTGGAGCACAAGAACAAGCTGCTGGGCCTGCGGCTCACCGCCGAAATACTTACGCTGACCGCGACGCCGATCCCGCGGACGCTGCACATGTCGATGGTGGGGCTGCGGGACATCAGCTCGCTGACGACGCCGCCGGTGGACCGCCGGGCGATCGTGACCGAGGTCGTGCCGTACTCCGAAGAGCGGATCAAGCAGGCGCTGGTCCGCGAACTGAACCGCGAGGGGCAGGTGTATTTCGTGCACAACCGGGTACACAACCTGCAGACCGTCGCCGACGACCTGCAGCGCCTCGCGCCCGACGCCCGGATCGTGATCGGCCACGGCCAGATGCCCCCCCGCGAGCTCGAGAAGGTCATGCTCGCATTCACCCGCCGCGAGGCCGACGTGCTGGTGTCCACCACGATCATCGAGTCGGGCCTCGACAACCCGCACGCCAACACGATGTTCGTGAACCAGGCGGACCACTTCGGGCTCGCCGAGTTGCACCAGCTCCGCGGCCGGGTCGGCCGGTACAAGCACCGGGCGTACTGCTACCTCTTGCTGCCGCCGGACCGGACGGTCAACGAGGTGGCGGCCAAGCGGCTCAAGGCGATCGAGAACTACTCGATGCTCGGGGCGGGGTTCAAGATCGCGATGCGCGACCTGGAGATCCGCGGGGCGGGCAACCTCCTCGGGGCCGAGCAGTCGGGGCACATCGCGGCGGTGGGCTACGAGATGTACTGCGTGCTGCTGGAGCAGGCGACCAAGCGGCTGCGCAACGAGCCGGTGATCGAGGCGAGCAAATGCCACCTCGAGCTGCCCCCCCCGGCCCCCGGAAGTGCGCTGCCCAAGCGGTACATCCCGTCGGACAAGCACCGCATGGACGCCTACCGCCGGCTCACCCGCGTCGACACGCTCGACCAGCTCGACGCCGTCGTGCAAGACCTCACCGACGCCTACGGCGACCCCCCCGCCGCGGCGCAGCACTTCATCGACCTCACCGAGGTCCGCGTCGCCGCCAGCACGCACCGCATCGACAAGGTCCGCCTCGAACACCCCGACTTGATCTTCACCACCACGAAGCCCGGGCCGCTCTCCGGCTTGTTCCGCGGGGCGCCGGGGCGGGCGACCGTGCTCGACGACGCGACGCTGTACTACCGCCCGCCGGCGAACTACCTCGACAACCCGGCGACGGTCCTCGCGGTGCTACGCAAGCTGCTAGTCCGCCCGCTGCGTGAAGCCGCCGACGCCCCGACCCACGCCGCCGCCGCGGTTGCGGTCTAGCGCCTCGCCGCTACAACGGCGGCATGGCTACCCCCTTCAACATCATGCTCCTGGTCGGCGAAGACACCGGCCGGCACCTCGGCTGCTACGGCGACGCCTTCGCCCGCACGCCCCGCCTCGACCGCCTCGCCGCCGAGGGCTGCCGCTTCACCAACGCCTACGCCCCCGCCCCGGTCTGCGCCCCGTCCCGCGCGACCCTGGTCACCGGCCAGGACCCCCGCAAGATCGGCACCCACCTGATGCGCTGCGTCCTCCGCGACCCGCCGCCGACGTTCACCCACGCCCTCCAGGACGCCGGCTACCTCGTCGACTGGACCAACAAGACCGACTTCAACTTCACCACGCCCGACGGCTTCGCCACCCGGCAGACCGACTGGCGCAACGACCTTGCCGCCGGCCGCCTCAACGACCGGCCTTTCTTCCTCTACCAGAACTTCGGCGACACCCACGAGAGCGGCATGTGGCCGCCCGACGTGCGCAAGCAGGGACACGAGAACCCCACCCCCGCCCCCGAGCCGCGGCCTGACGACCCAGCCCTCGACGACCTGCCCGGCCTCGTCGTGCCGCCCTACCTCCCCGACACCCGCGTCACCCGTGCGTCACTGGTCCGCTACCACGAACACCTCGAGGCGCAGGACGCCTTCTTCGGCTCCTGCCTCGATGCCCTCGACGCCTCGGGCGCGGCGGACCGCACCGTCGTCGTCTACCTCACCGACCACGGCCGCGGCCTGGTCCGCGAGAAACGCTGGTGCTACGAGGCCGGCGTCCACCTGCCGCTGATCTTCCGCGGCCCCGTCGGCTCGGACCTCACCACCCCCGGCTCGGTCCGCGACGACCTGGTCTCCTGGATCGACCTCGCCCCCACCTTCCACGCCCTCACCGGCCTCGACATCCCCGACCGCTACGACGGCCGGGTCTTCCTCGGCCCCGATACCGCGCCCGAACCCCCCCACGTCTTCTTCGGCCGCGACCGCATGGACGAGGCCCACGACAAGGTCCGCGGCGCCGCCGACCGCCGCTACCTCTACCTCCGCAACGACCGGCCCGACATCCCCTACGCCCAGCGGCACCAGTACATGGAGATCAGCCCCGTCACCACCCACGTCCGCCGGCTCCACGCCGCCGGCCAACTGCCGTTCCCGCAAGACCTCTGGATGCAGCCCACCAAGCCCGCCGACGAGCTCTACGACAAGACGGCCGACCCACACTGCGTCCACAACCTCGCCGACCGCGCCGACCACGCCGACGTCGCCGCCCGGATGCGGCGAGCCGTCGACGCCTGGTGCGCCGCCGTCGACGACCGCGGCGCGGTCCCGGAACGGCGGCACATCGAGGCCGGCCTCATCGAAGACCAGACCGCCGCCCTCGCCGGCCGCGTCCACCGGCTCCCCGAACCGCTGCGCGCTGGCGGCGTCTACGACACCCACTTCGATCCGGACCGCGTGTAACGCCGCAGGTTCCGATCGGAGGCCTACCGGAACAAGACGGAACCCGGGCCGGAAGAAAAGCGTTGGCAAACCCGCTGCCGGGCGTTATGGTTGTCCTCGGCCGACGAGCGGCCGACCGTCCGTGTAAAGGGATCATCCCGCTCGCCCCCCGTTCGACATCCACCTGACTTCCAGCCCGCGGCATACGGACACCGGGCACGATTGGAAGGAAGGTCCCCATCATGGCCCAATCTGAACGTCCGTCCGTCCCCGCCCCGAGCGGCACGCTGTCGCTGCCCCCGCGCCCCGAGCTGCAGCACCTCAAGAACCAGGCCAAACGCCGCCTCGAAGCCCTCCGCCGCTCCGACCCCAAGGCCAAGCTCAGCACCGCCCAGTTCGCCCTGGCCCGCGACTACGGCTTCTCGAGCTGGCGTGAGCTCAAGGCCCACGTCGATGCCGCGTGCCGGGAAGACCCGTCTGCGGGTGACGATCGGGTGGCGGACCTCGAACGGGCCCTCGACGCCGGCGACGCGGCCCGGATGCGGGCGGTCCTCGACGCGTCCCCATCGCTGATCGATCACATCGGCGGGCCGTGGACACAGCCGCTGCTGCACCGCGCGGCCTATGCCGGACACGCGGCGGTAGTGGACCTGCTGCTGGAGCGGGGGGTCGATGTCAACCAGCGCGACAAGAACGACAACGCCTACGCGCTGCACTTCGCGGCGGAACGGGGGCTGCCGATCGTGAAGCGGCTGGTCGAAGCTGGGGGTGATGTGCACGGCGATGGCGATGAACACGAGCTCGGGGTGCTGGGCTGGGCGACGTGTTTCGGTGAAGTCCACCGTGACGTGGCCGAGTATTTGATAGAGCGCGGGGCGGAGCCGCACCTGTTCAGCGCGATCGCGTTGGGGATGGCCGAGCGGGTCCGTGAGATGTTGCACGCCGATCGGTCGCGGGCGGGGCAGACGATGAGCAAGCACGAGCACCACCGCACGGCGTTGATGCACGCGGCGAAGTGCGGGCGGCCGGAGATGGTTGCGCTGCTGCTGGAGTACGGGGCCGACCCGGCGGCGACCGACGACGCGGGGCAGACCGCGATGACGTTCGCGACCGATCGCGCGGTGATCGCACGGCTGAAAGACGCGGGGGCGGAGCTGGACCTGCTCGGGGCGCTCAACAGCGGGGCGTTCGGTGCCGCCGAGGCGCTACTCAAGAAACACCCGGGCCGGCTGGGGCCGCAAGGCAGCGACCGCAAGGCGCTGCACC
>JBCCRT010000188.1:0-4310 GCA_039201235.1 Planctomycetota bacterium
CAGCAGTACCAGCCCCAGCAGCAACGCCGCGCGATCGAACTGCACGTACTCCGACTTGCGGAACGGCGTCGCATCCACGTCGAAACCCGGCACCGCCGACGCGAGATCGCCCACGAGGAGAGAACCCGACCCCGATTTGCCCGACGCCGCGTCCGCTCTTTTTGCCACCCATTCCCGCCGCCAGAATCGCTCCAACGCGTCGCTGTACGCCAACGCCTCGGCGGCCTTCGCCTCGTCTCCCGTCGCCCGCCACACCGCCACGCGGGTCGCGCGTTCCCATTGCGCGTTGGTCCGGGCCACCAGCACGCCGATTAGCGTCTCGGCCCCCGCCGCCTGCTTGCGGTTCACCGCCGCGAGCTGATCCAGCAACCCGATCGCCCCGGCGACCTCACCCGCCTCGGCCCGACGGATCGCCTCGCCGCACACCACCTGGTTGACCCGTCGATAATGCCCCAGCGCCGGCAGCCGCAACGCGATCTCTTCGCCCATCCGGTGCAGGTGGTCCCGCATCGTCCTCGGCGGCGGCAACGCCCCGAACCGACGCGCCATCCGCGACAGGGGGTAGGTGCCGAGGTACGGCCGCTCCGCCGCCTCGGCCAAATGCGCCAGCCCCGCCGCCAACGCCGCTTCGTCCACCGGCCCAGCCAGACGCCGGATGTAGGTCTCCACACGTGCCGGCTCCGCCGCGTTGCGGTTCAGCGTCTCGATCATCACCGCCGCGTCGGGGGCGTTGCGGTCTTGGAGTGTAACTTGCCACAGGTCGAGGTAAGCCCGCACCAGCGGCACCAACGCGTTGTCGGGTTGCAAGCCATCGAGCCGGTCGAGCTCGGCCCGCAGCCGCACGGCCTCGGTCTCGACCGTGGCCCCGGGCGACGGGTGGCCCGCCGCCGCGGAGTTGACCCGCACCATGGCTTCTTCGACCACCCGCAGCTGCGCCAGCGGGTCGTGCGGGTGGGCGTCCCGCACGGCGGACCACCGGGCCAACTCGTCCGGGGCCGACTCGTCGCCGAACGCGATCAGCCGCTGGTCGGCGGTCATCCGCGCCCGCACCCGCCGGTCGTACCACCGCATCACGGGCGAGACGCTGACCCAGTTGCCCTGGCTCAGGTTCGCCATTGCGGCGCTGGTCGCCAGCGTCGGCAGCATCATCCAACACGCCGCCGCCACGCACGCCGGCACCAGCGTCAGCCGGGCCGCCCACCAGCCCCAAGCCCGCAGCCGGACGCGGAAGCGGTTCGCTTCCCACAACGCGTCGGCCACGTCGTCCGGGTCGCCGAAGTCTTTCGCCGCCGCGGCGTCGGCGTTCGCCTCGGCGTAGCCCGCACTGCGGTACTCCGCCGCCGACGCCGCGAGGTGGCTCGCCAGCTCGCGCGACACCTCGCCCCGCAGCTCGCGGTCGCGGGACAGCCGGCGGGTCGCCCGTTCGACCAGGGGATCGAACCCGCTCACGCGGTCTCTCCCATGAGCAGCGCGTCCACCGCCCCGCTGACGCTCGACCACTCCGCCCGGCTCTTGGCCAGCAGCCGCTCACCCTTCGGCGTCAGGGCGTAGTACTTCCGCGGCTTGCCCGCCGGCCCGTCCTCCCACTTGGCCCGCAGTAGCCGACGCCCCTGCAGCTGGTGCAGCAGCGGGTACAGCGTGCCTTCTTTGAAGGCCAGCACGCCGTTGGACCGCTGGTTGACGGTCTTGACGATCTCGTAGCCGTACATCGGCCGCTCGACGAGCAGCGACAACACGATCGGCGAGACCGTCCCGCGGGCGAGTTCTTTGGACAAAGACATCGTGGGCTCCAAGATGCAGGGTGTGGGGTCTGGGGCGTCATTTCGTTTCAGCAAGCAAGTCGGCTTTTAGCTGCGACGCAACGCGTCGCTGACGGATCCTCGGTGGTACGGAGCAGGCCTTTCGACGACGGCTTCAACCGATTGGGGGCGTCGGGGCGTCGGGGCGTCGGGGCGTCGGGGCGTCGGGGCGTCGGGGCGTAGCTCTGACCGCTCGCCGCGCAGGCACCCGACATGTCAACTAAGCCCAATCCAACCCGAGTATGTCGCTTATCGACCAACCCCTCCGCGGCTAATACCTCGTTTGACGATGTAATAATACCTCGACAACTGAGGTATTACAAGGGTTTTCTCTTGCGGGCCCGTCTGAAAGATGGACCCGTGGTCACGCCGCGGCAAGTGACCTGGGGCGGAGTTGGGGCGAGGTACGATGACTTCCGGTGAGCCGGACTATCTTCCACCTGGACATGGACGCGTTCTTCGCCGCGATCGCGGTGCGGGACGACCCGTCGCTGCGCGGCAAGGCGGTGCTGACAGGGGGGACGGGGCCGCGGGGGGTGGTGACGACGGCGTCTTACGAAGCGCGGAAGTATGGGTGCCGGTCGGCGATGCCGATGAGTCGGGCGCTGCGGCGTTGTCCGCACGCGGTATGCGTGAAAGTGCCGGGCGAGAAGGTCCGGGAGGCGTCGGCGGCGATGTTCGCGGTGTTGGACGACTTCTCGCCGACGGTGCAGCCGCTGAGCGTGGACGAGGCGTTCCTCGACATGACCGGCACGGCCCGGCTCATGGGCCCCCCGGAACAAGTCGCGGCGAGGCTCAAGGCCGCGGTGCGGGAGGCGACGGGCGGGCTGGTCGCGTCGGTCGGCGTCGCGCCCAACAAGTTCCTGGCGAAGCTGGCATCGGACCTGGAGAAGCCCGACGGGTTGACGGTGATCCCCCATGACGAAGCGGGGATCGAGGCGGTGCTGAGCCCGCTGCCGATCGGCAAGCTGTGGGGCGTCGGGCCGGCGACGCAGAGGAAGCTGGAGCAGCGGGGCGTCGAGACGATCGGCGACCTGCGGCGGCTGACGGCGGCGCAGCTCGACGCGGGCTTCGGCGAGCTCGGCGGGCGGTTCTACCGGCTTTCGCGGGGGCTCGACGACCGGCCCGTCGTGCCGGACCGCGTGGCGAAATCGATCGGCCACGAGCAGACGTTCGCGACGAACCTCGAACACCCCGAGGCGGTGCTCGACGTGATGCTGGGGCAGGCGGAACAGGTCGGCTACCGGCTGCGCAAGCACGGGCTGCGGGCACGCGGCGTCACGGTGAAGATCCGTTACGGCGACTTCGAGACGGTCACCCGCTCGGCGACGCTCGACGAGCCGAGCGACTTGACCGAGACCATCTGGCACACCGCCCGCGGGCTGTTCGTGCGCTGGGCGGAGCAGGGGTTCCGCACCGTCCGGCTGGTCGGCGTCAGCGCGGGTCCGCTGACCGACGCGACGCCGCCGGCCGAGCTGTTCCCCGACCCCCGGAAGCGGAAACAAGAACAGCTCGACCGCACGCTCGACGAGATCACCACGCGCTTCGGCAAGCGCACGGTCCACCGCGGCGGCGCGGATTGAAAAACACAGGGTCGGCGAAACCGCAGAAATTTTGTGTCATTTCTGTGGACGCCGTTCCGGGTTTCGGCTAGCGTGCAATAGACATATCACGCGACGGGTCGTCACCGCTTTACGACTCAATCACTGACGCTCAAAGTCGGCCCGTTTGCCCCGCAACGAACTGCGGAGTTTCACGTGCTTTTCTGATTGGTGACCGCCCCGTTTGGCGGGAGCTGTTCTTTATCTCTATCGCAAGGAGCCTGTGATGCCTCTGCTCGGAATGTCGGACACGTTGATCGCCCTGAAGGCGGGCCTCACGACCGAAGGGATCACCATGTATCTCTTCTGGCTCGGGATCGTGGGCATGGGCGCCGGGGCGGCGTATCTGTTCATGATGGCCAGCACGCTGAGCCCGAAGTACCGCAAGGTCGCGGTGGTGGCGGGCGTGATCTGCGGCGTGGCGTGTTTCCACTACTACCGCATGGCGGGCATCTACGTCGAGAGCCTCGCCGACGCGATCGTGCTCAACCCCGACGGCAGCCTCAAGGAGATCGGCCAGCTCGCCGCGTTCCCCACGGCGTACCGCTACATCGACTGGCTCATCACCGTGCCACTCATGGTGCTCGAGTTCCCGCTGCTGCTTTCTCTGGGTAAGAAAGGCAAGCCGCTGTTCTGGGCGCTGGGCCTGCTGTCGGTCGGCATGCTGGTGACCGCCTGGATCGCCGAGACCAGCCCGCTGGGCGGCGGCGCGTGGTGGGGCTTCTACATCGTCTCCTGCGTCTTCTGGCTGGCGATCGTCGGCATGCTGTACACGCAGGTCACCGCCGCGGCCGCGCACCTGCCGGCCGAGTTCCAGCCGCAGCTCGGGGTGATGAAGGCCTTCATCGCCGTCGGCTGGATCATCTACCCGGTCGGCTTCCTGCTGGCGCTGGCGGGCAACGAGAGCTTC
>JBCCRT010000189.1:0-4254 GCA_039201235.1 Planctomycetota bacterium
CGACGACGAGTTCGACCGGCAGCTGATCGACCAGCTCGTGCTCACGGGGTTCTACCTCCGGCCCGTGCCGCTGCCCGACAACTGGCTCGCCGTGCCCCGCGTCGTGGTCAACCACACCTGGGCCGACCCCGACAACTTCACGTTCCTGAACCTCACGGTCGGGGCCGACCTGGTCAAGCCGCTGGCCGAGGACGTGGCCTGGGTCAGCCGGGTCGACCTCTACGGCAGCTGGTACAAGGACTACTTCACCGAGGCCTTGGGCGAAGACCGCGAGGACTTCGGCGTCCGCGTGGGCACGGAGCTGCGGTGGGACGTGACCGACAACGCCGTGCTCCGCGGCGTGCTGGGGTTCAACACGCAGGACTCGAGCGTCGACTTCCTGGACTACAACGAGTTCACCGCGACCGCGGGGCTGCTGCTGACCGTGAACTTCTGAGCGAGCCGGCCCGCTCCCGAGGCGTTTAAACGAACACGACCGTTTTGTTGCCGTACCGCATGACACGGTCCTCGAGGTGGTACCGCACGCCCTGGGTCAGCACCAGCCGCTCGACGTCCCGCCCCCGGCGGGCCAGCTCGGCCGGGTCGTGGGCGTGGGTCACGCGGATCACGTCCTGCTCGATGATCGGCCCGGCATCGAGCTCGGCGGTCACGTAGTGGCACGTCGCGCCGATCAGCTTGACGCCCCGCTCGTGCGCCTGGTGGTAGGGCTTCGCCCCCGCGAACGACGGCAGGAAGCTGTGGTGGATGTTGATGACCCGCCCGTCGTATGCCGCGCAAAATTCCGGGGGCAGCACCTGCATGTAACGGGCTAGCACCAGCGTCTCGGCCTCGGCCTCGTCGCAGAGCCGACGCACCTCGGCGAACCCCGCCGCCTTGTCGTTCAAATCGCCCCCCGGAGCGATCGGCACCTCGTGGTACGGCACGCCGTGGTACTCGGTCAGCCGACGCAGGTGCCCGTGGTTCGAGATCACCCCGCACAGCTCGAACCGCAGGTCGCCGGTCGACCACCGCTGCAGCAGGTCCGCCAGACAGTGCTCCGCCTTCGTGCCCAGCAGCATCACCCGGTGCGGCGTCGCCGGGTCCCGCAGCGTCCAGGTCATGTCTAAACCCTCGGCCACCGCCGCGAACCGACGCCGCAGCTCGCCCACCCCGAACGGCACCGAGTCGGCCAGCACCTCCTGCCGCATGAAGAACAACCCCGTCTCGCGGTCGGCGTGCTGCGCCGCCTCCACGATCCAGCCGTCGAACGACGCGAAGAACGACGTCACCGCCGCCACCACCCCCACCCGGTCCGGGCACCGGCACGTCAGGATGTAGCTCTCGCCGTTCACCCCCGGGAGTTTAATGCCTGGCCTCGCCCGCACCGGCTGCGTCCACGAGGTTTAGGCCGCCGCGACACCGCGCAGCGAGCACGTCCGCCCCTTGCCCTCGCGCTTCGCGGTGTAAAGGTGTTCGTCCGCCCGCTCGATCAATTCTTCCCCGTCGCGGCAGCCCTCCCGCAACATCGACGACGCCCCGACCGACAGGTCCGTCTCCGTCGCCGGGCCCAGCATCGCCGCCGACCGCTGCCGGTACAGCCGCCGCACCCGGCCCATCACCTGCTCGGCCCGCTCCAGCGTCCCGCCGGGCATGAACACCACGAACTCGTCGCCCCCTAGCCGGACCGCCACGTCCTCGGCCCGCACCGACGTGCGGATCAGCTCCGCGATGAGGATCAGCAGCTCGTCGCCCTTGCCGTGCCCCAGCGTGTCGTTGACCTCTTTGAAGTTGTCCAGGTCGATGACCACGCACACCAAGTCCGTCCCCGACGCCTTGCCCGCCTCGATCAGCTCGGGCAGCTGCTCGTCCATGAACCGCCGGTTGCCCAGGTCCGTCAGCGGGTCGCGCATCGCCAGCCGGCTCAGCCCCCGCGTCGCCCGAGCGGTCGCCTTGCTCACCCGGTCGTCCAGCGTCCGCCGCAGCCGCTTCGCCTCGTGCCCGTCCCGCACCCGGTCCACCACCAGCCGACGCACCCCGCGGGCCAAGCGACCCACCTCGTCCTCCCGGTCCGTTGGCAATTCCTTGACCGCCCGCTCCCGACGCTCGGCCGACATCGCGTCCACCTGATCCGCCAACCGCACCACCGGCCCCACCACGCCCCGCCGCAGGCCCCACCACGCCGCGATCCCCCCCGCCAACACCACCAACAACGCCACCGCCAGCCCCGCGTTGCCGCTCGTGTCCGTCTGCCCCGCCAGAAAACCCGCCGCCAGACAACCCGCCAAGCCCAGCGACACCCGCCCGCCGATGACCGAGGACCTCGGCCGCCCCCGGAAACAAGCCCGACGCAGCGTCAGCCGCCGCCCCGACGACGTCTCCGCCTCCGCCGTCCGACGCTCCGCCTCCGCGATGTCCGCGACCGTCTCTACCACCCCGCCGCTATCGACCAACCCCGCAACCCAATTTGGCGGGCCGAGATACGCCTTACAACCCCCCTCCCTCAGGGAGGGGCCGGGGGAGGGTGGCGACTCTTCTCTCACTCCCGGATACGCATCGAAAGATTCCGGAGCAACTTCCGGGACACTTCCGGGGGGGGTTACCGGACCACGAACGGCGGTGCCCCCACGTCCGCCGCCAGCTCCACCCGTTCGATCCCCGTCGCCAACCCGCTGCGTTCATCGACGTCGATCAGCACCCCCTGCACCGTCGGCCCCCCCTCCGCCACGTCGAAAGCCGCCGGCAGCCCCGTCGTCATGTGGTGCACCACCCGGTCCGCCCGCCGCCCCAGCACCGAGTCCCGCGGCCCCGTCATCCCGAGGTCCGTCACGTACGCCGTCCCCCCGGAAGTGGGCAACGGCGCCCCCGGGAGGGATAGATCACTTCCGGGGGACGGCAAGATGCGGGCGTCCGCCGTCGGCACGTGCGTGTGGCTCCCCAGCACCGCCGCGACCCGCCCGTTGAGGTGCCAGCCCATCGCCACCTTCTCGCTCGTCGCCTCGGCGTGCACCTCGACGATCACCGCCGCCGGCCGCTGACCCCGCAGCTCCAACAGAAACGCGTCCACCGCCGCGAACGGGTCACCCGCCTGCACCGAGTTCATGAACAGCCGACCCATCACGGTCACGATCACGACATCCATGCCGCCTTCTTTCGATGCGACACGCATCCACCCCCGCCCCCACGCCCGCCCCGGCAGGTTGATCGGCCGGATCAAGTCCTCCGCCGACGACAGCTCCGCCTTGACCTGCTGCTTCCGAAACGCGTGGTCGCCCAGCGTCATCCCGTCCACCCCCGCCGCCCGGAACTTCTTGACCTGCTCCGGAGTCACCCCCGACCCGTTGGCCGTGTTCTCCACGTTCGCCAGTACCACGTCCGCCCCGAACCGCTGCCGCAGCACGGGGATCTGTTGCGTGAGCGCCATCCTTCCGGGGGTCCCCACCACGTCGCCGAGGAACGCGATCCGCATGGCGGCAGGGTACCCTTAATCCATGCGCTGCCCGTTCTGCCAGGCCAACGACGACAAGGTCATCGACTCCCGCGAGGTCGAGCACGGCGCCGCGATCCGCCGCCGGCGGCACTGCAAACGCTGCAACAAACGCTTCACCACCTACGAACGCGTCGAGACCCACGCCCGACTCACCGTCAGCAAACGCGACGGCAACCGCGTGCCCTTCGACCGCGAGAAACTCCTCGGCGGCCTGCAAAAAGCCGTCTACAAACGCCCCGTCACCGCCGACCAGCTCGCCGCCGCCGTCGACGCCGTCGAGACCGAGCTCTTCAAGCTCGGCCGCAAAGAGGTCGAGTCCACCGACATCGGCCGGCTCTGCGTCGAACAGCTCAAACGCCTCGACCACGTCGCCTACGTCCGCTTCGCCAGCGTCTACATGAAGATCGCCAACCTCGACGACCTGCTCGAAGAACTCCACGAGGTCAAAGACACCCAGCCCGAGCCCCCCGCCCGCGACCAGGGCACCCTCTTCACGGGTTAAAGCCCGGGGGCGGCCGCCCCCGGGCTTTGCGCATATATCAGCGGTCTCTCGGCCCGGTGCTAAACTCCGCGTCATGGCACAACCCACCCACGACCTGCTCGTCATCGGCGGCGGACCGGCCGGCTACGTCGCCGCCATCCGCGCGGCCCAGCTCGGCCTCGACGCCGCCTGCGTCGACAACGGCACCGTCGCCGACAAGCCCGCCTTCGGCGGCACCTGCCTCCGCGTCGGCTGCATCCCGTCCAAGGCCCTGCTCGAGTCCTCCGAGAAATACGAAGACGCCCAC
>JBCCRT010000190.1:0-4199 GCA_039201235.1 Planctomycetota bacterium
CGCCCCGCGGCGGTGTGCTCGTCCACATCGAACACCACCACGAGGTCCGGCCAGTGCGGGCCCAGCGCGACCTGCCCGACCTTCAGGATGTCGGCGATCGGCAGGCCCCCGGCCGCGCCCTGGTACGCCAGCGTCGAGCTGATGAACCGGTCGGCCAACACGAGTTGGCCCTCGGCCAGCGCGGGGGCGATCTTCTGGGCGATCAGCTGCGCCCGGCTGGCCATGAACAGCAGCATCTCGCAGCGCAGGTCCACCTCTTCCTTGACCGACGGGTCGAGCAGCACCCGGCGGATCTGCTCGCCGATGTGTGTGCCGCCGGGCTCGCGGACCTCGCAGACCGCCACGCCGTGGGCCTCGGCCAACTCCGACAGCCGGCGGAACTGCGTCGACTTGCCGCTGCCATCCGGCCCGTCGAACACCACGAACTTCCCCCGGAATTTGTCGATCCAGTCCCGTACGTGGAGTTGGAAATTCCGGGGGTTCCGGGGGTCAGCCATTTCCGAAAGTTACCATGCCGTCATGCCCGACGACGCCTACCTCCAGCCCTACCGCGACGCGCAGCGACGCCACGGCAGCGGCTTCGACGTCACACTCTGGGCCCGGCCCGAGACGCAGCAGCTGCGGTTCCGCTTGTTCACCCAGGTCGTGGACTTCGCCGGCAAGCGGGTGCTCGACGCGGGTTGCAGCCGGGGCGATTTCGCGGCGTATCTGCTCGAACACGATGTGGGCTACGAGCGGTTCGTCGGGATCGACGGGGTGCCGGAGGTGATCGCGTTCGCCAACGGCCGGGGGCTGCGTGACGCCGAGTTTCACGCGGGGGATTTCGTGCGGGACCCGTCGCTGCTGGCGACGGGGTGGCCGGACATTACGGCGATCTCGGGGACGCTGAACACGATGGACGCCGAGGCGGTGTTTGCCGTGCTCGGCGGGGCGTGGGCGGGCTGCGGCGAGGCGCTGCTGTTCAATTTCTTATCGGACCGGCCGGGCCCGGGGGCGACGCCGCAGCAAGACCCGGCCCGCCGGTTGCCGACGCTGGCGCTGCTGGACTGGGCCCTGGACCAGACGCCGTACGTCCAGCTGCGTCACGACTACTTCGCCCACGGCCACGACGCGACGGTCGTGATGCGGCGGGGCTGACGAAAAATGAACGTCGGCGCAGCGGCCGGGGTCGATGTGCTTTACACTGCTTAATGCCGGCGTAGAGCCCCGGCCGCGACGGGGAGAGGTGGGAAACCAGCGTATGCAGAAGACGGTTTACTGGTCGGTGGTGTTGGTGCTCGGGGCGGTCCTGATCGGCTCGGGGTTGCTGTGGTACCGCAGCTACGAGCGGTCGGAGCAGGCCGTGGTCCGGGCGGGCACGCCGGCGGTGATGGTGTTCACAACCGACCGCGGCCGGCTGGGGCTGTTGACGCTGGGCGACCCGGGGGTGGGCGAGCCGTTTGTCTTCCGACTGCGGACCAACCCTACGCCGGCAGCCGGGGCGCCGACGCTTGAAGCGCACTGCGCGGACCACGGGCTGGGCTTCGGGCTCGGCCCGGCGGTCGCGATGCGCGGCGCGGAAGAGCCCGCCCTCGCCGGGTTCCTGCCCGCCGGCGACTTCTCGCTCACGGCCCGTCGGGTCGTCGTGCCGTTCTGGTTCTTCGTCGCCGCGTCCTTCGCGCTGCTGGGCATCTGGGTCATGACCGTCGGCGTCCGGCTGCACCGCACAGACCACGGCCTCTGCCCCCGCTGCTCGTACGACATCACCCAGTGCTCACACTTCTGCCCCGGCTGCGGCAAGCCCATCGCCCGCAAGACCTGGTCCGGCGAGTCCCGCCCCCGCCGCCAAGCCGTCGGCGTCTGATCACGCCGCGTCACCACGCCGCCATCCGCCACGCCGCGACGAGCATCAGCGCCACGAACGCCGCGCGGATCGCCCGCCGAGGGAGTCGGTGCGTCAGCGACGCCCCGAGTCGCCCGCCCGCCCAGGCCGTGGGCGCCAACAAGAGCCCCAGCGTCAAACCGTCACGCCAGCCGAAATCACCGCCGGTGCTGCCCGCCAGCGTCGCGTTCTTGTAGACCGCCCCGACCGCGGCACTCACGACGATCACCGCCGCGCTGTTGGCGATGCACCGCCGCAGCTCCAGCCGCATCAGCGTCTGCTGCAGCGGCACCGCGATCGCCCCGCCGCCGATGCCCAGCAGCCCCGCCACCGTCCCCATCAACCCGCCGACCGCCACGCCC
This sequence comes from Planctomycetota bacterium, assembly GCA_039201235.1. Taxonomy (GTDB): domain Bacteria; phylum Planctomycetota; class Phycisphaerae; order Phycisphaerales; family Phycisphaeraceae; genus Algisphaera. The sequence continues at coordinate 2,224 of JBCCRT010000190.1, forward strand.
CGCCCCGTCGTGACCCGCGGCTCGACCTCCGCCGCTGCCGCTCTTGCCCCTTCCGGATACAGCTTCAACGCGTTCACCACCGCCACGTACAGCAGAAACACCGCGAGGCACCTGCCCAACCACACGCCGCCGTCGGCGCCGGCAAACACCGGCCGGTTGCTCAGCCACACGCCCAGCACCACCGCCCCGAGCGCCGCCGGCAGCATCCCCCGCAGCGCCGCCGGCGTCATCGCCCCCGCCCGCCGATGCCTCATCGCCGCAGGCACCGCCACCGCCACGTTCGCCACCATCGCCGACGCCTGGAACAGGTGTTGTTCCACGCCCGTCGGCCGACCCAGCAGCACGACCAACCCCGGGATCATCAGCACGCTGCCGCCGACGCCGAGCATCCCGCCCAGCGTCCCCGCCGCGATCCCCAGCGTCGCGATCCCCACCACCTGCCACACCTCGATCGCCTGCCACATGCGTACCACCCTCGGCCCCACCTCACCCCGCCGGATGAGGGTCCGATGAATCGTTATCCGGCCGCGCGATCGCGTAAGAAATCAACCGCTTCGGTGATATGCTAACCCTTAACTCGATCGACCCAGCCTGCCGCCGTTCACCTCCGTCCCCCGCCGCCATGATCCAACCCGATCCCGAGCTGCCCGGCAGCGCGAACCTCGCTTACGTCGAACAGCTCTACAACGACTACCTCGACGATCCCGACGCGGTCGATCCGCGTTGGAGGTCGCTCTTCGGCGACTGGGGCATGGACACCGGCCGACGCAGCGGCGCTCAGCAGAAACCCCGCAGCCTGTTCGCCCCCCCCGGAAGCTACAACGGCTCGGCCAACGGCCACGCCGCCGCCGGGGCGATCGTTGCGCCCCACGCCGCCGACTCCGGCGACCTGCAGCACCGCGTCGACATGCTCGTCCGCAACTACCGCGTCCGCGGGCACATCTCCGCCCACCTCAACCCCCTGGCCGACGGATGCGAAGTCCCCGACGAGCTGCAGCCCGGCTACTACGGCTTCACCGAAGACGACTACGACCGGCCCTTCGCCTTCAGCTCCACCGTCCCCGGCGACCGCGTCCGCACGCTCCGCGAAATCATCGAGCAGATGCGGCACACCTACTGCGGCTCCGTCGGCGTGCAGTTCATGCACATCGACGACCTCGGCGTCCGCCAGTGGCTCCAACGCCGCATGGAGTCCACCGAGAACACCGTCACCCTCAGCCGTAAAGACCAGATCCGCATCCTTACCCGCCTCACCGACGCGGTGATCTTTGAGGAGTTCATCCAACGCAAATTTATCGGGGCCAAGTCCTTCAGCCTCGAGGGCGGCGAGTCGCTCATCCCCCTGCTCGACCTCGCGTTGGAAAAAGCCGGCGACCAGAACATCGCCGAGGTCGTCATCGGCATGGCCCACCGCGGCCGGCTCAACGTGCTGGCCAACGTCATGGGCAAGAGCCCCCAGAAGATCTTCCGCGAGTTCGAGGACAACGACCCGAAGAAGTTCATCGGCGGCGGCGACGTCAAGTACCACCTCGGCTACTCCGGCGACTGGCGCACCCGCGGCGGACGCAACATCCACCTCTCGCTGTGCTTCAACCCGTCGCACCTCGAATACGTCGGGCCCGTCGCCCTCGGCCGGCTCCGCGCCAAGCAAGACCGCGCCGACGCCACCACCCGCGGCCGACGCGGCATGGCCCTGCTGATCCACGGCGACGCCGCCTTCGCCGGCGAGGGCGTCGTCCAAGAAACCCTCAACCTCTCCGAGCTCCCCGGCTACCAGATCGGCGGCTGCCTCCACGTCGTCATCAACAACCAGATCGGCTTCACCACCCAGCCAAACGCCGCCCGCAGCGCCCGCTACGCCACCGACGTCGCCAAGATGCTCCAGAGCCCGATCTTCCACGTCAACGGCGAAGACCCCGAGGCCGTCGCCCAGGTCGTCCAGCTCGCCATGGAGTTCCGCTACGAGTTCAACCGCG
>JBCCRT010000191.1:0-4165 GCA_039201235.1 Planctomycetota bacterium
CGGCGTTGAGGGCGCACTTGACCTGGAGGATGTCCTGGGCGGTCTCGAGCAGCAGGACGTCGGCCCCGCCGTCGAGCAGGCCGCGGACCTGCTCGGCGTAGCTGGCGTACATCTCGTCCCAGCCGATGTTGCCGAGGGTGACGAGCTTGGTACCCGGGCCCATGGAGCCCACCACAAACCGCGGGCGTTCCGGGGTGGCGAAGCGGTCGCAGGCCTCGCGGGCGGTGCGGGCGGCCAGGACGTTCATCTCGTAGACCCGGTCGACGAGGTCCTGGTCCTCCATGGTGTGCAGCTGGGCGTTGAACGAGTCGGTCTCGACGGCGTCGGAGCCGGCGGCGAGGAAGGACTCGTGGATCCCGCGGATCACCTCGGGCCGGGTGAGGAGCAGGACCTCGGTGCAGTTCTCCCGGCCGAGATAGTCGCGTTCAAGCTCCAGCCCCTCGAGGTTGTGGATCGAGGTGCCCATCGCCCCGTCGAGGAACATCACACGTTCGCGGAGTTGTCGGGTAAACAGACTCATGTCAACGGTTTCCGGTCGTCAAGCGGACACTGGGCCCATTATATCCATTCATCCGGATTAAATGATATTACGGGTTATGGGCGGATCAAGCCGTTTCTCATCGGTTCTTAACGCCCCGCGTCGGCAGGTCGACATAAAGGTGTTAGGTTAGCGCGCGGTGCCGCCGGGCGGTGCGATCTGGACGTTCGGAACAGGGGTCCCATGACCTGGTGGCAAGCGTTGATCTTAGGAGTGGTGGAGGGGCTGACCGAGTATCTGCCGGTGAGTTCGACGGGGCATCTGCTGGTGACACAAGAACTTCTGGGCATCGGCACGTCATCGCGTGAGGCGCGGGCGGCGGCAAACGCCTACGCGATCTGCATCCAGGCGGGGGCGATCCTGGCGGTGCTGGGGCTGTACTGGCGGCGGGTCCGGCAGGCATCGGTCGGCTGGCTGGGGAGGATCGGCGTCGGGCCGGGCGACGACGAGGGGTTCCGTATCGGGCTGACGATGCTCGTGGCGTTCCTGCCGGCGGCGGTGGTGGGCCTGGCGTTGGACGACTGGATCGAGGAAAAGCTCTTCGGCATGTGGCCGATCGTGTTCGCGTGGTTCGTGGGCGGGGTGGCGATCCTGGCGACGGCGTGGTACCGCAAGCGCCGCGTCGCCGAGGAGGGGGCGGGGGTCGACCTGCCGGGTATGACGGTGCGGATGGCGCTGCTGATCGGGCTGATCCAGTGCCTGGCGATGTGGCCCGGCACGTCGCGGTCGCTGGTCACGATCGTCGGCGGGGTGCTGGTGGGCCTGTCGCTGGCGGCGGCGGTGGAGTTCAGCTTCCTGCTCGGCGTCGTGACGCTGTGCGCCGCGACGGTCTACAAGGCCGTGCTCGACACCACGCCGGTCGTGGTCGACGGGCAGACGGTCGAGGTACTGCTGGTGCGGGTGATGCTCGACGAGTACGGCTGGGTCAACATGCTGATCGGCAGCGTCGCGGCGTGGGCCTCGGCCGTGGCGGCGGTGACGTGGATGGTCGCCTACCTCAAGCGGCACGGCATGGAGGTCTTCGGCTACTACCGCATCGCGGTCGCGGCGGTGGTGGCGGTGCTGCTGCTGACCGGGGTCATGGCGTCCAGCTGAGGCGACGTCATTTTGGCACCACGCTCAGCGTGTCGAGCACGATCTCGGCGCAGCGGGCCCAGGAGTTTTCTAACGCGAACTGGCGGCAGGCCTCGGGGGAGACGTTCAGGGCGTCGAGGCAGGCCTGCCGCAGGTCGTCGTGGAGGCAGCCGTTGCGGCCCTCTTCGACGACGTCGATCGGGCCGGTGACGGGGTAGGCGGCGATAGGCAGGCCGCAGGCGTTGGCTTCGAGCATGACCACGCCGAAGGTGTCGGTCAGGCTAGGGAAGACGAAGACGTCGGCGCTGCTGTAGTGCTTCGCGAGGTCTTCGCCGAACTGGTAGCCGGCCCAGTGGACGTCGGGGTACTGCTTCTGGAGTTTTTTCTTCACGGGCCCGTCGCCGACGACGACCTTGCTGCCGGGCAGGTCGAGTTTGAGGAAGGCCTCGATGTTTTTCTCGACCGCGACGCGGCCGGCGTTGAGGAAGATCGGGCGGGGCAGGTCGGCGAAGAGGGGCTTACCCATCGGGCGGAACTGCTTCGTGTCCGAGCCGCGGGACCAGACGCGGGCGGTGGGCAGGCCGTTGCGGTGCAGCTCGTCGACGACGGTCTGGGTCGGGGCGAGGGTGGCGTCGGCGGCGCCGTGGAACCAGCGGATGAACCGGTAGGTCGCCCATTTGGGGATGCCGAAGTAGGCCTTGAGGTAGTGGGGGAACTGGGTGTGGTAGCTGGTGGTGAACGGCCGGCCGCGCTTGAGGCACCACCGCCGACCGGCCCGGCCGATGGGGCCCTCGGTGGCGACGTGGACGGCGTCGGGTTGCAGCTGGTCGAGGGTGCGGTACGTCTGGCCGTAGGGCCAGAGGGCGAGGCGGATCTCGGGGTACTTCGGCGCCCCGACGGTGCGGAACATGCCGGGGTGGATGACGGTGAACGCGTGGCCGCGGCCGATTCCGGGGGCCTCGCATTCCCGGATGACGTGCTGCCAGGTGCGGACGACGCCGTTGACCTGGGGCTCCCAGGCGTCGGTGAGCAGGGCGATCTTCAGCGGCGGTCGAGCGGCATCAGGGGCCGGCCGTTGCGGCTCGGCTCCGACGTCCGCGTCGGGGTCGGCAACGGCGACGTCGGCCGATCCGTTTGGGTATTCCGGGGGCGGGGGTGACCCAGAGTGACTTTCCATTGATCGCCTAACTCCAGGCCGCGGTCGCTCCGCAGCAGCTCGGCCAGCGGCGGCGGGTCGGGCTGACCCGTCGCCGCCTCGGATTGGGCCAGCATAGCATCGACGGCCTCGACCCCGTTGATGACCTCGAGCCGGCCGTCGTGGTGCTCGACCAGGGCGGTGCAGTTCTCGACCCAGTCGCCGCAGTTGAAGTACGACGTAGGCAGCCCGTCGTTCTCGCCGACCGGTCTTTGTGCCGGTTCGTGGATGTGGCCGCAGACCACGCCGTCGAGGCCGCGGCGCTCGGCCTCGTGGGCGAGCGTTTCTTCGAACTTGCTGATGAACATGCACGCCGACTTGACCTTGCCCTTGATGGTCTTGCTGAGTGATTGGTAGGGCAGGCCGAGGCGTCGCCGCAGCGTGTTGTACCGGCGGTTGAAGGCGATCAGGGCGTCGTAGGCCTTGCTCCCGAGCATGGAGACGAAGCGGGAGTGTTTGACGACGAGGTCGAACTGGTCGCCGTGGACCACGAGCAGGCGCTGCTCGTCGGCGGTGACGTGGACGGCGTAGGGCAGGACGCGGATGCCGCCGAAGTCGGAGTGGAGGAACTGGCGGGCGGCCTCGTCGTGGTTGCCGGGGACGAAGACGACGTCGGTGTGGTGTTTGGTCTGGTTGAGGATGCGGCGGAGCACGTTGTTGTGCTCGCCGGGCCAGTACCAGCGTTGCCGCAGCCGCCACATGTCGACGATGTCGCCGACGAGGTAGAGGCGTTCGCAGCGGACGTACTTGAGGAACTTGGAGAGGGCGGCGGCCTGACAGCCGCGGCTGCCGAGGTGGGCGTCGCTGATGAAGACGGTGCGGTAGTCGAGGGTCATCCTTGGCGTTCCGGATGGGTCGGGCTTCCGTGTCCGACGCCGAGGGCGGGATCACCCGTCCTTGGCGCAGGATGATCGGCCGCGGCTGTGAGCGGGGGATGCGGAGCGGGTCAGAAATATGTGAATAATCGGTGGGAAACCGCCGGGACGGCCCGGTTTGACGGCATGGCGAAACGCGGGGTCCCGATTCGCGGCCTTGCGATCGACGACCGAGCGATGATGCTCAGCGTCGACGTTTTCACCTCCTATTCGAAAGGTCTCCGTATGCTCAACTCCGCGATGTTTGGTTACTCCCGCAGCGGCGGCGGGTCGGGGCCGCGGGCCGGCGGCGGGGCGTCCTCCCGGCGGACGCAGCGGGAGGTGCAGTACCTCGAGGATCGTTTCGAGCGGCTGTCGCTGGTGTGCATGGCCATGTGGTCGCTGCTGCAGGACAAGACCGACCTGACCGAGGCGGACCTGCTGGAGCGGGTGCAGACGATCGACCTGATGGACGGCCAGGCCGACGCCAAGGCGGGCAAGGCC
>JBCCRT010000192.1:0-4161 GCA_039201235.1 Planctomycetota bacterium
CGAGCTGGTGTCGATGATGCTCGGGGCGACCTGGGTCACGCAGAACGAGGCGAGCCAGGCGTACCGCCTCGACCGCGGGCACCACACCTACCGCGTCGCGCCGGGGTCGCAGCGGGCGCTCTTGCAGCGCATGATCGCCACCGGCCGGTGCTTCCTCGAGCTCGACGAGGACGAGACGAACAACCGCACGAACCAACGCCCCCTGCGCTGGGTCGGCGGCGACGCGGCGTGGAAGCTCTGGCTCGTCGCCCGCCAGGGCGCGGGGGCGCTGCTGGTCGACCTGCAACTCCGCCGCAAGGGCAAGCGGCTGTCGGTGACCGAGCCCGAGGTCGTACTCGGCGGACGCGAGGGCCTGATCGTCAGCTCGACGCTGCTCGCCCCCTCTTCCGACCGGGGCCACTCTCGGCCGATTTCCGGGGGCGGTTTCGCGATGGCCGCGCCGTTCGACGACCGCGACGCGTACCGCTGGGTCAGCCAGTTCCGCGACCACCGCTACGCCGAGTCGGAGGCGGCGGACACCGAGGCCGCCGCCGAGACGGTCGAGGAAGCGGTCGGCCCGTCGGCGCTGCGCGTGCCGAGCGACGACGTGCCGCGGTTCTTCGAGCGGCTGTACCTGCTGCCGCAGCTGCCGGAGCTCGACCTGCCCGAGGGCATGGGCCGGGCCGAGGCGCTCATCGAGCCCCGGCCGCACCTGGACCTCTACAGCCCGGGCTCGGCCCAGGCGGCCGAGCTGATCACCGGCGGGGGCAAGAGCAGCCTCGTCGCCCGGGTGTCGTTCGACTACGCCGGCCAACGGATCAACCCAGCGCAGCGCGGCCGGTTCGTCCCCCTCGCCCCGCCGACGAAACGCACGAACGCGGGCGATGAATCGACCGAAACCGCAACCGTCGCCGGGGCCGACGAAATGACCAAGGCCGCGGTAACAAGCGAAGCGGAAGAAACCGCGGTCGCCGTCCACGAGCAAAGCCCGGAAGCCGGCGGCGGAGACGGTCAGACCGAAGGCAACGTGAAAGATGGCGAAGAACGCCTCATCCGCCGCGACCTGCGGGCCGAGCGCGAGGCGATCGCCGCGACCGCGGGGTTGGGTTTGCGTCACACCGCGTCGCCCGGCGGGGACGTGCTGCTGGTGAGCCCGAAGCAGATGCCGCGGGCCGTCGCCGCCCTGCTTGCCGCCGGTTGGGTCGTCTCGGCCGACCAGCGGATCGTCCGCGCCGCGGGGCCGCCGGCCCTGTCCATCGCCTCGGGCATCGACTGGTTCGAACTCCGCGGCACCGTCACTTACGACCAGGCCGACGGCCAGACCCAGCAGTTCAGCCTGCCCGAGATCCTCGCCGCGGCGCGGTCGGGCCAAAACATGATCACCCTCGGCGACGGCAGCCAGGCGCTGCTGCCCGAGCAGTGGCTCGACGAGCACGGGCTGCTCACCGCGCTCGGCCAGATCGAGGGCGACCACCTGCGGTTTAAGTCGTCGCAGGCGGCCGTGCTGGATGCGCTGCTGGACGACAAGCAGCTCACGGCCGTGGACGACCGCTTCCGCGAGGCCCGCAAGCGGCTGGCGATGTTCGAGGGCATCGACCCGCTCGACGCGGCCGAGAGCTTCGGCGGCGACCTGCGCCGCTACCAGCGTGACGGACTGGGCTGGCTGCGCTTCCTCCGCGAGTTCGGCATGGGCGGCATCCTGGCCGACGACATGGGCCTGGGCAAGACCGTGCAGGTGTTGGCGATGCTGCAGGCGCGCAAGCTGGGGCATAAAGACCATGTGGACCCGGCGATTTCGGATTTGGGATCGCGGATTTCAGAAGAAGCGGGCTCGGGACCGAAATCCGACATCCCCCATCCGAAATCGCTGCCGTCGCTGATCGTCGTGCCGCGCTCGGTCATCTTCAACTGGCTCGACGAGGCGAAGAAGTTCTGCCCCGAGCTGAAAGTCCTCGCCTACTCCGGGCCGGACCGGGCGCAGCTTCGGCCGCGCTTCGCGGATTACGACCTGGTGGTCACGTCGTTCGGGTTGATGCGGCGCGACATCGACGCGCTGAAGGAGATCGACTTCGACTACGCGGTGCTTGACGAGGCGCAGGCGATCAAGAACCCCGCGTCGCAGTCCGCGAAGGCGGCCCGGCTGCTGAAGGCCCGCCACCGCCTCGCGCTCACCGGCACGCCGGTCGAGAACCACCTCGGCGACCTATGGTCGATCTTCGAGTTCCTGAACCCCGGCATGCTCGGCGCCAACGCCCGGTTCAGCGAGCTGGTCCGCGGCTCGACCTCGTCCGCCGCGGCCGAGAAGCTGCAGACCCCGGTCACACTCGACGGCGTCGAAGCGACCGACGACGCGGCCGCCGAGGCCTTCGCCCTCGACGCCGACGGCCTCGACGACCCCGAGGCCGAAGCCAAGGCCAAGGTCGACGCCGTCGCCCAGGTCGCCGCCGCCCTCAAACCCTTCATCCTCCGCCGCACCAAGACACAGGTGCTCAAGGACCTGCCGGCCAAGACCGAGCAGATGATCGTCTGCGAGATGGAGCAGGCCCAGCGCAAGGTCTACGACCAGCTACGCAAGTACTACCGCGGCACGCTGATGAAGCAGCTCGACGCCTCGCCCAACGGCAACGGCAAGACCAACGGCAAAGCCGCGGACGCTTCCGGGGGCGGGGTCGGGTCGTCGGCGTTCATGGTGCTCGAGGCACTGCTGCGTCTGCGTCAGGCCGCGTGCCACCCCGCATTGATCGACAAGGAAGGCGTGAACCCGAGCGACGGCGCGGCCGCGGCGGGCAACAACGCCGGCGTTTCTTCCGGGGGGGCACCCTCGGCCAAGCTCGATACGCTCAGCGACATGCTCGCGGAGGTCATCGACGGCGGGCAGAAGGCGCTGGTCTTCAGCCAGTTCACGTCGATGCTCTCGCTGGTCCGGCAGCGGCTCGACGAGCTGGGCATCCGCTACGCCTACCTCGACGGCCAGACCCGCAACCGCAAGCAGGTCGTCGAGCAGTTCCAGGAAGACCCGGACCTGCAGGTGTTCCTGATCAGCCTCAAGGCCGGCGGCGTCGGGCTCAACCTCACCGCGGCCGAGTACGTGTTCATTTTAGACCCGTGGTGGAACCCGGCCGTCGAGGCGCAGGCCATCGACCGCACCCACCGCATCGGGCAGACCAAGCCCGTCTTCGCCTACCGCATGATCTGCGAGGACACGGTCGAGCAGCGCATCATCGAGCTGCAGCAACGCAAGCGCCAGCTCGCCGACGCCATCGTCGGCGGCCAGCAGAACCTGCTGCAGAGCTTGACCCGCAGCGATATCGAGCAGTTGTTGTCGTGAATCAAGGGGCGGGAGCCTCGCCCTCCCAAACCATGGTCCTCAGTTCATCGACGGATCGGGCGGCACGATCTTCGGGTCGAACCGCTGCCCCAACGTGTCGCGGCGTTGGCGGCGGATCAGCCCCAGCCACCAGCCCTCGCCCTCGCCCGGGGTCAGCACGGTGTCGCCGTCGGTATCGGTGACGACCCAGGCGTCGGCTTGCAGCTCGCCCTCGAGCTGGCCCGCGCCCCAGCCGGCGTAGCCCGCGAAGAACACCGCCGGGCCCGCCGCGCCCGCCAGCACCGGCTCGACGTACTCCCGCTGCGTCGACCAGCAGACCCCGTCCATCACCCGCTCCTCGCCGCCCACCGTGTCGCGGTGAAGCGCCATCAGCGGCCCGTCGCACGGCCCGCCGCGGTGCAGCGGCCCGTCGATCCCGCACTCAACCCCGGGCAGCGACGCCATCGCCTCGGCCAGCGACGTGTCCGTCGGCCGATTCAGCACCAGGCCCAACGCCCCCTCGTCGCCGTGCTGCACCAGCAGGATCACGGCCCGCTCGAAGTTCGGGTCGCCCATCGCCGGGGACGCCAGCAACAACTTGCCCCGTAGGCTGTCCATCACGCCTCGATCATACCGGCAACCCCGCCGCGGCCAAGACAAGACCCGGGGTTTCCCGCTCCGACTAAAATCCCCCATGGCCCGGCGAAGCCGAAACCACGCACGACACACCCTCACCGCGGCGGCCGCGTGCGCCGTCCTGCTGACCCTCGGCTGCGCCCAGGCCGACCTCGACGCGGCGCAGGACGCCTACCGCTTCGGCCGGATCGAGACCGCCGCCGCCCGCATCGACGCCTACACCCGCGACCACGGCCGCG
>JBCCRT010000193.1:0-4160 GCA_039201235.1 Planctomycetota bacterium
ACCGTCGCGTCGCGGCTCGTGGCCGCGGCCTGCAGCGCGTCCGCCAGCCGGCCGCCCCAGCCCAGCCCGTCGCGGGCGTCGGGCCGGGAGAGCTGCCACTGCTCGGCCTGCCGCTCGTGGGCGAAGAGCTGCTCGGGCAGCTTGGCGGTGCCGCTGCGGTACTGCCGCAGCGACACGGGCCGCACCAGCGTGCCGACGTTCGCCACCACCGCGGCGTTGCCCTGCCGGAACAGCTCGCGCACGCCCCGCAGGGCCGGGTGCAGCGCGAACGTCCGCCCGCCGGTGTTCTCCGGCGTGACCTTCGTGGCCCGCAGGTAGCGCGCCGGGATCGCCAGCTGTTGCCGGCCCCGGGCGTAGTCGTCGTAGTTCTCCGCGCCGCCGGCCAGCGGGATCAGCGTGTTGCCATTGTCGTTGCCGCCGTAGAGGAACACGCAGACCAGCGCGCGGTAGTCGTCGAACCGCTGCCCGTCGAGCACGGCCGCGATCGAGCGCGACGTGAGCAGCTGCGAGCTTAGCCCCGCCAGCCCGAGTGCCGCGCGCGAACCGCGGCGCAGGAGTGTCCGGCGGGAGATCAGGCGGTCGAGGTTGTCGTTCATCGCGGGCTCCTTGATTCAGCGCAACACCCGGAAGTCCGGGTGCCCGAGCGTGAGGTACAGCGCGGCGTAGGCCCGCGCCTCGGGGTCGCGGAAGCCCCGCACCGCCCGGGCCAGGGCGCGTCGCGTCGTGTCGTCCAGCCAGCCGTGGTCCAGCGGCCCGGCCACGGCGGCGACCAACGCCGCGGGGTCTTCCGACACCCCGAAGCCGTCGCCCCAGAAGCCGTCGCGGTACGCGGAGATCAGGTTCCAGCAGCTGTCGGCCATGAACGCCAGGCCCGCTAGGGCGCGGTGCTCGTCGAGCACCTGCAGCTCCGGGGCGACGAGCCCGAGCGCCCGCAGCCGGGTGTCGGGCGGGCTGAAGTCCGGCAGGTAGAAGTTGAAGACCGAAGGTGTGAGGAACGGGCCCTGTCCCGTGAGCTCCTGCATCTCCCAGAACATCTCGAGGTCGGTCGTGGGCACGAACGGGGCGGGCTCGTGCAGGCCGTAGGCCCGGGCCGCGCCGACGAGGACGCGGACGGGCTCGAGCACCAGCCCGTGCTGCGGGTTGCGGCGGTAGGCGGGGTTGCGGGCCTCGTCGTCGAGCAGCACGGCCCGGACCATCGCGGCCAGGTCGCCGCGCTGCCCGCGGCCGAACGGCCCCCGTCCGGCGTAGGCGTCGGCGACGCGGCGGACGTAGCCCGGCGTCGGGTTGCTGGTCGTGAACCGCTGGATCATCCGGCGGGCGAGGAACGGCGGGTGGCTGGGGTGGTGCACCAGGTTGCCGATCGCGGACCGCACCTCCTGCCGGGCCCGCCGCTCGGTGCGGTCGCCCCGCCGCGTCGCCGGGATCCGGCCCCGCCGCGGCGTCACCCCCGGGTAGACCAGCAGCTGCTTGGCCCCGAAGTCGTGGTCGTCCACGAGCCAGTTCACCGGCTCGGCCGTGCTGGCGAACGGCTCGTCCTCGCTGGCGTCGCCGTCGATCATCCCGGTGAACACCCGGGCGAACGCCTTGACGTCGTCGTTGGTGTAGTTCGGGACGGGGCGGCCCTCGGCGTCGCGCACCGGCGTGCCGTCGGGACGCAGCGCAACCACGCCGATGGTGAACAGCTGCATCAGCTCCCGGGCGTAGTTCTCGTCGGGCCGGGTGCCGAACTCGGCGACGGCCCGGGTGCTGTTCTTGTAGGTCAGCCAGTGCGCGACCGCGCTGTTGAAGGTCAGCTCGACGAGCAGGTCGTCGTAGCGGCCGCGCGAGCCGTAGCGCTCGGCCGGCAGGGCGTGACGCAGGAACACGCCGTAGAGCCGGCGCAGCCCGCCGTGGAAAGCTTCCTCGTTGTCGATCGCGGCCTCGGCGTTGATCGGGATGACCTGGGCGAGCGCCCAGGCCGTACGCTGCCGCAGCTGGTCGGGGCCGCCGACCATCAGGTCGTCGATCAGCCACGGGGTTTGGAAGTCATCGCCCGGCTCCCGGCCGCGGCTGCGGGCGAACCGCTCGGTCATCAACGTCGGCCGCAGCCCGAGCTGGCGGTCGATCCACACCGCGAAGCCGTGTTCGGTCACGAAAGCCAGGTCGTCGGGCGACGGGCCGAACGCGGCCTGCCACAGGAACCGGCGGGCCTCGGCCTCGTCGACCGGGCCCGGGCCGGGCCGCCACGCCCGCTCGGCGACGGTGACCACGGCCGACTCGCGTGCCGACCGCCCCGCGGCATCGGTCACGGTCAGCGTGACCGCGTGGTCGCCGGCCGTGTCGAAGCGGTGTTCCGCCTGCGCCCCGTCGCCGATCACCCGGCCCGCGACCTCCCAGCGGTAGGTCGCCACCCCGCCGGTCCCGCCCGTGCCCGCCGACGCGTCGAACCGCACCGTCAGCGGCCGGACCCCCACGTGGTGATCGAGACGCAGCCGGGCCACCGGCCCGTCGTCCCCCGCCTCCTGGGCCCCGGCACCCGCGGCCAGGATCAGCACCCATACGCCCCACGCACAACCGGCGGTCCACATCGACATCGTCGCTCCCGCGGGGGGAAGTCTTGTCCACGGCGGGAACCAGCGCCCGCCCACAGGCATGAGTGACGCGGCGACGCGTTAGGTTCAGTCGGCCCGTCGGATTTTTTCTGCCCAGACCGTCGAGCGGGTCCGCGTCGGCTCAGTTCACGGCTGCGGCGGGCGGGACCGCGTCGAGCAGGCCGGCCGCCGGGACCGCGTGTTGGTCGCCGGTGTCGAGGTTCTTGATCTCGACGGCGTCGCCGTCGCCGACGATCACGGCGAAGCGGGCCCGGGCTTTCTCGGCGTCCTTGAGCAGCTTGCCGACGTTGCGGCCGGCCTTGTAGCTCATCCGCGCGTGCCGGCCGGCGCGGCGCAGCGTCGCGACGGCCCCCGGGAGTCGGGCCGCGGCGTCGTCCGACGTCGCAAAGACGAACGCGTCGGGCCGGGGCAGGACGTCGTCGGGCAGGAGGCCTTTGTCCTGCAGCACGTTGGTCAGCACGACGTCGCCCAGGCCGAAGCCCACGGCCGGGGTCGGCGGGCCGCCGAAGAGCTCGATGAGTCGGTCGTAGCGGCCGCCGCCGGCGATCGCGCGTTCGACGCCGGCGGCCTCGTGCGCCTCGAACACCGTGCCGGTGTAGTACGCCAGGCCTCGGACGATCCCGAGGTCGTACTCGCACCAGTCGGCGATGCCGAAGGCGGCGAGCTGCGCGTCGAGCGCCGCGAGGTCCGCCGGCGGGGCGTCCATCGCCAGGCTGCGGGCCAGGTGGTCCAGGTCCCCGGCCGGGTATTTGCGGCGGCAGACCTCCTCGAACCGCTGCACCTTGGCCTCGCTGAGCCCGAGCTTGCCCGCGTTTTCGGTGAACACGTCCGGGGGCATCTTGTCGCGCGCGTCGAGCAGGTCGAAGGCGTCGGGGAGTTTCGCCTCGGGCACGCCGAGCTTGGTGAGGATCTCGCTGACCACGTCGCGGTGGCTGACCTTGATGCGGACTTGTTGCGGGGTGAGGCCGCAGTCGGCGAGGAAGTCGACGAGGGTGAAGATCACCTCGGCGTCGGCGGCGGGGGTGTCGAGGCCCAGCAGGTCGACGTTCCACTGCCAGAACTCGCGCAGCCGGCCACGCTGGGGCCGCTCGGCCCGGCAGAAGTTGGGCGTGGCGAACCACTTGATCGGCTTGGGCAGGCTGTTCGCCTGCTCGGCGACCATACGCGCCAGCGTCGGCGTGAACTCGGGGCGGATCGCAAAGTCGGTCTTGCCCTGGTCCCGCCGGAAGCTGAACAGCTCGCTGACGATGCCCTCGCCGGACTTGATCTTGTAGAGGTCCAGCTTCTCGAAGATCGGTCCGTCGACCTGCTCGAAGCCGTTGCGGACCGACACCGCCCGCCACTTCTCGAGGAGGTGCTGGTGCCACGCCATCGCGGCGGGGTAGAAGTCGCGTGTGCCTTTGGGCGCTTGCTGCTTGGCCACGTTATTTCACCCCCACGACGTAGCAGACCCAGCTCGGGTCGCTCGGGGCGTCGTCGACGTGTTCCCAGTCGCCGGTCTCTTCGCCGTCGTCGGTGACGACCTCCCAGTAGACCCGGCTGTCGGAGAAGCCGGCCTCGGCCAGCAGC
>JBCCRT010000194.1:0-4144 GCA_039201235.1 Planctomycetota bacterium
AACGATGCGCTCTTTCTTGCCCTTGCCGCGGACGTGCATGGTGCTGCCTTCCATGTCGAGGTCGTTGCGGTTGAGGTCGACGAGCTCGGAGACGCGGACGCCGGTGGAGTAGAGGGTTTCGAGGATGGCGCGGTCGCGGGCGCCGAGGGTCTCGCGGTTGTCGGGGGCGGCGAGGAGGGCCTCGACCTGTTCGACGCCGATGGCCTTCGGCAGTCGTTTGGTCTGCTTGGGCGTGCGGATCAGGAGCATGGGGTTGGTGTCGCAGTGTCCCTTGCGGAGCATCCACTTGTAGAAGCTGCGGAGGGTGGCGATCTTGCGGGCGGTGGTGGCGGGCGAGTAGCCGAAGCCGTCGAGGTGGGCGAGGAAGCCGCGGACGGTCATGGCGTCGGCGGCATGGAGTTTTTGTTGGACGACGGGGATCAGGTGTTCGGGGATGACTTGGTCGGGGCCGACGGAGTCGCCGGCGAGGTACTCGGCGAACTGGCGGAGGTCGGCGCCGTAGCAGCGGGCGGTGTAAGGGGAGAAGTGGCGCTCGTGCTTGAGGTAGTCGACGAACTGCTGGACGATGGGGGCTTGCTCGGGCATGGTCTTTTCCTCGGGGGCACGGGGGCCGGGGTTTGGGTCGGGTTGAACAGTCGGGTCAGGCGGAGCGGCGGGCTCGTTGGGCGTTGGCGAGGCGGTCGGACATCCGCTGGCCCAGCTGGTGGGACAGGACGGCGGCGTCGAACCAGTTGAGGTCGGAGGTCGGGTCGGCGACGAGGCCGCGGAGCTCCACGAGGAGCGTGGCCTCGCGGCCCGGGGCGCAGTCGAAGACGTAGCGGCGGTCGCGCTTGACGAGGACAAGGCGGTCGTCGTCGCCGGGCTCGAGCCGCGGGGCGTCGTCGGGCGGGATGTTGGCGAACTCGGGCATGGGTCGGTCACGCGTCGGGCCGGTCGGGGGACCGGCGGCGTGCCGATCCAATCAGGTCCCGGGGCCCCCGTAGGTCCGGGGTAGGTTTCGGTCGTGGTGCGTGGTCGCGGGCTGGCTTCTGGGGTCGTTCCGGGGTTGCAGGTCTCGGGGCTGGGGTTGACGCAGGCGGTGACGCTCGGCGTCGAGCAAACGGGCGGTCAGCTGGTAGCTGACGAATTCGGTGTACAGATCGATGCTGAGGGTGTGGCGGCGCAGGGCGAGTTCGGGGTCGGACGCGGGCTTGCGTTCGGCGACGTAGGCGGCGAGCAGGTCGACGACGTTGGGATCGGCGGCGTCGTAGAACCCGGCGATGGCGGTCGCGGGTTGGCCGCGAACATCCGTGATCGTGGCCCCCGGAAGCCGGGCACTGGTGTCCGTAGGCGAAGCGGAGAGTTCGCGGGGGTCGAGGTCGGTGCCCCGCCAGGCGACGCGGCCGTCGAGGTAGAGCTCGAGGCTCAGGCCGAGTTTGGGCGGGGTGTAGGGGTCGTAGGCGGTGACGCTGCCGACGAGCAGGCCGTCGACGCCGAGGGTTTGGCGGACCCGCATGGCGTCGGCCTTGGTGGCGATGCGTGGGAGGCCGAGGGCTTCCATCGCGGCGAGGACGCGGTTGACCGGCAGGGTCTCGAGGCCGCGGGTCAGGGCGAGGCGTTGGGTCACCTTGTCGGCGACGCGGGCGCCGTCGGCGAAGCGGCTGCCCGACTCGTTGCGGAGCGGGGCGACGGCAAACACCAGCCGGCGTTCGTAGGGCGTCTCGAGCGTCTCGACGCGTTGCGGCGTGTCGCAGCCGGGCAGCATGGCGACGAACAACAGGACGGCGAACGCCGGGGCCAGCATGATCTGTTTACTTGTCATGGCGTCCTGCCGTGGGGAGCCGGGGCGTCCTGCCGCGGCGATGAGGTTGTGGGGTCGCGGGGTTTAGGGCAGCGGCTCGGGCTGCGGGGCGTTGGCCTCGGTGGCGTTGGGCGTCATGCCCTGGGGTCTGGCCAGCATCACGGCCCGGTCGGGGCGGAGGGCGTAGACGTTTTCGACACCATCGACGCCGCGGTTGGACACGAAGTAGATCACGCCGTCGGCCGACCAGGTCGGCCCGAGGTTCCCGAAGCGTCCGCGGGTGAGCTTGGCCCGGCCGGTGCCGTCGGCGTTGCTGACCCACAGGTCCGCTCTTGAACCCACGGGACTATCGGTCGTTGGGTCCAGCACCGTGCAGAAAACCAGGCTGCGGCCATCGGGGCTCCACTCGGGGGTGATGATGGCGGCGTTGCTGCTGGCGGCGACCTCGGTGGGCCGGCGGGGCTCGCCGTCGATCAGCTCGACGGTCCAGACGCTGAACCACCGGCTGCCGCGTTGGCGGGCGCGTTGGAAGGCAATGGTGTCGCCGCTGGGCGACCAGGCGGGGAACAGGCCGTAGCCGATGATGCGGCGGTGGGCGGGGGCGTCGAGGTCGATCAGCACGAGCTCCCACACGCCGCTCCGCGAGCCGCGGCTGCAGTACACCAGTTGCCGGCCGTCGGGCGAGAAGCTGGGGTGGAGGTTGTGGGCGCCGTCGTCGGTGAGCTTGACCGCGGGGCCGCCGTCGATGTTCATGAGGTAGAGGTCCCACGTGCCGCCGCGGTCGCTGGCGAAGGCGACGCGTCGGCCGTCGGGGCTGACGGCGGGCATCACGTCGTTGCCGGGGTCGGCGGTGAGCTGGGTGACGGCCGTGCCGTCGACGCGCTGGAGATAAATGTCCGACGTCGCGCGGTGGCGGGTGCTGGCGAAGGCGAGCCACCGGCCGGTGGGGCCGGTATCGACGTCGAAGTCGGCGCCCTCGTGGGTGAAGGTGACGCGGCGGAGGTCGCCCTGGTCATCCAGCGGGCTGACATTGGGGACGCTGAGGTCGTCGAGCTCACCGAAGCGGTGCAACGAGACGCGGCGGGGGTCGGCCGCGCTGACGGGCGTGGTGGCGGTGGGCGGATCGACCCGGGCCGGGGCGGTCGACGGCTCGGCGGAGGTCTGCGGCGCGGGGTTGCTCGGGGCTTCGGTTTCGGTTGACGAGTCAGGGTCGCCCGCGGACGGGCCCGCCACGACCAGAGCCCCCGGCGACGACGGCGAGGGGATCGGCGGGGCCACGCGTGACGTGTTGAGCCGGACCCTTGGGGCGGCGGCGGCTTCGCCCGGCTGAGCCGTGCGGTACGCCGGGGCCGCGGCGAGTTGGCCATCGGTCGGGCCCCGCTGGGCCGAGCCGAAGACGCCACAGCCGACGAGCCCCGCCGAGCAGGGAAGAGCCAGCCACCTAGCCCGCTTGGGGAATCGCATCATGACCGGGTCCTTCTGCTGACGTTTCCGTGAACCGTGGGCTGCCGACTTCCGGGTGCTGCCGACGCCTTCTCTCCGACGTGCGATTGATTTGAACCGCGGTCGATCTCTGTTACCCTTGCCGGTGGGAATTTTGTCGGTCGATGAGAGGTATCGGACCGTGAGCCTTCTGGGTGTTAAGGGCTGAACGTGCCCCGCCTTATCGGACACCTCCGCCCAAACTCCACCGGCCCGCCGCCTCGTTGCGGGTTCCGCACACCCCCAGGCCTACCCGCACCGGTAACTAACTCAAGAATCACGCGTTACCCGACCGAGGACCGATGCCCGTGATAGAGAGAAACCGGCCCCACCCCGTATAAGGGCACGGGTCGACACCCCCGCCGACTCAGTCACCTCACCGCCCGCCGGCCCCGCCGGCGACCGCCCCGCTCATGCCCACCACCCCCGACCTCCTCGCCCCGATCGCTCCCGCCGCCGACCCCGCGACCCTGCTGGAGATCCTCCGCTGGCCGCTCACCGTCGCTTACGCCCTGCTGATTGGCCTTATCGGGCTCTACGGCCTGCACCGCTACTGGCTCGTCTACCTCTTCAACCGCCACCGCAAGCCCGCCCCCCGCTCGGCGAAACGGTTCGACGTCCTGCCCCGCGTCACCGTCCAGCTGCCCATGTTCAACGAGGGGGCCGTCGCCGAGCGGGTGATCGACGCCGCCTGCCGGATCGACTACCCCGCCGACCGGCTGCAGGTCCAGGTCCTCGACGACTCGACCGACGCCAGCCGCCGCGTCGCCGCCGACCGCGTCGCGCACTGGAAAGCCCGCGGCGTCGACATCGAGCTGCGCCACCGCGACGACCGCACGGGCTACAAGGCCGGCGCCCTCGCCGACGCCCTGCCCCACGCCA
>JBCCRT010000195.1:0-4129 GCA_039201235.1 Planctomycetota bacterium
ACGGCGGTGCCGAGCACGACGGTCTCGCCGTACTGCACCAGCACGGCCCCGCCGGCCTGCTTGGCGACGACGCCGGTCTCGATCGAGAGGGTGCGGCCGCCGAGTTCGAGTTCGACGCGGGTCTGTCCGGGGATGGGCATGGGTTTAATTCTCTTTCTGCTTTACGGGTAAAGGGGCGGTGAGGCCGGAACCCGGAGAGCAGGAGAGCTCGCCATCGGACGCGAAGCGGGCCGGATGACGGACTCTCTTGCTCGGAAGCGGGTCCCGTGTGACGTTGAAAAAACAAACACCGCGGCACGAGGTGCCGCGGCGTGGGAGAGGTCGGGGTTTATTTACGCAGGCCGAGCTTCTTGATCAGGTCGAGGTAGCGCTGCCGGTCGATGCGGGCGAGGTACTTCAGCAGCCGGGTCCGCGTCGAGACCATCTGCAGCAGGCCGCGCTGCGAGGCGTAGTCGTGCTTGTGGACCTTGAGGTGCTCGGTGAGCTCGCGGATGCGGGTGGTCAGCACGGCGACCTGGACCTCGGGGCTGCCCGAGTCGTTTTCGCCGCGTTGGTATTCCTTGATGACTTCGGCTTTGCGTTCGGCGGTGATGCTCATGGGGTTGGGGTCCTGGGGTGGGGGTCGGGTCACCCGCCGCCAAGCTCCCGGGGTCGGTGGCCGAGCGGGGGTCGCAGGCGGGTCACGGCCCGCCGAATCGAGTCGAAAAGTGTAGCAAAAACGCCGCGGTCCGTGCGCACAGAACGGCGCGTTTCTGCCGACAAAAAACACAAAAGCACAAAAATTTTCAAACCGTTTGCCCCGCGGAAGCTGCGTGTCTCTGTCACGACAGATTTCCGGCGGCTCCGCGCACAGACGTTGCGCTCCGCCCCCGGGTGTCGGCCCCCGTTTGACGGCGGACCCCCGGAACCAGACAAGGCCGGGACCGTGACCGCTTCCGGGGGACGGGTCGAGTGTTCGCGTGTCGGCGGCGATGCCGTGGGACCCACCTTGTCGGGAACCCCGCGGGTCAACGGCACCAGCGGCTCGGCCGGGGGCGCACGCCCGGGAGGTGGTTTTTCCGTGGGGCGGGCGTCCCACCAGAGAGCCACCCAACCACCTCGCCGCGGCGGCCGCGAAGCGGAGCGGGTGGGGGCGTGGGGTGCCCGCTCTTTGGCAAGTGGGTGGTGATGTAAAGAAGCCCACGGATTGAACCCGTGGGCTTCCGGGGTTCAGACGGCTCAGCCGGGGAAGGGCAAGGGTTCGCCGGTGGCCTGGCGGTAGAGTGACAGGACGCGGGCGATCTGATCCGACGCGAGGCGGTGGTCCCGGACCCAGGCGCGGGCGTCGCGGCCCAGGGCCCGCGCGGCGTCGGGGTCGTCCACGGCCCGCAGGATCAGGCCGGCCCAGGCTTCGGCGTCGGGACCGGTTCCGGGGGCGGGGGCGATTCCGGGGGCGGGGTCGTCGAGGACCCAGGCGGTGCGGTCGGGCAGCAGATAGTCGAGCACCGGGTCGGCGGCGGCGAGCACGGGCACGCCGTGGGCCATGGCCGAGAGGGTCACGGCCCGGGACCGGCCCAGCCGCTGGGGGTGGACCATCGCGTCGGCCATCAGCAGCATCTCGCGGTGACCGTGCCGGCGCGGCACGAACGAGAGGTTCGGCAGTAGGGCGAGCTTCTGGGCGGCTTTCCAGACTTGGTGCTGATCGGTGCGTTGGCCGTCGAAGAACAGCTGGACGTCCGGCCGCTGATCGACGACGTCGCGGACGGCGATCAGTAGTTGTCGGTACGCGTCGTCCATCACGCCGTCGCCGCAGACCGCGAGGCAGGGGGCGCGGCCGTCGCGGTCGGGCGGGTCGTCCCGCGGCTCGCCGACGTGGACCCCGGGCGGGACGTGCTCGACCGGGACCAGGCCGGCGACGGCGTCGCGGGTCAGCTCGGCCAGGGGCTGCGTGGTGGCGGCGAAGACGCAGCGGCCCGGCGTGAGCTGGCGGGCGAGTCGGCCGGCCGCGGCGGCGTCGGGCTCGGCCTGCACCGAAAACACCACGGGCAGGTCGAGCTGGTCGCCGATCACGGCGGCGGGCGGCCACAAATCGCGGTGCAGCGCGTGCAGCAGGGTGACGCCCTCGGCGTCGAGCTCCGCGGCGAGGCGGACGAGCCGGCGGTGGTTGATCGCGGCAACCCGCGACTCGGGCCAGGTCAGCCGCCGCCCGAACAGCGGCGTGTCGCCCAGCCCCGGGCCCTCCGCGGACCGAGGGACGACGCGGGTCAGCCGGACCTGCTCGTCGATGAGCCCGACGGTGAGCTGCTGGAACGTCGTGAACTCATCGTCCAGCCAGGCCGAGTTGACCAGCAGTGCCGCGTGCATCCAAATCATTGTAAGGCGAGGGGTCCGGCCCCCTCTCCCCCCGGGAGAGGGTTGGGGTGAGGGCGGGCGGGCCGCGGGTCGGCGAGGTATAGAGATCGTGGCCGTTTTGTCACACCGCCCTCACCCCGGCCCTCTCCCGGGGGGAGAGGGAGAAGGCGGTAGGATGCCTTGATGGGATCGACCGAGGCGTGGACGACGCGTCGCCTGCTTCATTGGACGACGGGGCACTTCGAGCGGGCCGGGGTCGACTCGCCGCGGGTGGCGGCGGAGATGTTGCTGGGGTTCGTGCTCGGGGTCGAGCGGCTGCGGCTGTACATGGAGCCGGACCGCCCGGCGTCGGCGGCGGAACGTGAGCGGTTCCGGGGATTGGTCCAGCGGGCGGCGGGGCAGGAGCCGGTCGATTACCTGGTGGGCCACGCGCCGTTTTTCGGGCTTCAGTTGGCGGTGTCGCCGGCGGTGCTGATCCCGCGGCCGAGCACCGAGGCGATCGTCGAGCGCGTGCTGCAGGACGAGCGGGGGCGGGACCGGCGTGACGGTTTACGCGTTGTCGACATCGGCACGGGTAGCGGGGCGATCGCGGTCACGCTGGCCAAGCATCTGCCGGACGTGTCGGTGGTGGCGACGGACGTGAGCGACGAAGCGTTGGCCGTGGCGAAAGCGAACGCCGAGACGATCGGGGTGTCGGAGCGGATCGACTTCCGGGGCGGTGACCTTTATCAGCCGGTGGCGGGCGAGCGGTTTGATTGGGTGCTGAGCAACCCGCCGTACATCTCGGACGCCGAGTGGGCGGACGTGTTGCCGAACGTGGCGGAGCACGAGCCGGTCGGGGCGCTGCGGGCGGGGGCGGACGGGCTGGACGTCTTGCGGCCGTTGATCGCCGGGGCGGGCGGGCGCCTGCTCCCGAAGGGGCGGGTGTTGTTCGAGCACTCGTTCAGCCAAGGCGAAGCGACGCGGTCGTTGGCCGCGGCAACCGGGGGGGCCGGGGGGTTGCGTGACGTCGAAACCCTGAAAGATCACGAGGGTTTGGACCGCGTTCTGCTGGCCGAGGCCGAGGGGTAGCGGTTAAAGTTCGGGGATGAACGAGCTCGACACCCCCACGCGTTTCCTCCACGGCCCGGGCCCGTCGCCGGTGCCGCCGTCGGTCCTCTCGGCGATGGCCCGCCCGTGCATCGGGCACATGGACCCCGCGTTCATCGGCGTCATGAACGAGGTGCGGGCGATGCTGCAGCAGGTCTTCCGCACCGAGAACGCGATGACCCTCGCCTGCTCGGGCACGGGCAGCGCCGGGGCGCAGATGCTGATGGACAACCTCGTCGAGCCGGGCGATACGTGCCTGATCGGGATCAACGGCGTGTTCGGCGGCCGGCTGACCGAGAAGGCGAAGCGGGCCGGCGGCGTGGTGACCAACCTGCACGCCGACTGGGGACGGGTGTTCGACCAGGACGAAATCATCGAGAAGGTCAACGAGCTGAAACCGAAGCTCGTCGCCTTCGTCCACGCCGAGACGAGCACCGGCGCGTGTCAGCCGTTCGACCGGCTCGCCGAAGCGGTGCACCGACACGGCGGGCTGCTGGCGATGGACTGCGTCACGTCGCTGTCGGGTCGTCCCGTCGAGATCGACGCGTGGGGTATCGACGCGGCGTATTCGGGGACGCAGAAGTGCCTGTCCTGCCCGCCGGGGCTGTCGCCGGTGACGCTGTCGGAGCGGGCGATGCACAAGGTGCAGAACCGCGCGACGCCGGTGAACTCGTGGTACCTCGACCTCAACCTCGTCGGCAACTACTGG
>JBCCRT010000196.1:0-4129 GCA_039201235.1 Planctomycetota bacterium
GCGCCTCGACCCGGAAGACGTCGCCGATGATGCCCTTGTCGACGACCTCGCGCACGGCCCGGACGATCCAGCCGTCCCAGTGGCGGTTGTGGTAGGTGCTGACCATCACCCCGCGGTCCTCGGCCAGCCGGATCAGCCGATCGGCCTGGCTCGTGGTGACCACGAACGGCTTCTCCGTCACCACGTGCTTGCCCGCCCGCACGCACTTGGCCGCCAACGGGTAGTGCAGGTGGTGCGGCGTGATGTGCACCAGCAGGTTGACGTCCGACCGCTTGAGCATCGCGTCGAGCGAGTCGTACGTCTCGACGCCCGGGAAGTCTTCCTCGGCCACCTTCAGCCGCGCGGGGTCCAGCTCGCAGACCGCGAACGGCCGCATGCCCGCCCGCTTCATCTGCGACATGTGCGACCGGCCCATGTTGAATGCGCCGCCGTAACCGATCACGCCGACCTTGACGTCGGACGGGGATTTAAACTTCTGCATGCTCGCGGTGAACTCCGGGGAGGGGCGGCGAATCGGGCCAGCCTAATGCTCATCCACGCCCTCGGCCAGCCGGCCCGCGACCAACTCGACCCGCCGGTCCGCCGCGTCGGCGACCCGCTCGTCGTGCGTCACCAGCACCGTCGTCTGACCCTCAGCGTGCAGACCGTGCAGCAGCTCCATCACCGACCGCCCGGTGTCCGCGTCGAGGTTGCCCGTCGGCTCGTCCGCCAGCAGCACCGCCGGTTCGTTGATCAGCGCCCGCGCGATCGCCACCCGCTGCCGCTCGCCGCCCGACAGCTTGCTCGGCCGGTGCCGCACCCGGTCCGCCAAACCCACCCGCTCCAGCAACGCCTCGGCCCGCTCCCGCACCCGCTTCCGCTGACCCGGCCACGCCAGCACCGACCGCCCCAGCATCGCCGCCACCGTCACGTTCTCGAGCGCCGAGAGCTCCGGCAGCAGGTGATAAAACTGGAATACGAACCCGACGTGCCGCCGCCGATACCCGTCCAGCGGCCCCCCGCCCAGCGACGCGAGGTCTCGTCCGTCGAACACGACCCGCCCCGCGTCCGGACGGTCCAGCCCGCCGAGCAGGTGCAGCAGCGTCGACTTGCCTGACCCCGACCGCCCCAGCACCGCCAGCATCTCCCCCCGGGCGACCGAGAGGTCCACGCCACGCAAGACGTGCAGGTCGCTCGTCCCGACGCGGTAATGTTTTTCCAAGCCTTCGGCTTGGAGGATTTGGTGATTTGGCGATTTGGCGATTTGGTGATCTTGCAAACCATCAACTCCCGCAGGCCATCCCGGCTCGGTCGATCACCAAATCACCAAATCGCCAAATCACCAAATTACTCATACCGCAGCGCCTCCACCGGCCGCAGCCGCGCCGCGATCACCGCCGGCAGCGTCGCCCCCACCACGCTGCTGACCACCGAACCCACCACCACCCAGCCCGCCTCGGCCGCGTCCACCCGGTCCGGGATGCGGTCGAAGAAGTACGTCTGCGGGTCCCACATCCGCCAGCCCGTGGTCCGCTCGATCACCGCCTGGATCTCGTTGAGGTTGGTCACCACCCCGACCGCGATCGCCAGCCCCAGCAGCGCCCCCACGATCCCGATTGCCAGGCCGTAGCCCAGGAACATCTGCATCACCCCGGCCCGCGACGCCCCGATCGCCCGCAGCACGCCGATGTCCCGCGTCTTCTCCAGCACGATCATGTAGAACGTCGTGGCGACCATCACGATCGCCACGAGCCCGATGATCCCGAAGAGGAACGTGATGAGCCCCCGCTCGTTCTGCACCGCCCCGAGGAACTGGCCGTGCACCTCTTCCCATGTGAACGCCCTCGGCCGGGCGAATTCGAACTCGTCGCCGTAGTACGCCGCGATCGTGTCTTGCACCGCGGCGCGGGCCGTGTCGACGCCAATCCCGGGGGCGGCCTTGAGCACCAGCCGGTTCGTCCGGGTCGGCAGGGTGATCTCTTGCCCGCCCTCGCCGGTTACGGGGTCGATGTCCTCGTCGGAAAACACCCGCCGCTCGTCCATGGCCAGCATGCCCTGCAACGTTTCAAACGGCACGAAGACGTACTGACTGTCGACGTCGAACAGCCCGCTCTTGAATTCGTTGACGACGAGGAACCGCCGGCGTTGCTGCTCGATCGTGCCCAGCGTCCCGCTCCGCGACAGCGGCACGACGGTCAGGGTGATCGGGGCCCCGGCCCAGCTGCGCTCGATGGCGTACTTCCCCGTATCGTCACGGACGTGGACGGGGTTGACCTCGATGCCGATGAGGGCCTCGGGCGGCACGCCGTCTTGCCCCGGATCGATCGGGTGGTCGCGGGTGAGCTGGGTTGCGAGCTGCTTGTACCGTGGGTGGTCTTCGCCGAAGAAATCACGGGAGGCCTGCAGCAGGTCGGGCGGGTCCCACATCAGGGTGTGGCGGTAGCCGACGATGGCTTCGAGGTCCGCGAGGTCCACGCCCTGGACGCGGACGGGCTTGGCGGTGTCGCGGAAGTTGATCAGGCCGAACGTCTCGATCATCGGCGTCCCCGCCGCGACCTCGGGCAGGGCGACGACGGCGTCGAGCAAACCCTCGTAGCCCTCGAACCCCTGGAGCGGGCCCTCGACGACGATATCACCGGTGAGGTTGCGGGCCGACTCGCGGAACTGCTCGAGGAAGCCGCCCATGACGGACATCACGATGATGACCATGGCCGTGCACAGCATCACCGCGACCGCGGCGAACAGCGGCGCGAGC
The DNA here is from genome assembly GCA_039201235.1 of Planctomycetota bacterium. GTDB lineage: Bacteria > Planctomycetota > Phycisphaerae > Phycisphaerales > Phycisphaeraceae > Algisphaera. Next base: position 2,735 of record JBCCRT010000196.1, read on the forward strand.
TTGCGGCGGAGGTACTTCGAGATGAGCAGGAGCTTGAACATGGGGGGAAGTGGCCGAGGGGTCAAGGGGCCCAGGGGCCAAGTGATAAGGCCATTTGGTGGTCGGATTTCATCACTTGGCCCCTGGGCCCCTCGGCCCCTTGGCCCCTCCGGCCTCCGGCCGCATCAGCGGGAACAGGATCACGTCGCGGATCGACTCCGCGCCGGTGAGCATCATGACGAGGCGGTCGATGCCCAGGCCCATGCCGCCGGCGGGGGGCATGCCGACACGCAGGGCTTCGAGGAAGTCCTCGTCGATCTGCTGCTGCTCGTCCTTGTCGCCGACTTGCTGCCGGAAGTTGGCTTCCTGGACTTCGGGGTCGTTGAGTTCGGTATAGCCGGGGCTGATCTCGACGCCGTTGATTGCGAGCTCGTAGACGTCGGCGAAGTAGTCGTCGTCGGCGCACTTCTTGGCCAGCGGGATGATGACGCTCGGCACGCGCGTCACAAAGCAGGGGTCGATCAGCGTGGGCTCGACGAGTTTCTCGTAGACCTCGACGAGCTGCTCGGCGGGGGTGAGGCTGGGCAGGTGATCGGCCCAGCCTTCGTTGGCCGAACGGCGAGCGAGCTCGCCGGCTACGCCGGGCGGGATCGGGTTTTTATCGAATAACCAACCCGTCTTTTCGTGAACTAGATCGACCATCGAGACGCGACGCCACGGCCGGGACAGGTCGATGGTGTTCTCTGTGGACTCCGTGTCTCCGTGGTGGATCATCAGGGTGCTAAAGATTTTTTCGGCGACGGTGCAGACCATGTCTTCGACGAGGTCGGCCATGGTTTCCCACGAGCCGTAGGCCTCGTAGGCCTCGAGCATGGTGAACTCGGGGTTGTGGCGGGGGCTGATGCCCTCGTTGCGGAAGTTGCGGTTGATCTCGAAGACCTTGGGCAGGCCGCCGACGAGCAGGCGTTTGAGGTAGAGCTCGGGGGCGATGCGCAGGGTCAGGGGCAGGTCCAGCGCGTTGTGGTGGGTGCGGAAGGGGCGGGCGGCGGCGCCGCCGTGCAGCGTCTGGAGCATCGGGGTTTCGACTTCCAGGAAGCCCCGTTCTCGAAGGTAATTTCGGATCTCGTCGATGATGCGGATGCGGAGCTGCATCGTCTCCATGACCTTCGGGTTGGCGTGGAGGTCGACGTAGCGTTTGCGGTAGCGGGTCTCGGGGTCGGTGAGGCCGTGGTGCTTGCCGGGGGGGAGGGCGAGGGACTTGGTGGTGATGAGGTAGGGGGGGGGATGGGTACCAGACGCTTGGGGGCGTCGCAACAAAGCCGGCGCGGGGGGGGGTTCGGACCCCAGGGTGATAAAGCCCGGGGTGGGTGTGGCCCGGGCGCCCGGGGGGGCGGCGAGGGAGCGGTAGGCGGTCCA
>JBCCRT010000197.1:0-4121 GCA_039201235.1 Planctomycetota bacterium
CATCTGGCGGAGCCGAACGGAGATCGACGACTTTCCGCACGGCTGGTCTCCGCCGACACTCGCCTACTGCGGCGATGTCTTCGAGGCCAATCACGTCTACAAGCTCGCCGACCGTTCGGGGTACCTAAACCTCGTCGAGGCACAACGACCCGACGACCGTCGGTACTACAAGGCACTACACGCCGAGCGTCTCGACGGCGAGTGGACGGAAGTCCGCCCCGCACACGGCGGACACTACGCCGAGCCCGATCACGTCCAACAACTCGCGGGACGGTGGACCGACTCGGTCAGCCACGGCGAGCTGCTCCGCGTGGGCCACGACGAACGCCTCGAGGCTCGGGCCGAAGCGCCGCTGCTGTTTCAGGGCGTGCGGCACGCCGACCGCAACGGCAAGCCGTACGGCGAAATCCCTTGGGGGATCGGCCTGCTCACACCGGCTCCCGCAGACTGATTTCACCCAACAGCTCAACGAAGCGGGCTCGGTATCAGTCGTCCGCGGCGGCCGGCGTGCCGGTCACCGTCACAATGCTCAGGGCGGGCAGCTCGATCGACGCCGGGTCGATGACCGTCTCCACCGCGGCCAGGTCCCGGCGGTCGTCGGTGATCCATGCCCGCCAGCCCTCGGCCGAAAATCCAGCGGCCTCGGCAGGCAGCTGCAGCCGGACGGCTTCATCGCGGTCGGAGCTATTGATCAGCACAACGCTCAAACGCCCATCCGGGCCGGTAAAAGCGGTCGCCGCCAGGCCGTGGAAGTCCGGGTCCCCGGTGTCCGGCACCGCCGTGGGCACACGCCGCCAACCGGGATGGACGAACCGGCTGAAGTGGCCGTAGACGAACGCGACTTTCTGTCGCTCGAACGTATCGATGCGATCGGCCGCGACGTCAAGAGCAACGAGCGCACCCGGGATGTTCTTCGGTAACCCCACGGCCCACCAGAACAGGTGCGCGTCGATCAACGCTTCGTCGAAAAAACGATCCATGATCTGGCCGTAAGCCAGGTCCCGCCGCATCGGGTTCTCGATCGAGGTCAGCGCGTAATCGCCTAGGTAGTGCTCGGTCATCCAGACCCGCTTGCCCAGGTCACGGGCCGAGTCGATCGGCTGCGGGTTCTTGAAGCTGCCGTGGTACGCGTGGGCCGCGGCGATCGCGATCCGATCGGCCAGCACCGGGTCGGCGAGCAGGCCGTCGAGCATGAGCTCGGGCCGCCAACTCGTCTCCTCGTTGAGCATGAGTTCCAACTCGAGGCCGCGTCGATCAAGCGTTGGGATCAGGTGCTCCCGCGTGAACGTCGCGAGCGCTTCGGTGGTCCATTCCATCGCCTCCCAAGGCTTCTTGCCAGGTTCATTCTGAACGGAAAGGATCGTGACCTCCACGCCGAAGTGCTCTTTCATCCCCTCGACCCAGTCCGCGAGATACGCCGCGTACGCGTCATAGTGCTCCGGTAAGAGGGTGCCGCTCTTCTCGTTGAGGCCCGAATCTTTCATCCAACGCGGCGCGGTCCACGGCACGGCCATCACCCGCAGGTCGTACGTCGAGCAGAGATGACTTACAACCCGACCCTCGTCCTGCATCTCGGGGTGCGACCAGTCGTAAGGCTCGCCCTCGGCGGAAAACTCCGGAGAAATCCGCAGACGCAGGATCTCCAGACCCAAACCTTCACCCCCGTCGGCGAAGAAGAAATCAAACAGTTCGTCCCGCGTCTCCGGGGTCAGCCGAGCGAGGTTGTCGGCGTACCAGGCAAGGCTCGCACCGAATCCGTCGATGGTTTGGTCGGGTCGATCCGTCGCGACCGAAATTGGCCGCGGCGACGCGGCGGGTTTTTCTTGCGTGTCGGCTCCCCCCGGCTCGTCGGCGGAAGACACGGCTGTCGGCAACAGCAAGCCGACCAGCAGCAAAATCAACGGTATGTAGGGGCGGAAGCCGTGGGCGGCCATCAAACGGTAGACGGTATTCATCGGTGGACTCCGGGCGGAATCGGTTTCGGAGAGAGCTCGGCAAGCGAGCGGATAATATTGGTTTCGTCCGGGTCGTAAGGCGAGCCGTCGGGCCGGAACACGTCGTGGTGCCAGACCTCGGGTTCGGCCAGCGGGCTCGGCTTGTCCCAAGTCGACCAGGGATAGATCGTGTTCGAGCGTCCCGCGACCAGCCCCCAATTGACCGCCGCCACGCCACGCTCCTGCATGATCGGCAGCGTAGCCTGGAACGTGCTGCCCTGGCCCCGCGCCAGGTATTCGCTACAGACGATCGGCCGGCCGGGCGACAGCTCCGCCACGGTGTCGATCGCCTGCCTCATCCCCTCGGCGTGGCTGTAGCAATGGAAAGACGGGATATCGCTCCGACAGAGCACGAGCTTATTCAACGGGTGCTCCACCCAGTCGTTCGTCCACACGCACACCGTGGACGGCTGGGAGGGGTCGACTTCTTCCGCCCAGTCAAAAACCTGCCCCACCATCGCCAGCACCGACCGCATCCCTACCGGGCGGTCGTCGTAACGCAGCAGCCCACCCTCCGCGTCCCGCCACGTCATCCGCCCGCCGTTGCTCGGCTCGTTATACAGGTCCCACGCGACCACCCGCTCGTCGTCGCGGAACCGATCCATGACGCCCGTGACGTACGCACCAATCTGCTTCCGCACCGACTCGTCGTGGAACGCCCGCTCGACGCCGCGGTCGGCGGGACAACGCAGCCACGTCGAGTTGTGGACTCCAGGGATCGGCTCGGGCTGCGGACCCAAAGCTGCGGCATCGGACCAGCAGTCGTCCAAAAGCACGAACATCGTCCCGATGCCGTGACCTTCGGCGATCACGAGATACCGGTCCATCCGTTCGAACAGCCCGTCGCGGTCCGCGTGAAACAGCAGGTCGTGTAGGTACACCCGCATGACGTTCATCCCGATCGACGCCGCGAACCCCAACTCGCGGTCGATGGTCTCCGGGTCAAACGTCTCGGCCTGCCACATCTCTAATTGGTTGCCGGCGGTGGAGGGATAAAAGTTGGCTCCGACCAACCACCCGTGGCTTTCGCGCCAAGCCCTCGCTCTCTCGGGCGACCAGTTAGCGGATCGTTTATCTGTAGACACGTGCCGCTCCTTTGAGAAAACCGATGCATGATACAGAAGGAATCTCTATCGTATCAAACCTGGTCCGCGGTCCGGCCGCATCATGTTTCGATATTTGTGGAGGTCTGTTTCGATGTCTAGACCCGTTAACGTTGCGCTCGTGGGCTTGGGCTTCGGTGCCGAGTTCATCCCTATTTATCGGGCTCACCCCGACGCCGAGGTCGTCGCCGTTTGCCGCCGGGACGAAGCCGAGTTGAATAAAGTCGCGGACCACTTCGGGGTCACACGGCGTTACACGGACTTCGACGACGTGCTGGCCGACCCCGCCGTCGACTTCGTCCACATCAACTCGCCGATCGGGCTGCACGGCCGGCAGTCCATCGCGGCGCTCAGGGCCGGTAAGCACGTGATGTGTACCGTGCCCATGGCCACCACGACCGAAGAGTGCCGGGAGATCTGCCGCCTCGTTGACGAGACCGGCCTGCGGTACATGATGGCCGAGACCGTGGTTTACAGCCGCGAGTACCTGTTCATCAAGCAGATGTACGACCTCGGCGAACTCGGCGACGTTCAGTACCTGCAGGCCTCGCACCCCCAGGACATGGAGGGCTGGCCGGACTATTGGCGGGCGATGATCCCGATGCACTACGCCACGCACATCGTCAGCCCGGTACTCGGGCTGCTGGGCAAGCGGGCCGAGGCCGTCTCGTGCTTCGGCAGCGGCAGGATCGCCGAGGAACTGGCTCAAGAATCCGGCAGCCACTTCGCCGTCGAGACCGCACACCTCCGCATCAAGGACCACCCCGCCGCGGCCCACCTCTGGCGGTCGCTCTTCGACACCGCCCGTCAGTACCGCGAGTCCTTTGATGTCTACGGAACTAAGAAGAGCTTCGAGTGGACGCTCGTCGAAGGCCAGCCGCACGTCGTGCACACCGCCAAGAAGCCCGAGCCCGAGATCCCCGAACCCGTCGAGGTCCCCGACTTCGCCGACCGCCTGCCCGAGCCGATCCGTAAGTTCACTCAGACCATCGAAGACGCCGACCACCTGTCTTTCCTCCAGGGC
>JBCCRT010000198.1:0-4110 GCA_039201235.1 Planctomycetota bacterium
AAACGAGCACGCCATCGACATCTCCCGCCTCCGGGCCGAGACCGGCTACATCACCCTCGACGAGGGCTACCGCAACACCGGCAGCGTCCGCAGCGACATCACCTACATCGACGGCGAGGCCGGCATCCTCCGCTACCGCGGCGTCCCCATCGAAGACCTCTGCGCCAACTGCACCTTTATCGAGACTGCGCTGCTGCTGATCTATGGCGAGCTGCCCAGCCCCGACCACCTCCAGCGCTTCCGCAACCTGCTCACCGAACACGAGCTGATCCACGAGGGCATCCGCGCCGCGTTCGACGGGTTCCCGGCCCACGGCCACCCGATGGCGATCCTCTCGGCCATGATCAACGCCGTGTCCTGCTACCAGCCCGAGGTCCTGGCCGCCGACGACGAGCAGACCTTCGAGGCCTCCGCCGCCAAACTCATCTCCAAGGTCCGCACCCTCGCCGCCGCCGCGTACAAGGCCTCGATCGGCCAGCCGATCATGTACCCCGACCCGAACCTCTCGTACTGCCGTAACTTCCTGCACATGATGTTCAGCGTGCCCCACGGCCCGTTCGAGCTCGACGACGATGTGGTCAAGGCGCTGCAGCTGATCCTCATCCTCCACGCCGACCACGAGCAGAACTGCTCGACCTCCACCGTCCGCATGGTCGGCAGCTCCGGCGCCAACCTCTTCGCCTCCTGCTCCGCCGGCGTCTGCGCCCTCTGGGGGCCGCTGCACGGCGGGGCCAACGTCGCCGTCATCAACCAGCTCAACGAGATCGAAAAGTCCGGCGTCGATATCCAGCAGTACCTGGATGACATCAAGCAGACCAAGGGCAAGCTCTACGGCTTCGGCCACGGCGTCTACAAGAATTACGACCCCCGCGCCAAGATCCTCAAGGCCTCGGCCGACAAGGTCCTCGACAAGCTCGGCGTCAATGACCCGCTGCTCAACATCGCGCGGAAGCTCGAAGAGACCGCCCTCAACGACGACTACTTTAAGTCCCGCAACCTCTACCCCAACGTCGACTTCTACTCCGGCATCATCATGCGGGCGATGGGCATCCCCGTCGATATGTTTACGGTGATGTTCGCCATCGGCCGGCTGCCCGGCTGGATCGCCAACTGGAAAGAGGTCCGCGACCAGAAGTCCCGAATCTACCGCCCCCGCCAGGTCTACACCGGCCCGGCGCAGCGCGGCGTGACGCCGAAAGACCAGCGCGGCTAAGTCGCATCACACCCTATCGCCGACGCTGACCCGAGCTTGAGCAGACACCACTCATTCGTGACGTCAGCTCGAAGTGTTCGGGAGGGCGAGGCTCCCGCCGAGCCGCCACGTTTCTGTGACTCCCGGCTCGGCGGGAGCCTCGCCCTCCCAAAAAACGTTAGAAATCAACCGGATCTGCTCTAGCGCAGCCCAATTTCACCTGCAGCGGGTTGTCTTCGGTGGTGCGGGCTTCCAGCCTGCCGTTTCGCCGAAGGCGAAAATCGACCATCGTCATTGACTTCGGGCTTCGCCCGAACGGCAGGCAAGATGCCCGCCCCACCACAGATCGCTACATCTGCGGTTGCTTGGGTCTAATCCGCGATCTCCGCGTTGTGGTGCAGCTTCTGCACGTCGTCCTGGTCTTCCAGGGCGTCGGTGAACCGCAGCAGCTTCTCCGCGTCGCCCCCGGACAGGGCCACGGTGTTGTCGGGGATCATGGCCAGCTCGGCGGAGTCGGGCTCGAGGCCGGCCGCCTCCAACGCGTCCCGCACCGCCCGGTAATCCGACGGGGCGGTGACGATCCGCCAGGCCTCGTCCTGGTCTTCGATGTCCTCGGCCCCGGCCTCGAGGGCGATCTCCATCAGCCGGTCCTCGCTGGCTTTTTCCTTCTCGAGGTAGAGCTCGCCCTTTTGTTCAAACATGTAGGCCACGCAGCCGCTGCCGCCGAGGTTGCCGTGGTACTTCTCGAAGAGGTGGCGGACCTCGCTGGCGGTGCGGTTGCGGTTGTCGGTGAGCAGGTCGAGCATGACGGCGACCCCGCCGGGGCCGTAGCCCTCGTAGCGCAGCTCTTCGTAGTCCGCGCCCTCGCCGCCGCCGGCGCCCTTGTCGATCGCCTTCTGGATCGTGTCCTTGGGCATGTTGGCGGCCTTGGCGTCGTCGATGGCGTAGCGGAGGGTGAGGTTCATCGCCGGGTCGCCGCCGCCGTTCTTGGCCGCGACGATGATGGCCCGGCTGCACTTGGACCACTCCTTGGAGCGCTTGGCGTCCTGGCGTCCCTTGCGGTGCTTGATGTTGGCCCATTTGCTGTGGCCGGCCATGGGTGGGGTCCTGGGGTGGGGTCTGGGGTCTGGGTAGCGGAACGGTCATGTTAAAGGGTTGGAGGCGGGTTGCCCCGTGGGTCAGGGGCTCGACGCATGGGGCTGTCGGGCGGGGCGGGGCGGGGCTATAACGGTGCGGTGGACAGCGAGGATTCGCCGAGCGAGGTCGTGACGGGTGCCGCCCAAGGGCCGGGGGTACGGTGGCGGGTCGCGTTGGGGCTGGCGGTGGTGGCGTTGGGGCTGTCGGGCTACCTGCTGGCGGCGACGCTGGCGGGCGACGGCCGGCCGGCGGGGTGCGGCGATGAGGGGGGGTGCCATGCGGTTCTGAGCAGCAAGTGGTCGCAGGTCTTCGGCCTGCCGGTGAGCGGGCTGGCGGTCGGGGTGTATGTGGTGGTCATCGCCACGCTGTTGCGGCGGGGCCGGGAATTCCGGGGGGGAGGACCGGTGCTGGCGGCGTGCGCCGCGGCGGTACTGGGGGCCGGGGCGTGGTTCATGTGGGTGCAGCTCGGCGTGGTCGGGGCGATCTGCGCGTGGTGCACGGCCGCGCACGCCGCGGGCGCGGCGATGGCCGTGACGCTGCTGATCGGGACGACGGCGCGGGCCGTCTTCACGGGGTTCGTGCCGGGTTTAATGGGCGTGGCGGTGATCGCGGGGGCCCAATCCGTCTCCGACGAGCCGGTGTTCTTGGTCGAGACCGGCGGGGGGGAGCGCAACGGGCAAATATTGACCCTGCTCGACGGCCGGCTGGTGCTGGACCTGTCGCGGGAGATGGTCGTCGGCGATGTGTCGCAGCTGGATTCCGGGGGCGGCCGGGTGATCGTCAAGATGTCGGACCACAACTGCCCGCACTGCCGCAACGCCCACGACGTACTCAACGACATGACCGGTGTTGCCGTCGTGTTGCTGCCGGTGCCGATGGACCCGGGCTGCAACGCGCACCAGGCGGAGCGGCCGCTGCCGCAGTTCGCCGAGAGCTGCCGGATCGCGGCGGTGGCGTGGGCGTTGCACCGGGTGGACCGGGCGGCGTTGCCGGCGTTCGAGGCGTGGGCCTACGGCGAGGGCTGGCCGCACACCGCCGCGGCGGCCGAGGCGTTCGCCGCCACGCTGGTCGACCCCCGGAAGTTGGCCGCGGCGCTGGGCGACCCCGCGGCGGAAGCGGTGATCCGGCGGAACACCGAGGCGTGGGGCCGGGCGAAGGCGGCGGGCCTTGTCGGCGGCCTGCCGGTGCATCTGGTCCCGGGGGGTGGGCTGACCTACGGCGGCGTGGGCGACGGCTTGGCGCTGCGGGAACTGCTCGACGGCACGCACTTCTCGCAGACGCCGTCGGAGGGCGACGGATGACGTCGATCAGCCACCGAGCGACGTGGGCGGTTCCGGCTTTCCTCCCTCTCCCCCCGGGAGAGGGCCGGGGTGAGGGCGGTGTGTCAGAGAGCTTCCGCCCTTTAACGACCGTCCCCCACGGCCCGCTCGCCCGCACCCCCACCCTCTCCCGGGGGGAGAGGGGGCCAAGACAAGCCGCGGTTTATTGCGAGCTTCAGCTTTGACCGACGAACCCCCAACTGCCCCCGACGACACGCACCTGCTCGCCGAGGCCGGCGGGGCCGCGGCCGCGCTGCGGGAAGCGATCGCCGCGGTAATCGTCGGGCAGGACGAGATCGTCGAGGCGCTGCTGGCCGCGGCCCTCGCCGAGGGCCACGCCCTGCTCATCGGCGTGCCGGGGCTCGCCAAGACGCTGCTGGTCAAGACCCTCGCCGGCGTGCTGGGCTGGGAGTTCAGCCGCATCCAGTTCACCCCCGACCTGATGCCGGCCGACATCGTCGG
>JBCCRT010000199.1:0-4031 GCA_039201235.1 Planctomycetota bacterium
CGCGCAGGGCTACAACACCGGCGGGCATTTCCGGGTGGTGCTCACCGGGTCGCGGTTGGAGTGCCGGCTGCAGAGCACCACCGACAGCTACACCCTTCAGAGCAGCGGCGGGGCGGTGACGGCCGGCCAGTGGCACCACGTTGCCGTGGGCTTCGGCGGCGACGGGCTGCGGATGTACCTCGACGGCGTCCAGGTCGACAGCGACGGCTACGCCGGCGGCCTCGGCACGAGCAGCGGCGGCACGGGCAACCCCGAGCCGTGGGTCTTCGGGGCCGACATGGAGTACAGCGCGACCGAGTCGAGCAGCGGGTGGACCGACCCGTTCGACGGCCGGATCGACGACGTGCGGCTCTACGACCGCAACCTCGACGCCGACCAGGTCGGCGACCTCTTCGGCGGCGGCGACCCCCGCGCCGTGTCGCCGCCGATCGTCGAAGACACCGCCGGCAACGGCGATGCGTTGGACCTGACCATCGAAGACCCGGAGAACGTGACGTGGGTCAGCGGCGGCGGCCTGCAGATCGACAGCACGACCCGTGTCGTCTCCGCCGGCCCCGCCACCGGGCTGCACACCGCCCTGACCGGCAGCGGCACCTACACCGTTGAGGTCGAGTTCACCCCGCTCAACCTGACCCAGCACGGCCCGGCGTTCATGGCGTTCTACGGCACCGGCCTGTCCAACCGCAGCTTCGCCGTCGGCCAACGCCAGCAGAAGCACAACGCCTACGCCCGCACCGCGTTCTACGCCAACGGCACGCCCGAGGCCGAGTCGAGCGACGTGCTCACCACGGCCCGGCAGCACCTCGTGATGACCTACGACGGCGAGGAACTCCGGCTGCTCCGCGACGGCGTGACCGAGGCGACCACGCCCCGCGACGGTAATCTCGGCAACTGGGACGTGAACGGGACCTTCGCCCTCGCCAACGCGGTCGGGGACAACCGGCCGTGGCTCGGCACGCTGCACCGCGTCGCGATCTGGGACGGGTCGGTCGATCAGGTCCAGGCCCAGAACCTGTTCAACGGCGACCCGCCGGGCCCCGCCGCGGAGGATGACGAGGGCCTGACCTACCGCGTCGAGTGGATCGAGGGGCCCTGACCCAGCGTGGCGTCGTCAGCCTGAATCGGGTCTGCTTGCGGCCGGGGCGCTCCGATCACGCCGGCGTACCACTCGTGCGGGGCCGCGCGTCGATATGGGAGAGGGGATACGTCCCGCGTGACCAACGAGCCGGCCCCGACCCGTTCAACGCCGCCCCGCCCGCCGACGTTCGCTGAGGGCGAGGATGATCGGCCCGAAGCGGTGGCCGTCGTCGTCCGCCGGCTGCTTGTCTCCGATGCACGCCGCGGGCGTGTCCTTGCGTTCGCCCTCGGCCACGCCGTACGCGATCTACCCGGGGGACATCGTGTTTGCCGACATCGACGGGGCGGTGATCGTGCCGCGGCACCTGGCCTTGGAGGTGCTGGAGCGGGGGGCACGTTCTGATGCGTGCGGCGGTGACGAGCACGTGGGGCGCGATCGAGCTGCGGGATCGGCCGGTCGCCCACGGCGTCTTGCCCCAAGACGGACACGTGACCGACTCGCCCGACCGGCGGTGGCTGCTGACCGACGAATACCGCAATCACGCCGACGGCCGGCAGCCGCCGCTGCTCTACGACCTAAGCAATGACGTGTGTTACGAGCGGGGCCGGTTCGCGGCCCCGCTGCGTGACGAGCTGCGCTGCGACCGGCACCGGCGTTGGAGCCGGGACGGGCGATCGGTGTGTTCCGATTCGGCGCACGAAGGTCGGCGCAATAGCTACGTGATCGATGTCGCCGGCCTCGTTTGACCGATCGGCGTCTTTCGTCTGGCCGACCCGGGCGTCAAGTTGATAGCAAGAAAAACTTTGCTCATCCGCCGAATACCGTTTCACGGTAACGCCGCTTCAACGCCTGCTCGTCGATCGCGTCACTGATCGCCAGGTACCCCAAGCCGGCCGCATCCACCGCCTCGGCGTCCTCCAGCCGCCTGGGGTGCGTCACCGTCATCCCCCGTATACGCTCGTCCCGCAGTTCGACGTCGAGCTTGTCTGGGCGGACCGCCCGGATGCAAATGATTTCGCCGCCGCCTAGAACACGGGGACGACGTCGTAGCAGACCGGACCCGGCTTGCGATCCATCCCCGGCCCCTACCACGTCGCGGTGCACTCCAGCAACATCTCGAGCCTCGGCGTGGCCGTGCCCCGCATCGGCGTCTCGACCTCCCGCATCGTGAACCACAGATACCGCGAGACGCTTCAGGTGGCCATGAAACCGGCAACGCGCTGCCCAGCACCACCTCCGCCGCCTCGGGATCGTGACCGACGTTGGCCTCGGTGTGCAGCAGCCGGACCTCACCGCCCGTCGCCCGCACGCACCGGCATGTCGGCCCGGCCGGCGGGTCTGAGCATCTTTGCGACCAGACGGGCTTGCTTCACCGAGCCACCCCCAACGGTTGTCATCCCTAACAGCCCGAGCCGCGGTTGCCGGAGGGCCAACGCCAAAGCAAACAGATCATCGATGTCGGCGCCCGCTTCGTTATCGAAAACGATCGGGATCCTATCCATTGTTTTATCCCCGAGCCCCCGGCATGGTTGCCTCATGTTGCCGCCAGAAAATCTGGACCGGCCGATCGGTCTCGCGGCATTCGGGTGTGCCGGCAACGCCCCAGCCTTCGGGGCGCCGATTACCGCGGCCGGGGGCTTCGGAGTCGGCCGCTTCGAAGACCCGTGACACGGCGTTTTGAGTCTGGTTGTCAACGCAGGTGGCGGGGATGACGCGGCGAGGGGAAGTGCGAGCCCGGACCCGAGGAAAGGACGGAAGCCGCGGGTCAACCTACCGGAGTGTCTGATGATGAGAAGGTCCCGGCACAGGATTCAGGTTCGAGAAGATATCCGACAAATCGAGGCGATTTCGTCATTTCAAACTTCCGGATAAGGTGGTTTGGGCTTTAAGCGGCTCAGGCCCGACTCCCGGGGGTGGATGATCAAAATCTACGGACTCGATCCTTACCTGCTCTACGGACTACCCGTGTGAGTCGGGCTTGGTGGGGTGATCAGTCGTCGCCGCAACGTAGCCTGCGGGTTAGCGGGACCGAATTTCAGACCGACCCACGACCGCCCGAAGGTCGCCCTGCGCCGGGGCTTGACAGAACCCGCCAATTTGTGCATTATATGAGATTGCATTTGATTTGCTAATGCTAAGGAAATGTCGTATCGAGACGCACGACACAACCCGTTAGACCCTGCGGGCCGAATAACCGACCCGCTGCCGGGTCGGATCAGGGGCGCTTGACAGCGTGAGACTGATCGCTACATTGCTACGCTCGCTATGAGCGGCGTGACTGGTATCCAGCCCCGCCGCCCGCAGCCAGCGGGGTCCACAACCCTGCCTCCGGGCGGAGCCGTGGAAAGTTCTTTGACAAGTGGATAGTTCAGGTGTTGCATGCGTGGCCGTGCGTCCGCTTCCCCGCGGAAGCCCGGCCCATACTTGTGTGACACCGAGTTCAATCGAAAGTGCTGATTGAGGTGCTTGCCCGTGTCGACCCTCCGCAAAGGGGTCGGGCCGAGGTGTTCCTTTTGCCGGGAACATCGAGGTCAGCGGGTTGCCGTGGTAATCGTCCACGGCGGATGGCTCTGTCCCCGGTCTCGGGTGCGTTGTAGGGTTTTGTATGAGCCCGCGGCGGACGCGGTTTCGGGTCGGAGTGATCAAGCTACTAAGAGCATGTGATGGATGTCTTGGCGTTAAGAGGCGATGAAAGACGTTGTAGCCTGCGATATGCCTCGGGGAGCTGGCAAACAAGCTTCGATCCGAGGATCTCTGAATGGGGAAACCCGGCCGCTTTTGCGGTCATCTATGTCTGAATGCATAGGGCATAGAAGCGAACCTGGTGAAGTGAAACATCTAAGTAACCAGAGGAAAAGAAATCAACCGAGATTCCGTGAGTAGCGGCGAGCGAAAGCGGACAAACCCGTAGCGGCGTGAACGGCCTGGAAAGGCCGGCCACAGAAGGTAATAG
>JBCCRT010000200.1:0-3928 GCA_039201235.1 Planctomycetota bacterium
GCCCAGCTCGGCCTCGACGCCGCCTGCGTCGACAACGGCACCGTCGCCGACAAGCCCGCCTTCGGCGGCACCTGCCTCCGCGTCGGCTGCATCCCGTCCAAGGCCCTGCTCGAGTCCTCCGAGAAATACGAAGACGCCCACAAGCACTTCGCCGACCACGGCATCACCGCCACCGGCGTCAAACTCGACCTGCCCAAGATGCACGCCCGCAAGGACGAGGTCGTCAAGACCCTCACCGGCGGCATCTCGGCCCTCTTCAAGAAAAACAAGGTCAAGGCCTACCACGGCCACGCTACGTTCAACGCCGACAAATCGGTGAACGTGGGCGACGACACGATCACCGCCCAGCACGTCATCATCGCCACCGGCTCGGTCCCCGCGACCCTCCCGGGCGTCGACCTGTCGCTCGACCGCGTCGACACCTCGACCGACGCCATCGCCTACGACAAGGTCCCCAAGAAACTCATCGTCATCGGCGCCGGCGTCATCGGCCTCGAACTCGGCAGCGTCTGGCGACGCCTCGGCAGCGACGTGACCTTCCTCGAATACCTCGACCACGTCCTGCCCGGCATGGACGGCGAGCTCTCGAAGCTCGCCCTGAAGGTCTTCAAGAAACAGGGCCTGAAGTTCGAGCTCGGCAGCAAGGTCACCGGCGTGAAGGCGACCAAGACCGGCGTGACCGTCGAGCGCGACGGGGCCGACCCGGTTAAGGCCGACCGCGTCCTCGTCGCCGTCGGCCGCAAGCCCAACACCGAGGGCCTGGGGCTCGAGAACCTCGGCATCACCCCCAACGCCCGCGGCCAGATCGAGATCGCCCCCGGAAGTTTTCGAACCAAGGTCGAGGGGGTTTACGCGGTGGGGGACGTGGTGCCGGGCCCGATGCTCGCCCACAAAGCCGAGGAAGAGGGCATCGCCTGCGTCGAGCAGATCGCCACCGGCCACGGCCACCTCGACTACAACACCGTGCCCAGCGTCGTCTACACCCACCCCGAGATCGCCAGCGTCGGCAAAACCGAAGAGCAGCTCAAAGAGGCCGGCATGAAGTACGCCAAGGGCAGCTTCCCGTTCCTGGCCAACGGCCGGGCCCGCGCCATCGACCAGGCCGAGGGCACCGTCAAGATCCTGGCCGACGCCGAGACCGACCGCGTCCTGGGCATCCACATCCTGGGCCCGCAGGCGGGCGACCTGATCGCCGAGTGCGCGACGGCCATGACCTTCGGCGCCAGCAGCGAAGACATCGCCCGCGCCTGCCACGCCCACCCCACGCTGAACGAAGCGGTCAAAGAAGCCGCCCTCGGCGTCGCGGGCCGGGCGATCCATATCTGATTAGCAATCCGTTGAACCGCCAAGGACGCGGAGGACGCCAAGGAAGGCCACCAAGCCAATTCAATTGGTTTTTGCCTTCCTTGGTGCTCTTGGCGTCCTTGGCGGTTCAACGGATCGGTGTTGGGGTCAAGACGTATCCTGAACCGCTTCGACGACGCGGTCGTGGAAGTGGCCGTGGGTGGCGATGACGCCGGCGTTGTGGTCGAGTTGGCGGCCGGCGGCGAAGTCGAGGGGCTTGCCGGTGGTGTCGGTGACGGTGCCGCCGGCTTGCTGGACGGCGAGCATGCCGGCGGCGTGGTCCCAGATCTTTTCGCGGTAGCCGGGGCGGGTGGGCAGGCGGAGGTAGAGGTCGGCGAGGCCCAGGGCAACGGCGGCGTACTTGCACTGGCTGTCGATCCGCACGGGCGGCGCGGCGAGGCCGAGGGCGGCGGCGATCTTCGCGGAACGGGACTGGTCGCTGTGGGCCGACTCGACCGACTCGACGAGGCGAGCGGCGGCGGGGTCGGGGTTGCCGCTGACGCGGGTTGGGGTGCCGCTTAAGTCGTCGCCTTCGAGGGGCAGGCGGAGGGTTTGGGTGTCGCTGGTTGCGGCGAGGAGCAGGCCGCCTTCGAGATTCGGGCAGCCGAGGACCCCGAGGGTGACCTTGCCGTCTTGGATCAGGGCGAGGGCGACGGCGTACTGCTGGCCGCGGAGAAAGCCCTTGGTGCCGTCGATCGGGTCGAGGGTCCAGTAGGTTTTCTGGGCGGGGTCGGTGGCAGGGTCAAAGCCGCCGTGGTCGATGGCGTCGAGGGTGTCGGCCTCGGACTGCCCGGCGTGGGCGGCGACTTTGGCGCGTAATTCAGCCTGGTCGTCGGCGCGCAAGGCGGCGGCGTCTTCCTCGCCGACGAGCGGCAGGTCGGGGGTGGCGGATTTCAGCGCGGCGGCGACGACGGCCTGGGCGGCGAAGTCGGCGACGGTGACGGGGGACTTGTCGCCCTTCTCCAGCGTCGCGGCCGAGACGAGGTCGGCCTGGACGGTGCGGCAGACCGCCGCGGCGGCGCGGACCGCGGCGACGGCGGCGGGGACCAGGTCGGCGGGGGCGTGGGGCATCGCTTTTATTCCTCCGGGAGCGGCGATTGGTAGAAGTGCAGCGTCATCTTGCCGTAGGTCACGGTGGCGGGGCCGTCGAGCGCCGGCCGATCGCGGGCCGCGACGCCGGCGGGCGTGCGGAACACGACGATGCCGCCGGGCTCGAGGCGGTCGGCCAGGGCGTCGAGCAGCGGGTCGAAACGCTCCAGCGGCTGGTTGGCCTGCGTATCGGCATACGGCGGATCGACGAAGGCGAGCGTGAGCGAGCCGGGCGGGGTCGGCGTGAGCCAAACGGGCGGCAGCACGCCTCCGTGAACCACCCGGCGGTTGTCCTCCGCGATGCGCAGCTTGTCGAGATTCCGCCGCAGCCGGTCGACGGCGTCGCGGTCGCGGTCGATGAAGGTGCAGTGCTCGGCCCCGCGCGACAACGCCTCGAGCCCCATCGACCCCGTGCCACAGAACGCGTCGACCACCCGGCCATAGCCCAGGACGCCCAGCGTCTGCAAGCGGTTGAAGAGGTTTTCCTTGACCCGGTCGGTGATCGGGCGGGTGGTCCCGGCGTCGGCGGGGGGCAGGATCGGTCGGCCGCGGTAAGTGCCGGCGATGATGCGCATGAGCAAAAAACTGCGGAAGGGGCGGGGCCAAGGGTCAGAGGGTAACCCGGCCGTCGACGCCCGGACACCTTGCCTCCTTTGCCCATATATTCGCTGCTATGGCCAAACGCAAGAAGCCCAAGAAAGGCAAGGACGGCGAGCCGAGCGGGCTCACCCTCGCCGAGCGGGCGGACAAGTACGTCTGCTACCAGAAGTCGGTCCAGGAGCCCGAGCACGAGGTCGCGTTCTTCGAGCAGGCGTTCCGGGAGGTCTACCGACGCAAACCCATCCGCCTGCGCGAGGACTTCTGCGGCACGTTCGCGGTGTGTTGCGAGTGGGTCCGGAGCTCGCCGAAGCGCACGGCCCTGGGCGTCGACCTCGACCCCGAGCCGCTGGGCTGGGGCAAGGACCACAACCTGGCGAAGCTCACCGACGCGCAAAAAAAACGGGTCCGGCTGCTGGAGCAGGATGTGCGCAAACGCAACCGCCCCGCCGCCGACGTCCTCGCGGCGCAGAACTTCTCGTTCTGGCTGTTCAAGACGCGGGACGCGCTGCGGGACTACTTCAAGGTTGCGCGGTCCAACCTCGCGTCCGAGGGGCTGCTGGTGATGGACATGATGGGCGGCGGCGAGTGCTTCGAGGAGGACCACGCCGACGTCCGCACGATCGCCAAGGGCAAGAAGGGGTTCAAGTACATCTGGACCCAGGAGACGTACAACCCCGTGACCGCCGACGCGACGTTCTCGATCGCGTTCAAGTTCAAGGACGGCAGCCGTCTCGAGCCCGCGTTCGCATACGATTGGCGGTTCTGGACGATCCCCGAGGTGCGCGAGCTGCTGGCCGAGGCCGGCTTCTCCGACAGCCGGGTCTACTGGGAGGTCGTCACCGACGACGGCGAAGAGACCGGCGACTGGGAACACGTCGACGACGCCCCGAGCGAC
>JBCCRT010000201.1:0-3791 GCA_039201235.1 Planctomycetota bacterium
GCCGAGCGGCAGGTCCATGACGCGGCCGACGTCGCGGACGGCGGCGCGGGCCTTGAGGGTGCCGAAGGTGATGATCTGGGCGACGTGGCCGTACTTTTCGCGGACGTAGCGGATGAGTTCGCCGCGGCCGTCCTGGCACATATCGATGTCGATGTCGGGGTATTCGGAGCGGTCGGGGTCGGTGAATCGTTCGAAGAGCAGGCCGTACTCGACGGGGCAGGCGTTGGAGAGCCCGAGGCAGTAGCCGGTCATGGTGCCGACGCCGGAACCGCGGGCGAGGACGGGGATGTCGCGAGCGCGGGCCTCGTTGGTGAAGTCCCAGACGATCATGAAGTAGGCGGAGATGAGCTTGTCGCGGAGGACTTGGAGCTCGCGCTCCATTCGGGTGCGGTGTTCTTGGGTGAACTGGTGGTCTAACGCCCGGGGGCGGCCGCCACCGGGCTTTGGGGACCAGTCTTCCGGGGGGCCGTAGCGCCAGATCGCGCCGGCCTCGGCGAGGAGGCGCAACGCGCCGTCGCACTGTTGTTTCAGGTCGTGGGTCGAGTCCGTGTCGTGTTCGCTATCGAAAGGTTTGACGCGGATGGTGGCGCAGAACGCTTTGAGCCAGGCGGTGCTGCCGGGGGGGTGGTCGCAGGCCTTGGACCAGCGTTCGATGACTTTCAGAGCCCCGGCCGATTCGACGGGCAGGGCCGGCAGGTCGGTCTCGATCCGCACGACGGGGGCGTGGTTGGCGTCGAAGTCCAGGTCGACGTTGCAGCGCTCGGCGATCCGCACGGTGTTGGCCAGTGCCTCGGGGTAGCGTTGCCCGAAGTGCTCGTGCATCTCCGCGGCGGACTTGACGTAGAGGTCGCGGGGGTACTTCATCCGGCCGGGGTCGGCCTTGATCTTGCCCATCGAGATGCAGCACAGCGTGTCGTGCGCGTCCCAGTCGTCGGCGGTCATGAAGTGCGCGTCGTTGTCGCAGACCAGCGGGAGGTTCAGCTCTTCGGCCAACCTTGCCATATGTGGGTTCAGGTCGCGCTGCAGCTGCTCCTCGTGGTGCTGCATCTCGACGTAGAAGCGCGGCCCCCCGGGAGTTGGCTTGAATACCTCCTGGTGCCACTTGGCTTCTTCGACGGCGCGTTTCCAGTGCGACGGGTCCTTGGTCTGGTGGAACTGTCGGAGGTGGTGGGCGAGCGACGAGCCGAGGTGGCCGTTGATGGCGATGAGGCCGTCGGACCATCGGGCGAGGGTGGTCTTGTCCATCCGCGGCTTGAAGTAGAAGCCGTTGAGGTAGGCGTCCGACGAGAGCTTGAGCAGGTGGCGCCAGCCGGTCTCGTTCTCGGCCAGCAGGACGAGGTGGAACCCGCCGTCGGCCACGCCGGTGTACTCGCGGCAGGTGCGGTCGCTGGGCTTGCCGCCGACGTCGGGCGCGACGTAGGCCTCGATGCCGAGGATGGGCTTGATCCCCTCGGCCTTGGCGAGGCGGTAGAACTCCGCGGCGTGGTGCAGGTTGCCGTGGTCGGTGACCGCCACGGCGTCCATGCCCAGCTCCTTGACCCGCTTGACCAGCCGGTCGAGGCGGTTGGCCCCGTCCAGCAGCGAGTACTGGCTGTGCAGGTGCAGGTGGACGAAGCTGTTGGGGGCGGGATTTCCGGGGGCGACGGCCATCCGTGGCGGGTTCCGTGGGTGAGTGGGGCAGAAGTTGCCCCCTGATTTTACCCGAAGGCGGGACCACCTCCGCCGGCCGGGGATAATCTGTCGTGAAGTGAATCTGGCCGCCCGTCGTCGACGAACAGATTGACGTGTTTCCAGATCTGAGGCTTTGACCATGACCCGCCTTCGTCTGATTTTCCCTGTTCTGGCCGTGATCTTGTTCGCTCCCGCCGGCTGCACGATCGACCAGGAAGCCCGCAACGCGCGGGACGCGGCATTAGCCCGCGAGGTCCGGGCCGAGGACGCCCCGCGTTACTATTACCTGTCGAAGCGTGGGATCCTGCAGCGGATGCCCCCGCCGAACACGTCCGGCCTGTCGGAGGCCGAGGCCAACGCCGTGTTGGCGCTGCAGGTTCGTCAGGCGGAGACCCGGGAGCGGAACGAACGTGACCGGCGTTTCAAACGCGGCGGCGGTGGGTTCGCGGGTTCGGGCGGCTGATCCGGCGCGGTAGCGGCCCGCTACGATCCGGGCCCGATGCGGCCGACGACCCCCGACACGGTCCTGCAGCAGACGTTCGGCCACCGCGGCTTCCGCGGGCTGCAGGCCGGCGTGATCGACCGCCTGCTCGCCGGCGGGCACGCGATGGTTCTCGCGCCGACCGGGTCGGGTAAGTCGCTGGGCTACCAGGTGCCGGCGTTGATGCTCCCGGGGGTGACGGTGGTGCTCTCGCCCTTAATCGCCTTGATGCAAGACCAGGTCGTGGCGCTGCGGGAGCGGGGGGTGGCGGCGACTTTTTTGAATTCATCACTCGGTAAGGCCGAGCGCGAGAAGCGGGAGGCCGGGCTGGCGGCGGGGGCGTTTCGGCTGCTGTATGTCACGCCCGAGCGCTTCCGCAAACCCGCGTTCCGCGAAGCGTTGGCGAAAGTGGAGGTATCGCTTCTGGCGGTGGACGAGGCGCACTGCGTGAGCGCGTGGGGCCACGACTTCCGGCCCGACTACTCGCGCGTCGGCGAGATCCGCGCGGCGGTGGGCTCGCCGACGACGGTCGCGCTGACCGCCACCGCCACGCCGGACGTGCAGGCCGACATCGCCCGACAGCTCGGGCTCACGATCGGCGAGGGGCCCGACCAACTCCGCGTGTTCCACGAGGGCGTCGCCCGGCCGAACCTGTCGCTCGACGTGCGATCCGTATACGGCGACGACGAGAAACGCGCCGCGATGCAGACACGCGCCCGGGACGCGGGGGGACCCGCCGTCGTCTACTTCACGCTGATCCAGACGCTGCGCCGCTTCAGCGAATCGCTGCGTGGCGAACGGGTGCCGCACGTCTGCTACCACGGCGACCTCGACGCCCGGCAGCGGCGATCGGTGCAGGACGCGTTCATGAACGACGAGCCGGGGGCGGCGCTGGTGTTGGCGACCAACGCCTTCGGCATGGGGATCGATAAGCCCGACATCCGGGCCGTGGTCCACGCCGAGCTGCCCGGCTCGCTGGAGGCCTACGCCCAGGAGATCGGGCGGGCCGGGCGTGACGGGCAACCGTCGACCTGCACGCTGCTCTACGACGAGGCCGACTTGGCGATACAGATGCGTTTTCTGGAGTGGGCCCACCCCGACGCGGAGTTTTACGAACGCCTGCACCACCACCTCGAGCACGACGCGGAGCGCATCGCCGCCGAGGGCCTGGACTGGCTGCGGGAGAAACTGCACGCCAAGCAGGGCAGGCACGACCGCCGGCTCGACACCGCCCTCGGCCTGCTCGAACGCCACGGCACGCTCGCCCCCGACGCCGACTGGCGCGACCCCGACCACCCGCACCTGCCGCTCGCCGGCGACCTCGCCCCGGCGCTGCGCAACGCCGACCGGCTGGCCGAGCAACTCAAGCGTGCGCAGCGGCGGCTGTACGCGCTAGTTCAATACACGCAGCACGGAGGTGACCGGGCCGTGTTCTTGAACGAGTACTTCCACGGCCGGACGCCGTCGGCCTTGGGATGAAGCAAAGCCCCGCGGACCCGGATCGGACCCGCGGGGCGTGCGGATGGTCAAGGGTTGACGTGGGGACGTATTACACCCCGGCGGCGGCGGGCAGCTCGACCTCGGGGAAGTCGATCGCCGGGTCGGCGATGTGGTTGAAGTAGTTGGTGAAGATGTTGAA
>JBCCRT010000202.1:0-3775 GCA_039201235.1 Planctomycetota bacterium
CGGCTGGCCTCAGCAAAGCCACCCCGGCCGTGACGGGCTGTTCGACCTGATGCTCGATCCGTGGGAGCGGCGCGACGTGTCGGACGATGCCCGTTACGCCGAGGTCTACGACGATCTTGATCGGCGTTTGCGAACATGGCAAGCCGACACCGCCGACGCCGTCACGGGAGACGGAATCGATTTGCCGCCGCGTCAGGAACCGTCGGCCCGGCCGAAGTCGCCCGCACCCGCCTGATCCGTCTTCCTCTCACTTTTTTGCCCTCCGCTGGACCATGAACATGTATCGTTGGATTGATCTAAAAATGCGATCGGGAACCTGGGCCTGGCTGCCGATCGGTGTGCTTTGCCTGGGTCTGATTGACGTGCGAAAAGCCGCGGCCGATCCAATCGAGTCGCTTCGGGCGCCCGGGGCGGCAGCTGATCCGGTCGCCTTCGCCTGGACCACCGGTCGGCCGTTCGTTCGCACGGCCGAGTACGGCCAAGAGGACTGGATCGCGCTCAAGGATCCATCGATCGTCCGGCACGAGGGGCGTTGGCACATGTTCTGCACGGTGCGGGGGCACGAACGTAGCCACGCCGTCGCGTATCTCTCGTTCGAAGAGTTCGGTCAGGCCCAGGGCGTCGAGCCCGTGATCATGCCGATGCACGAGGGCTATGTTGCCGCCCCCCAGGTCTTCTACTTCGAGCCGCAGAAGAAGTGGTACATGATCTGCCAGGCGATCAACAAGCAGTGGACCCCAGGTTTTCGCGGTGCGTATTCAACGACGGACGACCCGAGCGATCCCGCGTCGTGGACGCCGCTGCGTCCCCTGGACATCGTCCGGCCGGAGAAGATTGATAAGCCTTACCTGGATTACTGGGTGATCTGCGACGACGAGCGGGCATTCGTGTTCTTCAGCTCGAACAACGGCAAGCTGTGGCGGACCGAGACGGCGTTGGCCGACTTCCCCAACGGCTGGTCGTTTCCTGAGGTGGCGCGTGAGGGCCGTATCTTCGAGGCCAGCCACATCTACAAGCTCGCCGACCGGCCGGGGTACTTCATGGTGATGGAAGCGATCGGCCAGCGGGGCCGGCGGTTCTTCCGTGGTTTCACGGCCGACCGGCTGGACGGGGACTGGTCCCCGATCGGACGCGACGGGATCTACGCGTCGGTCACGCGACCCGAAAAGAACAACGTCGCCCAGCCCGGAGGCCGGTGGACCGACTCGATCAGCCACGGGGAGCTGCTGCGGACCGGGGTCGATCAGCGGATGGAAGTTGAGCTGCACGCGCCGTTTGTGTTCCAGGGCGTGGCGGACGACGAGCGGCGCGGCCGGGACTACGGCAAGATCCCCTGGAGCTTGGGCCTGCTTTCGCCGGTGCACGAAGCCGAAGCCGAAGCCGAGCCCAAGCCCGAGCCGGCGAACCCCTGACCACGATGCGGACCGAAGACCCGGTCGGGGTATCCGGGCCCACGACTTACGCGATCCAATACGACGGAGCGACGGTGTGCTACGGCGACCAGACCGTCCTGCACTCGCTCTCTGTTTCGATCCCGCCCGGGTCGAAGGTTTTGTTGGTCGGCCCGTCGGGAGGCGGGAAATCGACGGCTCTGTCGTGCGTGCTCGGCTTCACACCTCTCGAGTCCGGCCGGGTATCAGTTGGCGACCGGTCGGTCACGCCGACGACGGCCTGGGCGATCCGACGCGAGGTGGGGTATGTCGCGCAAGAGCCGTCGCTGTCGGCGGGCACGGTGTGGGCCGCGTTGAGCGACGCGTTCGCCTTCCGGGCGAATCGACACCTCACTTTCAATCCGGAGCGGGCGTGTGACCTGATGGACGCCTTCGGCCTGCCCGGGAGCTATCTGAACCGAGCGGTCGTTGGGTTGTCCGGCGGTGAAAAGCAGCGGGTCGCGCTGGTTTCCGCGTTACTCCTGGAACGCTCAGCCTATTTGCTCGATGAACCAACCTCCGCGCTCGATCCCGAACACGCCGGTCGTGTCGCGGCGTATTTCCGGTCGCGTGACGACCTGACGGTGCTTGTGGCGACCCACGACGTCGACTTATTTCGGGGCTGGGACCGCACGATCGAGCTGGCCCCGACACCGGTGGAAAGAGGCGCGCGTGCTTGACCTGCCCATCGAGCCTTGGGCGTTGGCGTCGGCTTATTTGCTGCTGGTGTTCCCGATCGCCCTGATGCTGTGGTGGGACCTGCCACTGATCGGCCGGTCGCTCACCGCCGTGCTGCGGATGACGGTGCAGCTGCTGCTGATCGGTGTGTATCTACAGTACCTCTTCGCGTGGAACAACGGCTGGGTCAACGCGGGGTGGTTGCTGGTCATGGTCGGGGTCGCCGACGTGTCGATCGTACGTGGCTGCCGGCTCCGGCTTCGGTGTTTCGTCTTACCGATGTTTGGTGCGCTCTGCGTGGGCACGGCGATCCCGCTGTTCGTGTTTGTCGGCCTGGTGATCCGGGCGGACAACCTGCTCGACGCGCCGTTTGTGATCCCGATCGGTGGCATGATCCTGGGTAACTGCATGCGGGCCAACATCGTCGGCGTCAGCACGTTTTACGGGGGTGTCCGCGAGGGTAGGGCTTCGTACCTGCGGTCGCTGGCCCAAGGTGCGACGCGAAGCGAGGCGTTGAGGCCGTTCCTGCGGCAGGCGGGCGAGGCTGCGTTGATGCCGACCATCGCTACGCTGGCGACATTGGGGTTGGTGTCGCTGCCGGGAATGATGACCGGCGTCATGCTGGGCGGCGCGGACCCTATCGTGGCCGTGAAGTACCAGATCGCGATCATGCTGGCGATCTTCTCGGGGACGGCGGTGACGGTCGCGCTGGTGATCCACTGGACCCTGGGGCGCAGCTTCGACGCGGCCGGGATGCTCGATCCGGGTATCTTTGCCGCGTCGCCGACTCCCGACGCTTTCGAATCACCACCGGAGAAGCAAACGCCATGACCACCATCACCGAACCCATCCGGGTCGCCGTCGTCGGCGCGGGCGGCATCGCCGACCGCCACGGCCGGGCGTTGTCCGAGAACCCGCGGGCGAGTATCGCAGCCGTCGTCGATCCCGACGCGGATAACCGCGAACGCTTCGCCGCCGCCTGGGGCGGGCGGCCGACCGAATCGCTCGCGGCGTGCCTGGATTTAGTGGACGCGGTGTACCTGCTGACGCCGCCGAGTGTCCGGCCGCCGCTCGCCTTGCAGGTGCTCGACGCCGGTAAACATCTGCTCTGCGAAAAGCCCTTGGCGTCGACCGAGCAAGAAGCGAAGGCCATCCTCGACGCCGCCGAGGCGTCGCCCGTCGTCTCGATGATGGGCCTGAACATGCGCTACCGCACCGGCTTCGAGCGCCTGCAGCGCACCGTAGCCGACGGCACGATCGGCCGACCCTACCACTTCTGGCGGCAACGCTTCGGCGAAGGACCCGGCGCCCACGGCAAGATCACCGACGACAACTGGCGCACCGACCCCGCGTTCGTCTGCGGCATGACCGTCGAGTCGTTCTCCCACGACGCGGACATGCTCCGCTACGTCATGAACGACGAGATCGCCACCGTCAGCGCCGTCGTCTACGGCCGGGTCCCGGCGCTGCCGAAGTTCGACAACAACGCCCACGCCCTGTTCACCACCCGCGGCGGCGCGTCGGCCGTCATCACCGCCAGCTGGTCCAGCCGCATCGGGTTCAACAGCTGCGGCGTGCTCGGCGAAAACGGCACCGCGTTCCTTTCCGGTTCGGCGCTAGGCAACAACGGCAGCTGGTGCAGCCGGCAGTTCCACCTCAAGACCGAC
>JBCCRT010000203.1:0-3773 GCA_039201235.1 Planctomycetota bacterium
GCCAGGTGCCGCGACGTGTTGGAGTTTTCCGCGCGGAACGTCGGGCCGAACGTGTAAACCTTGCCGAGGGCCGACGCGTAGACCTCGCCTCCCGCCGAGCCGCATGTCGGAGAAACTTCGGCGGCTCGGCGGGAGCCTCGCCCTCCCATCTCGTGCCGTGTTTCAAGCGTCCACGTCGTGCGAGTCCAGCCAAGCCAGCAACCCGATCAGCGTGTAGAGCGTCCGCGTGTCGTCGCCGCGTCGCCACCGCCGGCGGACCGCCCGGGCGTCGAGAAACGGCGCGAGGGTTTCGCAGCGCTTCAACCAATCCCCACAGCGGTCGCGCCACGCCCCGGCGAAGTAGCCGCGCAGCGGCACGCTGAACCCGTGCTTCGGCCGGTCCCACACCGCCCCCGGAAGGTGTCGTTTGGCGAGGGCAACCAACGCCGACTTGGGGCCGTTCGCCAATTTGACAGACGCGTGCACCGGCAGCGCCGCGTCCGCCACGGGCCGGCCCAGCATCGGGACCCGCACCTCCAGGCAGTGGGCCATCGACGCGCGGTCGGTCTTCGCCAGGCAGTTCTCGCTGAGGTACGAGTGCAGGTCCGCCCGCATCAACGTGTCCGTCGTTGCCTTGCCGTGTTCCGCGAAACACTTCAGCCAGCCGAGCCAGAGCTCCATCGTGTCGCCGACCCGGAAGGATTCACGGGCGTCCGGTGAGAGCAACGACACCAGGTCTTTGCGGGTCCCGGGGAACGGCCCGAGCTTGACGCGGTCCCACAACATCCGCTCCCGCCCCGCCAGCCCCCGCCGCGACATCGCCCCGGGCAGCAAGCGGGCCATTACAAGCTGCCGGATCGCCCTCCTTCCGGGGGTGTCGGGGTAGAGGTCTTCGGTCCACGCGTAACGGTCGTAGCCGCCGAACAGCTCGTCGCCGCCGTCGCCGCTGACCGCGACGGTGACGTGTCGCCGGGTCAGCTCGGCGAGCGCCCGCGTCGGCAGGTAGGCCGGGTCCGCCAGGGGCTGGTCCAACTCGGCCCACGCCGCGGCGAGGTCGTCGCCGGTGATCTCCCCCGCGTCGAGGACATGATGTTCACAACCAAAACGCTCAGCCACCGCTTCGGCCGCGCCCGACTCGTCGTAGCCCTTGCCGAAGGGGAACCTGACACTGAACGTTTTCACGCTGCCCGAGGCTGTGTCGGCCATGTACCGCACCATCAGCGACGAGTCGATGCCCCCCGAAAGGAACGCGCCCAGTGGGACGTCGGCGACGAGCTGCCGACGGACGCTCTCCCGTAGCGCCGCGTCGGTTGATTCGATGAAGTCGTCGGGGCACGGCTGCGACGCGGACGGGCCGGGGATGGTCTCGAACCGACCGATCTCCCAACCTTCGTTGCCGACCTTCCACCGCAGCCACGTCCCCGGATACAGCGACCGCACGCCGCTCAGGATCGTCATCGGCGACGGGATCGATTGACATGCCAGGTACTCCCGCACCGCCGCGGGGTCGAGCCGGCGGGGGAAGCGGCGCAGCCGGAAGAACGGCGCGAGCGTCGAGCTCAGGATCAGCCCGCCCCCGGCAGCGTGAACCATCAGCGGCTTGATGCCGAAGAAATCGCGGGCGGCGAAGACGCGGCGTTCCCGCTGGTCGTAGACGGCGAAGGCGAACATCCCGTCGAGCCGCGGCAGCACATCAACGCCCCACTCGACGAACCCGGCGAGCAGGACCTCGGTGTCGCAGCGGGTCGCGAACGGGTGGCCCTTCGCTTCGAGTTGATCGCGCAATTCGTCGGCGTTGTAGAGCTCGCCGTTGTAGACGATCCGGTAACGGTCGTGGAGGGGGTGTTGGGGCGCGAGGGCCATCGGCTGCTGGCCCGCGGCGAGGTCGATGATCGACAGCCGGCGGTGTCCCAGCCGCACCCCGCCCTGTTCGGCCTCGGGCTCGACCCACACGCCGCGCTCGTCCGGGCCGCGGGACGCGAGGGTGTCGAGCGCGTCGTCGAAATCGTCGGCGAACGCGTCGCCGAACATCGCAAGCAGGCCGCACATGGCCGGCGATTATGGCAGAGCCGCATCGGCGCGTCAGAACGGTGTATTGTCGTCAGGCCGTGCGCAGGATCCCCGCCGAGGGATAACGCCGGCCCAGCGCGGCGCGGGCGTCGAGCTTGAGCCAGTCGCCGAGCAGGTCGGTGTAGAGGCTGCGGAAGTCGACGCTGTGGATCAGGTCGCCGTTGTCGAGCCGGTCGAGCGAGGGGTGTCGGCCGATGAGCCCGGGGTTGACGGGTTCGCCGAAGACGAACGACGGCCCGGCGCAGCCGTGGTCGGTGCCGGCCGAGGCGTTCTGGCGCACCCGCCGGCCGAACTCGCTGAACGCGAGGCTCACGACGCGATCGCGGTTGCCGGTCTTGTCGAGTTCGTCGTAGAACGCCTTCATTGCCGAGCCAAACTGGGTCATCAGGTTGCGGTGGTTGTTCGCCTGGTTGGCGTGGGTGTCGAAGCCGCCCATGGCGACGTAGTACACCCGCGTCGGCAGCTCGGCGCGGATCATCTTGGCGACCATCCTGAGCTGGTTCGCCAGCCCGCTGCGCGGCCAGTCGACGTGGCTGTCGGACCGCACCGCCTTACGCACCTTGTCCGAGGCGACCTCGGCGTCGAGGGCGGTGCGTTGCACAAAAGCCAACGGGTCTTCACCCCCCCCGGAACCCGAGCCGTCGGCGGCTTCGGGGTGGGGGGACGTGGCCTGAGTTTCCTGATAAGCCCGATCGACCTGGCCGTCGAGGTCGCGGCCGGCCCAGCGGAAGAGCTGGGCGTTCTCGAAGCTCACGGGCCGGGCCTGCCGGCCGAGGGTCGCGAGCGGGGCCTCGTTGCCGATGCTGAGCATGTCCATACCCGAGCGTTCTTTGATCTCGTCCATCGCGAGGCCGAGCCAGCCCCGTCCGCCGCTGCCTTCGCCGCCCTGACTCGCGGTGTGCCAGATGTCCATCGACGCGAAGTGCGAGCGGTTGGGGTTGGGGTAGCCGACGCCCTGGACCACGCCGCAGAGCCCGGCGTCGATCATCTCGGCGACCGGGCCGAGCGCGGGGTGCAGCCCGTAACCATCGACCCCGGGCAGTTGAATCGCCTCCTCGGCCTTAACGGCCAAGTTCGGCCGGGCCTCGTGGTAGGCGTCGAGGCCGAAGGGCACGACGGTGTTGAGCCCGTCGTTGCCCCCGGAAAGTTGAACGACCACGAGGACACGCCCTTCGGGCACGCCGGCCCGGCTGGTCAGCCGCATCGTGGTGTCGGCCGCCATCGCGTCGCCGGCCCGCATCAGGAACGCCGGCACGGTCGATGCCGCCGAGATCAGCCCGAGGCCGTGGCCGAGGAAACGCCGCCGCGTGAAACCTGCGTCCGAGGGGTCCGGCGTGTCGCAGCTCTGGGGGTGGTAATGGTCGCACATGGCTTGGATTCCTTACCCGCGGAGGGGCGGCGTCAACACAACTGGTACTCCGGCATCGCCGTGATCAGGCACAGCGCCGCGATCATCCCGTCGCGGTCCACGGGTCGGTTCTCATCGCCCGAACGCTCGGCCAGCAGCCGGCGGGCGGGCTCTCGGCGGGCCGGCGGCGTGTCCGGCCCGAGCAGGTGGTCGATCAACGCGTCGGCGACCGCGTCGGGCGTCGCCGCGTCGAGTTCTTGCCGAAGCGGCGTCGGGTCGTAGCCCGGGTCGTTCGGCGGCTTGCGCTGCGACGGGTGCCGGCCCGAGATGAGGTACGTCGTGAGGTTCTGCCGCACGAACAGGGTCGAGGTGTTGA
>JBCCRT010000204.1:0-3765 GCA_039201235.1 Planctomycetota bacterium
CAGCTCCTGGGCGCGTTTCACCACCGGGTCGGGCAGCCCCGCGAGGCGGGCGACCTGGATGCCGTAGCTGCGGTCGGCCGCGCCGGCGGCGACGCGGTGCAGGAACACGATCTGGTCGTTCCACTCCCGGGCCGTGACGTTGAGATTCGTGATGCCCCCAGAAGTTTCAACGCCGGCGTTCGTGACGTGATCTCTTCCGGGGGTATCTGAGGCCAAAGACGTCAGCTCGTGGTAGTGCGTCGCGAACAGACACCGGCACCCCACCCGCGCTAGGTGCTCGGCGATCGCCCACGCCAGGCTCAGCCCGTCGAGCGTCGACGTCCCTCTGCCGATTTCATCCAGGATGACCAAACTTCCGGGGGTCGCGTGGTGGCAGATGTTGGCGGTCTCGGTCATCTCGACCATGAAGGTCGACCGCCCGGCGTGTAGCTCGTCGTGCGCCCCGACGCGGGTGAAGATGCGGTCGCACAGGCCGACCGTCGCCCGCTCGGCCGGCACGAACCCGCCGGTGTGCGCCAGCAGCGTGACCAGCGCCGCGGTGCGGATGTAGGTCGACTTGCCCGCCATGTTCGGTCCGGTGATGAGCGCGAGGGACGGGGCCGGGGTGGCCGCTTCCGCGGTTTCACATCGGTCACGGCCCAACGCCACGTCGTTCGGCACCAGCCCGTCGTTCAGCAGCTCGTCCAGCACCGGGTGCCGGGCCGCCGCGACGTCGAGCACGGGTCCGTCGACCAGCTCGGGGCAGACGTAGCGGTGCCGCGCGGCGCGGCGGCCGAAGCACAGCAACACGTCCAGCTCGGCCGCGACGTCGGCGTAGCCGTGCAGCGCCGCGATCTGCTCCCGGCACGAGCCGCACAACTCCGCGAACAGCGACTGCTCCCGTGCGACCGCCCGCTCGCCGGCCCGCAGCACGTTGCCCTCGAACTCTTTCAGCTCCGGCGTGATGAACCGCTCGGCGTTCTTGAGCGTCTGCTTCCGCGCCCAACCGCCGCCCGCCTCGGGGTCCGGGTCGCTCAGGAAGCCCTCCATCTTGGCCCGGTTCGCGGCGGTGACCTCGATGTAGTAGCCGAAGACCTTGTTGAACCCGACCTTCAGCGACGCGACGCCGGTGCGGTCGATGAGTTTTTTCTGGTAGCCCGCGAGCCAGTGGTTCGCGTCGCGTTTCAGGGTGCGCTGCTCGTCGAGCTCGGCGTCGAAGCCGTCGCGGATCAGCCCGCCGTCGCGCAGGTGGGCCGGCACGTCCTCGTCTTTACACGCCTCGGCGATCCGCTTCGCCATGGCGTCGAGCTCGCCCCGCACCGCGTCGAGGCGCTCGGCCCACGCCGCGGTCGGCGGTCGGTCGGCCAATACTTCCGTCAACCGCTCCGCCGCCGCAGCGCTGCGGCCCAATCCCACCACATCCCGCGGCGTCGCGCGGTCCACCGCCAGCCGGGCGGTGATCCGCGGCACGTCGTGCAGCCCGTCGAGCGCCGCGGCCAGCTCCTCGGCGAACCGCCGGTCGTCCACCAACGCCCGCACCACCCGCTGCCGCGCCTCGATCGGCTCGCGTTTCGCCAGCGGGTAGCACAACCAGTCGCGCAGCAAACGCTTGCCCATCGCGGTGACGCATCCCCCTCGGCGGAAGACGCCGAGCAGCGACCCTTCGTCCCCGCCGCGCAGTGTCGATTCGACCTCCAGGCTCGCCAGCGACGCCCGGTCGATCACCAGGTGCCGCGACTGCACGACCGCCCGCGGCGGCCGCAGGTGCGGCAGCACCCCGTCGCCCCCGGAAGCTTCGTTCCGCTTCTGGGTTTCCAAGAGGTAGGCCAGCAAGCCGCCGGCCGCGCCGACGGCCGGGTCGTCATCGCTCAGCCCGAAGCCCGCCAGCGACGCGACGCGGTACTGCCGCCGCAGCGCTTCAAGCGCCTCGGCCGGGCGGAACTGCCAGCCCGGCCGGCCCGTCTTCGCTGCTTCTGTCGGCAGGTTCGCCACCCGCGGCGGCACCTCGCCGTCGGCCGTCTCGCAGTACAGCAGCTCCCCCGGCCCCACCCGCGCCAGCTCGTCCGCCAACCCGTCCACCTCGACCGTCGCCACCGCGAACGACCCCGTGCTCAGCTCCGCCCACGCCAGCGACGCCCGGTCGTCCCCGCCCCCGGAATCCGAGCCGTGAAACACCACCGCCGCGCACGGGTTCACCTGCTCGTCGGCCAGCAGCGTCTCGTCCGTCAGCGTCCCCGGCGTGATGACCCGCGTCACGTCCCGCTTGACGACCCCTTTCGCCTGTGACGCCTCTTCGACCTGTTCGCACACCGCCACCCGGTGCCCCGCTTGGATCATCCGCCGCAGGTATCCCTCGACGCTGTGGTACGGCACGCCCGCCATCGGCACGCCCTCGGTCCGCCGCGTCAGCGTCACCCCCAGCACGCGGTGCGCCAACTCCGCGTCCTCGAAAAACATCTCGTAGAAGTCCCCCATCCGGAAGAACAGCACGCACCCCGGGTGGGCCTCCTTGAACCCCCGGTACTGCCGCATCGCCGGCGTGTCTGTGCCCGTTTTCGCCGTCGACGCCATCGCGGCAATGTACCGCATCCCTCCCCGAAGCCCACGGACGCCGTCCGTGGGTGGCCCACGCAGTCAGACGTTGAAGTACTTGGCGTCGGGGTGGTGGACCACGATGGCGGACGTCGACTGCTCGGGGTCGATCTGCCAGTTCTCGGTGAGCTCGCAGCCGATGCGTTCGGGCTTCAGGAGCCGGAACAAAATCTCCTGGTCCTGCATCTCGGGGCAGGAGGGGTAGCCGAAGCTGTAGCGGCTGCCGCGGTACTTCTGGGTGAAGAGCTGCTTGATCTTGGGGCTGTCGTCGTTGCCGACGCCGAGCTCGGCGCGGATGCGTTTGTGCCAGAGCTCGGCCAGGGCCTCGGCGCACTCGACGCCCATGCCGTGGGCGTAGAGGTACTCGGTGTAGTCGTTGGCGTCGAAGTACCGCTTGGCGACGTGGCTGATCTCCTGGCCCATGGTGACGCACTGCATCGGCAGGACATCTTTTTTTCCGCTTTCCGCGGGGAGGAAGAAGTCGGAGATGCAGAGGCGTTTGCGTTCGCCCTGACGGGGGAAGTTGGTGAAGCGTTCGATCTCGCGGTCGTGGTCTTGCGGGTCGTAGACGATCAGGTCGTCGCCGTCGGCGTTGCAGGGCCAGAAGCCGTAGACGACTTTGCCCTGCAGGACGTTCTGGTCCCGCATGTCGCGTTTGTAGCGGTCGAAGATGGGGCGGACCTCGTCTTCGAGCTGGCGTTCGTAGTCGGCGGACTTTTTGTCGCCGCGGACGAACTGCCACTGGGTCTTGAAGAGGGCGGTCTCGTTGACGTAGGGGTAGATGTGGTCGAGGGGGACGTGGTCGACGACGCGGTCGCCCCAGAAGGGGGGGGGCGGGACGGTGTCGAGGACGGCGGTGTCGGAGCGGGCGGGGAGTACCGCCACGGAAGCGGCGGTGCCTTCCTCGGCGCGGGCGACGAGCTCGGCGACTTTTTCTTCTTTGACGGCCCGCTTTTCGTTGCGCTGCTCGATTTCGGCGTCGAGTTCTTCGAAGCGGTTGGCCGTGATGTAGTCCATGAGGCGGAGGCCCTCGAAGGCGTCCGTGCCGTGGTAGGTCTTGCCGTGGTAAGTGCTGCGGAGGTGGTTCTCGCAGTAGGAGCGTTGGAGGGCGGCGCCGCCGAGGATCATGGGGACCTTGATGCCGAGCTTGTTGAGCTCCTGGAGGTTTTCCTCCATGACGTTGACGGACTTGAC
>JBCCRT010000205.1:0-3697 GCA_039201235.1 Planctomycetota bacterium
GACGGCGAGTCGGTCGGGGTCGTCGCCCCGGGCGAGGCGCTGCAGCGTCGCGGTCCCGGCCGGGTCGCCGAGTTCATGCAGGAGCAGGGCCGCGAGGCCGCGTCGTCCCGGGGCTTCGTGGGTCAGCCCGTCGCGGAGCCGACCCAATAGTTTCGCGTCATCGGTTGAGCCGTCTTCCGCGATCCGTCGGGTCAGCAGCAGCAGGCCCACGGCCGGGTCCAGGCCGTCCCACGTCAGCAGGGCCGAGCGGGTGGCGCGGGTCAGCAGGTCGCCGTCGAGCGCGGCGCTGAGCAGATCGGCCCGTATGTCGTCGCGTTCGATCGCGGCGACGGTCTCGGGGCGGAGGCCGAACGGCCGGTCGAGCTCGGCGAGCCCGAGCAGGCCGTGGACCAGGAGTGACGGGTGCCCGCCCCCGGAACGTCCCCCGGAATTTTCGGCGAGGCCCGTGAAGAGCGGCCGAAGGGCCGGGTCTTCGAGGTGGCGTAGCGCCCGCAGTAGCCGGTGGTGCCGGCCGTCGATCTGGACGGTCACCGCGTCGTCGAGCAGTCGCAGGGCGGCGACGGTGGTCTCACGGTCGGGGGTGAGGTCGGCGGGCAGCGTCTCGGCCAGCAGCGGCGCGACGGGCCGCTCGGGTGCGGGTCCGAGTCCCGCGGCGTGGACCCCGCCGGCCCAGGTCAGGGCGACCGCGACGCACGCCAGCCGCCGCGCTGCCGAAAGCCGCGGGCCGGGGCCGTCGGGGTTGAACCGGTGGGGTTGCACGAGCCCGCGTCGCGGCATCGAGGCAATGTAAACGATCCCGGTCGGTCGATGGTGCCGGCCCGCGTTGACCGACGGCCTCGGGGCTGACACGATGCGGCGATGCCGGTGCCGGCCCGCGACAACATCGAGCGACTCGACGCCTACGTCCCCGGCGAGCAGCCGGGCTACCGCCAGACTTCCGGGGGTTCCGGGGGCGGGCCAGGGTCGGTGGTGAAGCTCAACACCAACGAGAGCCCGTACCCGCCGTCGGACGCGGTGCTGCGGGCAGTCCGCGGGCTGAGCGCCGAGGCGCTGCGGTTGTACCCACCGGCCGACGCCGCCGAGTTCCGCGTCGCGGCGGCCGAGGGCCACGGCCTGACGCCCGGCCACGTCATCGCGACCAACGGCGGCGACGAGTTGTTGCGACTGCTGATTACGGTGTTCTGTGAGCCCGGCATCGGAGGCATCGGCACGACCGCGCCGAGCTACACGTTGTACCCCGTACTCGCCGCGATCCAGGACACGCCGCTGTGCGTGGTCGACCGGCTCGGCGACGGGTTCGCGTTGCCCGAAGACTTGGCCGAGCGGTGGAACGGCGCGGGCTGCCGGCTGGCGTTCCTCGTGAACCCCCACGCCCCGTCGGGCCGGCTCGAACCGCTCGACACGGTGCGGGCGTTGGCCGAGGCGTTCGACGGGCTGCTGGTTGTGGACGAGGCGTACGTGGACTTCGCGGCGCATGATGCGTTGCCGCTGCTGCGGGACGAGGCGCGGAGCGATATCGTGATCCTGCGCAGCCTCAGCAAGGGCTATGGCCTCGCCGGGCTGCGGTTCGGCTACGGGCTCGCGGACCCCGCGATCATCGCCACGCTCGACAAGGCCCGCGACTCGTACAACACCGACATCGTCGCCCAGGTCGCCGCCACCGCCGCGGTCCGCGACGTGGGTTACGCCCGGTCGACCTGGCGGAAGGTCATCGACGAGCGGGCCCGGCTGACCGCCGAGTTGCGGCGACGCGGCTTCGCCGTGCCCGATAGCGAGAGCAACTTCGTCCTCGCGGCCGTGCCGAGCGGCGGGGCGGCCCGGGCCGAGGCGATCTACCGGCACTGCAAAACGCACGGCGTGTTGATCCGCTACTTCGGCAGCCAGCCGCGGCTGGGCGACCGGCTGCGCATCACGGTCGGCACGCCGGCGCAGACCGACCGGCTGCTGGGGCTGATAGACTCGCCCCCCTGAGCTTTTCCCGGTTGAACGTCCCATGCCCCGCACCGCCACCGTCCAACGCGACACCAGCGAGACGAAGATCACGCTGACGCTGGACCTCGACCGCCCCGGCCCGACGCCGCCGGCGATCGACACCGGCGTCGGGTTCTTCGACCACATGCTCACCCACGTCGCCAAGCACGGCCGGCTCACGCTGGCGGTGAACTGCACCGGCGACTCCCACATCGACGACCACCACAGCGTCGAAGACGTCGGCCTCGCGCTGGGGCAAGCCCTCGACGCGGCGCTGGGCGACAAACGCGGGATCGAGCGCTACGGCCACGCCGCGGTGCCGATGGACGAGACGCTGGCCCGCTGCGCCCTGGACCTCTCGGGCCGGCCCGCGCTGGTGTTCCGCGTCGACTGGGTCGGCTACGGCATCGACCCACCCGCGATCGCCGGCGAGCGGATCGGGAAATTCGACGTGCAGCTGGTGCGTGAGTTTTTCACCGCGGTGTCGAACGCCGCGAAGATGAACCTGCACCTCGAGGTGCCGTGGGGCGAGAACAACCACCACATCGCTGAGGCGTTGTTCAAGGCCTTCGGCCGGTCGCTGCGGATGGCGGTCGCGGTGACCCACGACGAGGTGCCGTCGACCAAGGGCACGCTGTAGCTAGAGTTGTTTCGCCACCGTCAAGATGTCTCGGATCTTGGAGTGAATCCTTATGTCGGGTAGCTATCGACTGGTGGTATCGGGTCGCGCCCGGTTGGCCGTGTTGGGAGGCGCGGCCCTGTTGTCGTGCGGCG
Source organism: Planctomycetota bacterium (assembly GCA_039201235.1). GTDB lineage: Bacteria > Planctomycetota > Phycisphaerae > Phycisphaerales > Phycisphaeraceae > Algisphaera. The sequence continues at coordinate 2,746 of JBCCRT010000205.1, forward strand.
GGCCCCACGCCTCGGCGGAGCAAGAGTCGGCGACGCCGATGTCGCTGCGGGTCGTGGTCGGCGCGGAGGGCCGGAACGAGGTGGACCCGCGGCTGTTCGGCCACTTCCTGGAGATCGCGAGCTGGGGCGAGCTCGGGCCCGAGGCCTGGGCCGACCCGGAGACCGGCGAGCTGCCCGGGGTGATGGTCGACCTGCTCGAGGAGATGGACGTCACGTTCGTGCGCTACCCGGGCGGTGGCGACGTGCCGCACATCGACTGGACCGACCGGATTGATAACGCGCTCGGGCGCGAGCCCGGCGCGGGCCGACCGATCACCAAGCCCGACGCCGAGACCCCGATTGAGAACAAGTTCGGCTACGACGAGTACTTCGCGCTGGCGGAGCGGCTGGGGTGGGAGACGATGATCCCGGTGAACCTGCTCGACGCATTGGTGCCGCGCAAGCCGCTGGACGAGGTGGCGATGCACGCCGCGGGGCTGGTGGCGTACGTCAACGCGCCGCGGGACGCGGCGCTGCCCGAGGGCATGCCCGACTGGCCGGCGATCCGCGCCGCCAACGGCCGGGCCGAGCCCTACGGCGTCAAGGTCTGGCAGATCGGCAACGAGATCTTCCTGTTCAACCACCACACGCTGGGCCTGCGTGAGATGGACGAAGCACAGCGTCGGGACCTGGGCGACCGGCTGGTCGACGCCATCGTGGCGATCGCCGACGCCATGCGGGCGGTGGACCCCGACATCGAGCTGATGATCGATCACAACATGGGCGACCGCGACATGGAGCGTCGGGTCTGGAGCGACCCCGCGGTGCGGGAGCGGATCGACTGGCTGACGTTCCACCGCTACGGGCCGTGGGCCATGAACACGGTCGGGCTCGACGGCGAGACGCTTCCGCCGGGGGAGATCGGCCTCGACGCGTTGTGGGCCGGCTGGGTCTCGATGCCGGGCCGGCTCGA
>JBCCRT010000206.1:0-3666 GCA_039201235.1 Planctomycetota bacterium
CAACCACACCAGCCGGACCCACGTCAAGGGCCTCGCCGTCACCGCGATCAAGTTCGGCATCAGCTTCACCACCAAGTTCCTCAACCAGGGCAACGCCCTGGTCCACGTCTTCACCGACGGCAGCGTCCAGGTCTCCACCGGTGGCACCGAGATGGGCCAGGGCCTCAACACCAAGATCCGGCAGGTCGTCGCCGACGTCTTCGGCATCCCCCCGGAAGTGGTGTCGTTGATGAGCACGTCGACGGAAAAGAACCACAACACCTCGCCCACCGCCGCCAGCGCCGGCACCGACCTCAACGCCACCGCCGCGGCCGAGGCGGCCGAGGAGATCCGCGGCCGGCTCGCCGAGTTCGCCGCGTCGCAGTTCGCCAGCCTCGAACGCGGCCTCGTCCACTCGCCCGACGACGTGGTCTTCGAAGACGGCCACATCTACGACCGCCGCGACCCGGCCCAGCACGGCGGGCCCGTCCGCCGGCTGCCCTTCGGCGAGCTCTGCGACCTCGCCCGCCGGCAACGCGTCGACCTCGGTGCCCGCGGCTTCTACGCCACCCCCGGCGTCGACTTCAACCGCGAAACCGGAAAGGGCAACCCGTTCTTCTACTACACCACCGGCGCGGCCGCGGCCGAGGTCACGATCGACCGCTTCACCGGCGACCTGGTCGTCGACCGCGTCGATGTGCTGATGGACGTCGGCCGGATGATCAACCCCGGCATCGACCGCGGCCAGCTCTACGGCGGGTTCGTCCAAGGGATGGGCTGGGCGACGACCGAGTGCTTGGTCTACGGCGACGACGGCCGGCTGCTCTCCGACAGCCCGACGACCTACAAGGTGCCCGACGCGACCGACACCCCCCGCGTCTTCAACCTCGACACGATCGCCAACCCCAAGCACCGCATCAACGTCCGCCAGAGTAAGGCCGTCGGCGAGCCGCCGCTGATGCTCGGGATCGCGCCCTGGCTCGCGGCCCGGCACGCGATGTCTTTCCTCGCCGACGGCCGAACGATCGACCTGAAGCTCCCGGCGACCAACGAAGAACTGCTCATGTGCATGACCCGCCTCACCGCCGACGAGCCCGCGGCGGTCACGGCCTGATCTGACCTGTCTTGGCTACTCCCTCGCACATCCAACGTGCCGCCGAGCTCGCCGAGGCGGGCGGGGCGTTCGTCACCGTCACGCTGGTCGACGCCCACGGCTCGACGCCCGCCGACGCGGGGGCGCGCATGATCGTCACCCCGGCCGGGCTGGACCACGGCACCGTCGGCGGCGGCCGTGTCGAGGCCAAGGCCATCGGCGAAGCCCAAGCGATGCTCGACGCGAGGCAGCGGCACAAGTTCGTCGACTGGAACCTGCGGGCGGACGTGGGCATGACCTGCGGCGGCCGGGTCCGGCTGTACTTCGAGGCGGTCAACGCCGCGGCGTGGTCCGTCGTCGTCTTCGGGGCCGGGCACGTGACCCAGGCGCTCGCCCGATTGCTCGCCGGGCTGCCGTGCAACCTCACGTGCATCGACCCGCGGGCCGACTGGCTCGACCGCCTGCCCGCCGGGGTCAAGGCGGTCCGCACCGACGACCCGCCGGCCGAGGTCGCGGGGCTGCCCGACGACGTGCAGGTGATCTGCATGACCCGCGGCCACGCCGCCGACTTCCCGGTACTCCGCGAGATCTTCCGGCAAGACCGACGCTTCCCTTTCCTCGGCGTGATCGGTAGCGCCGCGAAGGCGGCCGTGCTCAAACGCGAACTGCTCGACGCGGACATCCCGGAAGAACGCATCGCTTTTCGCTGCCCCGTCGGCCTGCCGCTGGGCGGCAACCACCCCGGCGAGATCGCGGTCAGCATCGCCGCCCAGCTCCTGCAGGTCCGCGACGGCGCGTCTGCGTAGCGGGCGGATTCATCCGCCCGACGCCGTTCAACCCGCCGCGTAACCTACTTCGCCCCGCACCACCGTCCGCTCCAGCCACCGGTCGTCCCACGCCCACAGCAGCATCGCCAGCGGGTCGGGGTGATCCAGCCACGGCACGTCGGGTTCGATCACCAACACGTCTGCCGTCGCCCCCGGGAGCAAGACGCCGCCGTCGGGGCCGGGCAAGAGTTCGGCGTTGCCCGCGGTGATCTGCCGCCACGCCTGCGCCGCCGTGGGGTAGGCGTCGCCGCGGGCCGCGGCGGTCTCGATCATCGCCCTCGCCACGCGGACCATGCTCCGCTCGTACCCGCCGCCGATGTCGCTGCCCAGCGACACCGCCACGTCGGCCGCGTGGTGCTCCCGCCACGGCATCGACCCCGAGCGCAGAAAAGAGTTGGCCGTCGGACAGTGTGCGACCACCGCGTCGTGACCGCGGAGCGTCACGCGGTCGGCGTCGTCGAGGTGGATGCCGTGGCCCCACAACGAGCCGGGCCGCAGCAGGCCCGCGTCGCGGTACACGTCGACGTAACGCTTACCACCAAAGAGTTCGCCGACGAAGTCGCACTCGGCGACGGTCTCGGCGAGGTGCGACTGCACAGCGGCGTGGCGTTCCGCCGCCAGCCGGCCCGCACCTTCGAGTAGCGGGGCGGTGCAAGTGATCGCGAACCGCGGCGTGACGGCGGCGCTCATGCGTTGCCCCGGCGAGAACTTGTCGAGCAACGCGGCCGTCTCGTCGAGCAGTTGGTCGGCCGGCCGACAGAGGTAGTCCGGCGCTTCGCGGTCGATCAGCGTCTGCCCGATCACGCCCCGGAAGCCTCGCTGGGTAAAAACTTCGAGGGCGGCCCGTGTGCCCTCGGCGTGGACGGTGGCGTAAGCGGCGACGCCCGACGTGCCCACAGACAGCAACTGCCCGACGACCCGCTCGGCCATGCCGCGGGCGAAGCCGGTGTTTTCCCAACGCCGCTCGTTCGGGAACGTGACATCTTGCAGCCACCGCAGCAGGGGGGTGACGTGCGCCCCGACCTGGTCGAACTGCGGCAGGTGCAGGTGCGTGTCGGTGAAGGCGGGGCAGATCAGGGCGTCGGGCCCGCCGGCGTCGGCCTGGGTGGTGGTGTCGCCCACGTTCACCGCGGCGATGGTATCGCCGTCGAGTTCGACGGTGCCCGCTGCGAGTTCGACGCCGTCGGCATCATCGGGCAGCAGCAGCCGGCCGGCGAGGATCACGCCGCGGCCCCGGCCGCCTTCGGCGTGAAGCCCACCGCGTCGAGGCCCGCGAGGATGCGGGTCACCGCCTCGTCCGTCGCGCCGTGGCCCATCAGCCCGATCCGCCAGCATTTGCCGGCCAACGCCCCGAGCCCGCCGCCGATCTCGAGTTGGTGCTCCTCGAGCAACTGTTTCCGTAGGGCCGCCTCGTCGTCCCCTTCCGGGGGCACTTCCGGGGGGAGGTCGACGAGGTTGAGCATCGGCAGGCTGTGCTCGGGGTCCGACGCGTAGGTGAACCCGCGTTCGAGCAGCCCGGCCTTAAGCGTTTCGTGGACCTGTTGGTGGCGTTCGAACCGGGCCTCGAGCCCCTCTTCCAACACCAGCCGAAGCGCCTCGTGCAGCGCGAAGTTCATGTTGACCGGGGCGGTGTGGTGGTACGCCCGGTCGCCCGACCAGTAGTTGCCGACGAGGTTGAGGTCGAGGTACCACGAGTTCACCGGCGTCGCGCGGTTCTGCACCTTGTGCATCGCCCGCTCCGACAGCGTCACCGGCGACAGCCCCGGC
>JBCCRT010000207.1:0-3645 GCA_039201235.1 Planctomycetota bacterium
CGTTCGCGGCGTGAAATCTTCCGGGGGGGTGGATGTGACGCAGCCGGGGGACGGGGACCGGTTGGGGCGGCACCACGTGATCACGCAGACGGTCGACGAGTTGATCGACGTGTTCGGGCGGATGGGGTTCGACGTGGCGACGGGGCCGGAGGTCGAGGACGATCGGCACAACTTCGTGGCGCTGAACATCCCGGAGACGCACCCGGCGCGGGACCCGCTGGACAATTTTTATCTAGAGCCAAGCGCTAAGCCGCAAGCGGCCCCCCCCGGAAGTTCCGGAACCCCCGGAAGTGGAGGGCCCATGTTGATGCGGTCGCAGACGTCGACGGTGCAGATCCGCGTGATGGAGCAGACCCAGCCGCCGGTGCGGATCGTCTCGACGGGGCGGGTCTACCGTCCCGACGAGCACGACGCGACCCACAGCTCGATGTTCCACCAGATCGAGGGGCTGTACGTCGACCGCGACGTGAGCATGGTCGACCTCAAGACGACGTTGATCCAGTTCGCCAAGGCGTACTGGGGCGAGGACGCGGAGGTGAAGCTGGTGCCCAGCTACTTCCCGTTCACCGAGCCGTCGGCCGAGCTGTACGTCAAGATCGACCTGGGCAAAGGGCTGGAGTGGATGGAGGTCGGCGGCTGCGGCATGGTGGACCCGGCGGTGTTCGAGGCGGTCGGTTACGACCCCGAGCGGTGGACGGGTTTCGCGTTCGGCCTGGGTATCGAGCGGTTGGCGATGCGGAAGCACCAGATCGCCGACATCCGCTGGCTGTACGAGGGCGACGTGCGGTTCCTGCGGCAGTTCTGAACCACGGGTGACGCGATGCCGGACGACGACTTCCGCGACTGGCGCCGGGAAGGAGACGACGGGCTGGAGGACGCGCGCGCGGAGTTCGAGCCGCGACGCGGCGCCGGGCGTTCGGCTACGGGGGGAGCGCCGAGGATGTCGTCGCTGACGTGCCCGAACTGCGGTTACAACCTGACGGGGGCGACGATCGGGATGCCTTGTCCGGAGTGCGCGTCGATCGTGGGGCAGGGGTTGTTGGGGATGGACACACGGCCGACGTCGGGCTACGCGGTGGCGTCGCTGGTCTTGGGCATCGTGGGGCTGGTGGGTTGCCCCGCGTGGGGGCTGCCGTCGATGGTGTGCGGGCCGTTGGCGATCCTGTTTGCGTACCTGACCCGGAAGCAGATCGCGCGGGGCGAGGCGGGCGGCAACTCGTCGGGCCCGGCGACGGCGGGGATGGTGCTGGGGATCATCGCGTCGATCATCGGCGCGGTCGCGGTGGGGTTCATCCTGCTGGTGTTGGCGGGATCGTTTTGAAATAGGACACGGTCAAGGTTCGACGGCCGGGCCCTGGCCGACGACGACGCGGAGCTTGGGGGCGTCGGCGAGGGCCTGGATGAGGGCGTCCAAGTCGGCGCGGTGGACCTTGCCCGCCCGGGCGAGCCGGCCGCCGGACTCGAGCGTGAGGCGGACGACCCGGCCGTCGGTTCGCAGGTGCAGCGTGGCGTCCTGGTGGAGCGAGACGCTGCGGCTGCGGCGGAACTTGTGGTAGAGCAGCCGGCGGTCGGTGACGACGACCCCGCCGAGCCCGGCGTCGGCGGCGGTGAGGTCGGCGTCCTTGAGGTAGAGCTTGAACCGTTCGCCGTGTTCGAAGCGGCACCACGTTTCGAGGCGGCGCTGCGTCTTCTCAAGCAGGCGGGCCCAGCCGTCGTGCATCAGGTGGGCCACGTCGGCACGCAGCCGGGCGTATTCGGGGCCGCAGCGGCCGTTGACGCGTTCGAGCCATTGGGCGGCGACCTCGCCGTGGGGTAGCAGGAGTTCGGCGGACTCGCGGCCGTCGTCGTCGGTGGCGGCGCGGGCGGTCAGGGCCTCGGCGGCGTGGCCGGGCGTGGCGTAGTAGAGCAGCGGCCGGTCGAACGGCGATGCGAGGTGCTCCATCCGTCCGATCGCGCGGACGTGCTCGCGGGGCGAGTGACCTTCGTCGATCGTCTGCTCGTAGCGCATCTCCAGGGCGCGGGCCCGCTCGTCGGTGCCGCGGGTGCGGTTGATGAACACCACGGGCCGGCTAACGAGACCGGCATCGGGCCCCTTGCCCGAGAGGGCGCAGCGTAGCGGCATCGCGGTACGGAACGCCTCGTGGTGCAGCCACTCGGCGGCGAAGGCCAGCGCGACGCCGCGCATCGTGACCTCGCGTACGACGAGGTACGGCCGAGCTTCGGCGGGGCGGAGGTCGGCGGGGTAGGCGGCAGGCGGGTCCATTTCGGCCCGGGCCTCCGACGGGTCGAGCCGGTCGACGCTGACCACGCCCGTGGCGGAGCCGCCGGGGTCTCCGAGGTCTCCGAGGTCTCCGGGGTTGTTGGGCGGTTTGGCGTCGGTCGGCGGCTCGGCCACCGCGGGCACGCCCAGCACGGTGCCGTTGGCCGAGACCGGGTGTACGCCCGGCGTTGTTCGCCCGGCGGAGGCGCTGGCCTCGGGCAGGTCGGCCTCGCGTTCGTGGGTGCGTTCTTCGAGCTCTTCGAGCACCATCGCCGAGACGGTCTGCTCGAGCATCTCTTCGACCGAGGGAACGATGAAGCGGTCGTCGCACCGCTTGCAGCGGGCCTTACGGCCGGCGGCCGACTCGGGCACCAGCAGCGGGCTGCCGCACCCCGGGCAATCGATGGTCATCTGGCTCACGGGACACCCCTAAGCGTGCCGTTGGTTATCAAGCGCAGCGGGCTGAAATGAAAAAACCGGCCCCTGAATGAACGTAATCGCCGGCCGCGCGGCAGACAAGCAAAATCCGCGGTCCCGCCCCGCGGCTCCGGCCGGCTTGACCCGGCCGCCTCGCGGGCCGCAAAATGAATCACGTGGCGACGTCGCTCGGCTACCTGCGCGGAATCCTGGCCCGGCGGCTGACGGTGCTCGAAGCGCGTCGCCACCGGTTCCTCGCGGGCTGGCAGGAAGCGCCGGCGTGGATCAACTCGTCGCGGCTGATCTTCGTGCTCGACGGGCGGGTGGACTACACGGTCGGCGGGGCGACGCGTCGGCTGGGGCCGGGCGCGGCGATCCTCGTGCCGCTCGACGCCGAGCGGTCGTGGGTCGTGCCGACGGCGACGCACGTCGAGCTGGCGTGGTTCCGCTACGTGTGCCCCGACGGCGACGAGCCGCGGTCGCCTTCGGCGTGGTGCGTCGCGGACGGGGCAGACCCGCGGGGCGGCGAGGCGGTCGACCGGATGGTCCCGCTGCTGCACGACCCGACGCCGGCGCGGCAGCTGGTCGCCGAAGGCGAGGCCAAGGCGCTGCTCGCGCGGTTCCTCGCCGAGGCCTGGCCGCTGGGCGGCGATACCGCGGACGCCCCCGTCCTCGGCCGCGGCGACCTCGCGGTCAACCAGGCGGTGCTCTGGATCAACGAGCACTACGCCGAGCCCGACGTGCTGCAGACCATGGAGCAGCGGTTGCCGCTGAGCACCGCGCACTTCCGCAAGCTGTTCAAGCGGCAGATGGGCTGCCCGCCCCGAGACTACCTCACCCGCCGCCGCATGCAGGTCGCCCGCTACGCGCTCTACCACCGCGACGAGCAGGTCAAGCAGGTCGCCGCCCGCGTCGGCTACGACGACCCGCTCTACTTCTCCCGCGTCTACACCGCGTTCTGGGGCCAC
>JBCCRT010000208.1:0-3638 GCA_039201235.1 Planctomycetota bacterium
CCGCGGGTGCCGAGCGCCTGGTCGCACGATTTGCGGGAGGCCGAGGCGCTGCGGCGGGAGTTGGCGGCGTGCGCGGGGCGGGTGGTGTACGTGCACGGGCACATCCACAAGCCGTGGCACGCGCTGCCCCCGGAAGAGCCGACGGCGGGTGACACGGCCAGGTCCAGCTTCCGGGGGGGGCCGGCGTTCGAGTGCGTCAACGCCGGGTCGCCCTGCCTGACCAGCGAGAAGTACCCGCTGGGACAGGGCTTCTGGGAGCTGACGTTGCCAAGCGACCCGCTCGCCCCGCTTAGCGCGGTCCACCACCGCCCGGCCCGCACAGACGGTACAGAGGGCCTCACCCTCGCCGCCGCGTCGCGCCGGGTGCGGTGGGAGGCCGGCCCGCTCGTATAATCGTGGCACGCTTGGCTTTGCGGTCAGCGACGCGTTGCGTCGCCGCTCAACCCCGAACCCCGGACCCCACCACGCATGTGCGGAATCGTCGCTTACGTCGGACACAAGCCCGCGGCCCCGCTGCTGATCGAGGGGCTCAAGCGGCTGGAGTACCGCGGCTACGACTCGGCCGGCCTCGCGGTGACCACGCCCGACGGGGTGCAACACGCCCGCAGCGTCGGCCGGGTCAGCGTGCTTGAAGACCAGGTCGCCGAGGACCCGCAGCGCTTCGCCGGCCACCTCGGTATCGCGCACACCCGCTGGGCGACCCACGGCGCCCCGTCGGTGCCCAACGCCCACCCCCACGTCGGCACCACCCGCGGCGGCCACACCGTCAGCCTTGTGCACAACGGCATCATCGAGAACTACCGCGCGCTGCGGACCTACCTCGAGAGCCGCGGCCACGCCTTCACGTCCGAGACCGACACCGAAGTCCTGGCCAAGCTCATCGCGGAGCTGTACGAACCGCCGCCAAGTACCGGAACGATCGAGAGTGGGGCCGCGTTGGAAAACGCGGTGCAGTCGGCCCTGCGCCAGGTCCGCGGCGCGTACGCCATCGCCGTCACCTGCACCCGCGAGCCGCACACCCTCGTCGTCGCCCGCAAGGGCAGCCCGCTGATGATCGGCCTGGCCGACCGCGCCTACGTCGTCGCCTCCGACCCCAGCGCGATCGTCGCCCACGCCACGCAGGCGATCACGCTGGACGACTACCAGGTCGCCCGTCTGTGCGCCGGGCCGACCGACGGCTGGAACCCCGAGCTCTGGAAGACCCTGCCCGGCAACGAAGGGAAAGCTTCCGGGGGCGGGGGCGCACCTTCCGGGGGGGCTTGGGCGGTGGATTTCCGGACGACGACGATCGACAACGAGGAGGTGAGCCAGCAGGCGGCCGACCTGGAGATCGACCTGCAGGAGATCGAGCTCGGCGGCTACGAACACTTCATGCTCAAGGAGATCATGGAGCAGCCCGAGGCCTTGCGGACCTGCCTCCGCGGCCGGGTCGATACCCGCGACGGCCAAATCGTCCTCGGCGGCCTCGCCGCGTTGTCGCGGGACCTGGTGCGGGCCAAGCGTTTTATCCTGAGCGCGCAGGGCACCGCCTACCACGCCGGACTGATCGGCGAGTACCTGCTCGAAGACCTGTGCAAGCTGCCGGCCCGGTCCGAGTACGCCAGCGAGTTCCGCTACCGCAACCCGATCATCGAAGAGGGCAGCGTCATCGTCTCGATCAGCCAGTCGGGTGAGACGGCCGACACCCTCGCCGCGTTGCAGGAGGCCAGGGACCGCGGCGCGATGTCGCTGGGCGTGGTCAACGTGGTCGGCTCGACGATGTCACGCGAGACGGACGCGGGGGTGTACCTCCGCGTCGGCCCGGAGATCGGCGTGGCGTCGACCAAGGCGTTCGTCGGGCAGGTCGCGGTTTTGACGATGATCGCGCTCTACGTCGGCCGGCGGCGTTACCTTTCGCCGGAGACGACCGCCGACTACCTCGGCCAGCTCGAGGCGGTGCCGGACCACATCGCCACGATCGTGAAGCAGTCCGACGCGATCCGCGACGCGGTCGCGCAGGTGGTGGACCGCGACAACTGGCTGTTCCTGGGCCGGGGCTACTCGTACCCCGTCGCGCTCGAGGGCGCGCTGAAGCTCAAGGAGATCAGCTACATCCACGCCGAGGGCATGCCCGCCGCCGAGATGAAGCACGGCCCGATCGCGCTGATCGACGACGGCATGCCCGTGGTCTTTGTCGCCACCCAGGGCAGCCAGTACGACAAGGTCATCAGCAACATCGAGGAGGTCAAGGCCCGCGGCGGCCGGGTCCTCGCGGTGGCGACCGAGGGCGACACGCAGATCGAGCGTTACGCCGACTTCGTGTTCCGCGTCCCGCACGTCGCCGAGCCGCTGCAGCCGCTGCTGACGGTGGTGCCGCTGCAGCTGCTGGCGTACCACGCCGCGGTGCTGCGGGGCCACGACGTCGATAAGCCGCGGAACCTGGCGAAGTCCGTCACGGTGGAGTGACGGGTCCGCGACGCGGCTCAACGTTTAGCGGGTGCGGCGCAGCCGCCTTCGCCGATCAGCCGCGGGACGCTGCGCGTCACCCGCTAAACATGAATTTGGTGCTGGTCTACTCGTTGCGTTCGGCCGCGCGTTCGTGCATTTCGCGTACGAGTCGGCGTAGCGCCGCGGGCTTTTTCACCCGTACCTGATCCGCGTAGCCGCAGACCCACCACGCGATCTCGTGGAGGCCGTCGACGGTGAAGCTCACGCGGACGCCGCCGTCGGCGGTGGGGCGGACAGACTGGGTCGGGTGCCAGCGGACCTCGGCGACGTTGGTCGCGACCTTTGGTTGAAACATCAGCTCGACGTCGTACTCCCGGCCCTCGGGGTTGAGCCGCCAGGCCTTGCCGAGCTTGTCGGAGACCTTGAACCGCGCCGGCCGGCGGAAGGGGCGGTCGGTCAGCTCGACGTCTTCGAACCGCATGAGCTTGAAGACGCGGACCTCGTTGCCGTGGTCGGCGGCGTCGGTCTTGCCCAGGACGTACCACGCGTCTTTGGCCAGGTGGACGGCGTAGGGGCGTAGCCGGCAGCGCAGCGGCGCGGACTCGACGGGGGCGCGGTAGACGACGTCGCAGGCGAGCTGGCGGTCGATCGCCTCCTGCAGCGTGGTGTAGAACCGCGTCTCCTCGGTCGCGCCGGCGGGGCGGTTCGGGGTCACGCTGACGCCGGCCATCATCTCGCTACAGGCGCGGCGCAGGTCCTCCGGGACGTTGGCGATCAGCTTCTGGATCGCCGAGAGGGCGGCGGGCGTCAGAGGCCGGCCGCGGTCGGCCTCGGCGGTCTTGGCCAGCAGCATCAGCCCCAGCGTCTCGGCGACCGACAGGCGGAACGGCGGGAGGAACGAGTCGCGCCGGACGCGGTAGCCCTTACCCCGCTGCCGGTCCACGGGCACGCCGGCGGCCTCGAGCATGCGGATGTCGCGGAAGACGGTGCGGCGTCCGACGCCCATCTGCTCCTCGAGCTCGGCGACCGAGCGCGGCGGGCCGTCCTGCAGGAACGTGATCAGGCGGATCAGGCGTTGGACGCGCGAGGTGGCCATCTCAAGTCACGATCGGTGAAAGGGACGGCGGCGGGGAGGCCAACCAGTTGTCACCCGGAAACGGCGGGCTCAGCGGTTCGGGGTGAACGGCATGGGGAAGCCCGACCGCTGCAGC
>JBCCRT010000209.1:0-3616 GCA_039201235.1 Planctomycetota bacterium
CCGACAGCGCCGCCTTGCAGAACGGCCGGGCGGTCTTGCACAGCCAGTGCGTCGGCAGCAGCGAGCTGTCGGCCGTGGGCTCGCCCGCCGCCGCCATCATCCGCCGCAGGTCGTCCATCGTGTCGCCGACCTCGCAGCGCAAGACCGTGTGCTCGGTCCCGAGGTGGTCCGCCACCGCGCGGGCGTGGGCCGTCTCGTCGTAGCGCACGTCGGGCATGGCGACGCTGAATGTCCGTAACCGAGGCAGCCCGCGGTCGCGCAGGTGCCGCTGCGCCAGCGCCGCGACCACCGACGAGTCGATCCCGCCCGACAGGAAGCAGCCCAGTGGCACGTCGGCCTCGAGCCGCTTGACCACGGCCTCGCGGAGCACCTCTTCGAGCGCATCGACCGCGCCCAGCGCCGTCGAGTGCTTCGAGATCGGCGGCGGCCGCCAGTACCGGCGGACCTGGACCTCGCCGTCGTGCTCGACCCGCATGAAGTGCGCGGCCGGCAGCTCGTTGACCCCCTCGAGCAGCGACTGGCCGAACGTGTAGCCCAGCCGCAGGTAGTTCAGCAGCGCCGCCTCGTCGGCCCTCGGCGCTTCTCCCGGGGGCAGCGCGGCGGCGATCGTGCCGACCAGGCTGGCGAAGGTCAGCTCCGTGCCGTCGCGGTGGTAGCGGACGAACAGCGGCTTCTTGCCCGCCCGGTCGCGGGCCAGGAACAGCCGGCGGTCGTCTTCGTCCCAGATGGCGAACGCGAACATGCCGTGCAGGTGCTTGGGCAGGTTCTCGCCCCACTGGCGGTAGCCGAAGAGCAGCACCTCGGTGTCGGAGTGGGCCGAGCGGAAGTGGTGGCCGCGGCGTTCGAGTTTCTTGCGCAGCTCGCGGTGGTTGTAGATCTCGCCGTTAAACACCAGGTGCAGGGCCCCGGCCGAGCCGCGCCTCGGCACGGCGTGGGTCGGCAACGCTTCGCGGTCCATCGAGCCGCTGGGCGGCAGGTGCATGGGCTGCTGGCCCGACATCAGGTCGATGATCGACAGCCGGCTGTGGACCAGCCGGCAGCGCCCGTGGTCGCTGACCCCCTCGCCGTCGGGGCCGCGGTGGCGCAGGTGCGCGAGCACGGCCGTGAGCCGATCGGTCTCGATCGGCCGGTCGTCGAAACGCACGATGCCGGCGATGCCGCACATGGGGGTGGAAGTGCTGAGTGGAAAACTTACGGACTCGGGGGAGTAAAACGCCGAAGGTTTGTTTCGCCGACGATCCAGAGTTGACCGTTGATACCGTCCTCGGGCAGCAGGCCGATCAAGCGCGACACGGCTCGCCGTGCTTGGTGCCGACTCTGTTGGCCGAGGCGTAGCACGATCACGCCCGGCAGCTCGGCGGGCGGGTAACGGGTGATGTTGGTGAAGTCGAGGTCGAGGGTGAGGATCGCCCGCCGTTCTCGACGGCAGACCTCGACGAGACGGTCGTCGGTGACGCCCTGCATCTCCTGCTGCCAGACATTCATGGCGTCGTGGCCCGCTTCGCGGAGTTGGTCGGCGATCTCGTCCGGCAGGTTCTCGTCGACCTTGAGCCGCATCAGACGGCCGGGGCCGCGGGCAGGGGGGTCACCCGGCCGTGGGCGAGCTCGGCCGCGTAGCGGAGGCACGCCGAGACCGCGGCCTCGGGGATGTGATAGCTCTCGGCGATCACGCCCGGGGATTCGCCGTCCGCCAGGTTGTCGAGCACGACGCTGACGGCTACCCGTGTCCCCCGAACGCAGGGCTGGCCGTGCGCGATCTGAGGGTCGGACGTGATGTGTTCGTGCCAATCCATGGCGTCAGTGTACCGCGGGGAAACGCTACGCCGACGGCGGCGGGGTGACCCGCAGGTTCAGCTCCTTGAGCTGGTCGTCGTCGACCGGGGACGGGGCCTGGGTCATGAGGTCGGCGCCGTTCTGGGTCTTAGGAAAGGCGATGACGTCGCGGATGTTGGACGTGCCGACGAGCTGCATGACCGCGCGGTCGAGGCCGAAGGCCAGCCCGCCGTGGGGCGGGGCGCCGTACTTCAGGGCGTCGAGCAGGAAGCCGAACTTGGCCTCGGCTTCCTCGGCGTCGATGCCCAGGAGGCGGAAGACCTTGGACTGCACGTCGGGCCGATGGATACGGATCGAGCCTCCGCCCATCTCGCTGCCGTTGAGCACGAGGTCGTAGGCCTTTGACTTAATGCCCGCGATCGTGTCGTGGTCGCCGCTTTCTAATTTGTCCAGGTCGTCGTCGTTCGGGGCGGTGAACGGGTGGTGCAGGCTGTCCCACCGCTTCTTGTCTTCGGACCACTCGACCAGCGGGAAGTCGACGACCCAGACCCACTCGTTCTGCTGCGGGTCGATGAGCCCGAGGTCGTGGGCGAGCTTGACGCGTAGCTCGCCGAGGACGCGGTGGACGACGCCGGGCTTCGGGTCGACGCCGAAGCACAGCAGGTCGCCGTCGGCCGCGCCGGTGCGCTCGATCAGCGGCTCGGCGATCGGCTCGAGGAACTTCGCCACCCCGGTGGCGAGCTTGCCGCCGTCCACCTTGCAGACGGGCAGCCCGCCCGCGCCGAACTGCTTGACCCACTCGGCCAGCGCATCCGTCTCCTTACGCGTCAGCTTCGCCCCGCCGGGCACGCGGATCGCCTTGACGATCCCGCCCTTCGCCACGGCCCCGCTGAAGACCTTGAAGTCGGTCCGCGTCGCGAGGTCCGAGACGTCGATCAGTTTCAGGTCGAACCGTAGGTCGGGCCGGTCGCTGCCGTAGTCGTTGACCGCCTCGGCGTAGGTCATCCGCCTGATGCTCTCCGGGAGATCAACGTCGAGGACTTCTTTCCACAGCCGACGCATCAGCCCCTCGTTGACGGCCATGACCTCGTCCTGATCGACGAAGGCCATCTCCATATCGACCTGCGTGAACTCGGCCTGGCGGTCGGCCCGCGGGTCCTCGTCGCGAAAGCAGCGGGCGATCTGGATGTACCGCTCCACGCCGCCGACCATCAGCACCTGCTTGAACAGCTGCGGGCTCTGCGGCAGGGCGTAGAACGCGCCCTCCTGCAGCCGCGACGGCACGAGGAAGTCCCGCGCCCCTTCCGGGGTGCTGCGGCAGAGGAACGGTGTCTCGACCTCATAGAAACCCAGCTCGTCGAAGTAGTCACGCGTGATCTTCGTGACGCGGTGGCGGGTCTTGAGGGTGTGCTGCATCGCCGGGCGGCGCAGGTCGACGTAGCGGTGCCGCAGGCGGGTCTCCTCGCCGACCTTGTCCGCCTCGTCGGGAATGAACGGCGGGTTCTCGGCGTCGTTGAGTACGACGCACTCGGCCGCGTCGACCTCGATCTTGCCGGTCGGTAGCTTCGGGTTCTCGCCCCCGGAACGCACGATGCAGCCCCCGGAAACTTTGATGACGTCCTCACGGCGCAGCTTCTGCGCAGCGGTGTGGGCGTCGGTGTTCTCGGGGTGGAAGACGATCTGCGTGATCCCGTCGCGGTCTCGGAGGTCGATGAAGCGGACGCCGCCGTGGTCGCGGTAGTTGTTGACCCAGCCCGAGAGGGTGACGGATTGGCCGACGTCGGACTCGCGGAGTTGGCCACAGGTGTGGGTTCGGTAGCTCATGGGGGGCGGATGATACCTA
>JBCCRT010000210.1:0-3605 GCA_039201235.1 Planctomycetota bacterium
CGCGGGGGCGATGATCTCGATCTGGCGTTTGAGGTACTGCCCGCACTCGGCCGCCTCGGCGGGGGTCGGCGTGCGGTTGTTCGGCGGGCGGGACTTGACCACGTTGGCGATGTAGACCTGCTCGCGGCGCAGGCCCATCGCGCCGAGCTGTTTGTCGAGCAGCTGGCCCGACGGGCCGACGAACGGCCGGCCCTGCCGGTCTTCCTCGGCCCCCGGGCCCTCGCCGACGACCATCAGCCGGGCGGCCGGGTCGCCCTCGCCGAAGACGATCTGGGTGTAGCCGGAGTTCATCTCGTTGCAGAAGCGGCACCGCGCGGCGTGCTCTTCGGCGAGTTCGGCCAGGGCGGCGGCCTTGTCGGCCGGATCACTCGGGGCCACGGGGCGCGGCAGCAGCGACGGCGTCGCCGGCGGCGGGGCGGGTGTGGCGGTCTCCACCGCGGCCGCCGTCGGGGGCGCGGCTTCCCCCCGCGGGATCGCCTCGACGCCGAGCAGGCGGTCGGTCTCCAGGTGCTGCCGCAGGACGCGTTGTCGGCGGGCCGGGTCCATCTCGGGTGAAGCATATCGCTTGCCCCGCGGGTCCGTTACCATGCCGCGTTTGGACGTCACGCCGCAGGGCCGACCATGACCACGCCACCCGCCCCTGTCACCTCCCCCGCTCCGCCCCGCCTCGACCTGGGCGCGGGCCACGCCGCCGTCGTCGGGCTGCAGTGGGGCGACGAGGGCAAGGGCAAAGTCGTCGACCTGCTCACCGCCGACTATGACGTGGTCGCCCGCTACAACGGCGGGGCCAACGCCGGGCACACCGTCGTCGTCGGCGACCGCAAGTACGCCCTGCACCTGATCCCCTCCGGCGTGCTGTACCCCGACAAGCTCAACGTCCTGGGCAACGGCGTCGTGATCGACCCCGAGCAGGTCGTCAAAGAGATCACCGGCCTCCGGCAGCAAGGCCTGCGCCTCGACCCCGACAACTTCGCCATCAGCGACCGCGCCCACGTCGTCCTGCCGTACCACAAGGACCAGGACCGGCTGCAGGAGGCGGCCTACGTCTTACCGAACGAGCTGGACCAGACCGTCGAGGGCATCGGCACCACGGGCCGGGGCATCGGGCCGTGCTACGCCGACAAGGCGCTGCGCAGCACCGCGGTCCGCATGGGCGACCTCCGCGACTTCGACCGCCTGCGCCGCAAGCTCCACCGCATCGTCCCGATCAAGAACGCCACGCTCGCCGGTTTGGCCGAATACGCCAACGAAGACTTTTCGCCGATCGAAGTAGATAATCTGCTGACATGGCTACGCCCGCTGGCCGAGACGCTCACGCCGCACCTCGCCGACACCGCCGGGCTGCTGCACGCGCGGATGGCCGCCGGCCACCGCGTGCTCTTCGAGGGCGCGAACGCCACCCTACTGGACATCGACCACGGCACGTACCCCTACGTCACCAGCAGCAACTGCTCGTCACTGGGGGTCCACCCCGGCACGGGCGTGGCGGGCCACCGCGTGCCGAACGTGGTCGGTATCGTCAAGGCGTACTCGACCCGCGTCGGCGGCGGGCCGATGCCGACCCAGCTCGACGACGCGACCGGCGACGCGATCCGCGAGAAGGGCCGCGAGTACGGCACGACCACCGGCCGGCCGCGGCGGTGCGGCTGGCTCGACCTCGCCGCGTTGAAGTACACCGCTACCGTCAGCGGCGCGACCGGGCTGGCGGTGATGCTGCTCGACGTGCTCGCCGGGCTGCCGGAGCTGAAGGTCTGCGTCGCCTACGAGAAGAACGGCCGCCGCCTGCCGGGCTTCCCCGCCGGGGCCGACGACCTGGCCGCCGTCACGCCGGTCTACGAGACGCTGCCCGGTTTCCCGGAAGAGATCACCGCCTGCACGTCGGCCGACGACCTGCCCGAACCGGCGCGGGGCTACCTGCGTTTCATCGGGGACCACCTGGGCGTGCCGGTGCGTCTGGCCAGCGTCGGGCCGGAGCGGACGCAGACGATTTTTGATTATTGATTGAGGATTTTTGATTTTTCAAACCTTCCGCAACAGGGACTGAGCTGTGGACAGCCCAATCAACAATCAACAATCAAAAAACAAAAATCACGCGGCTCTGCCGCGCCACCTCGCCGTCATCATGGATGGCAACGGCCGTTGGGCCACCGCCCGCGGCCTGCCGCGTAGCCGCGGCCACCTCGCCGGGGCCGAGGCGGTCCGGCCGATCGTGACCCGCTGCGCCGAGCTCGGGCTCGAGGCGTTGACGCTCTACTCGTTCTCGACCGAGAACTGGAGCCGGTCGCGGGACGAGGTCGGTTTCCTGATGGACCTCTACGTCGAGTACCTGCTCGCCGAGCGGCCGCTGTTCATGAAAAACAACGTGCGGTTCATCCAGATCGGCCGGCGCGACGGGCTGCCCGAGAACGTGCTCGACGAGCTGGATACCACCGCCGCGATGACCGAGCACCACGACGGGCTGACGCTGGCGCTGGCGGTGAACTACGGCAGCCGGACCGAGATCACCGACGCGGTCCGCACGATCGCCCGCCGCGCCGCCGCCGGCGAACTCGACCCGAACCACATCACCGCCGATACCGTCTCGGCGAACCTCTACACCGCCGGGCTGCCCGACCCCGACTTGCTGATCCGCACCGCGGGCGAGATGCGGCTGAGCAACTACCTGCTCTGGCAGCTCAGCTACGCCGAACTCTACGTCTCGGACGTCTGCTGGCCCGAGTTCGACACGGACGAACTCGAGAAAGCCTTCGCCGAGTACGCCCGGCGGACCCGCAAGTTCGGGGCGGTGGTTTAGGCTCGGTTGCCTTACTCCCTCTCCCCCCGGGAGAGGGCGGGGGTGAGGGCGGTGTGAGAGAAACCTGGACACTTCCAAGCACCCCGCCGCGGCGCGACCGCTCTCACCCTAACCCTCTCCCGGGGGGAGAGGGGACCGCACCGGCGTGGACTTGATGACCACGAACGTCTCGTCGTCCTGCGGCGGGGCGTCGCCGCGGAAGGCATGGAGGTCGTCGAGCAGCCCGTCGCGGATCGCGGCCGCCGGCTTGCCCGCGTGGCGTCGAATCGATTCCATCAGCCGGTCCTTGCCGTGCATCTGCCCGTCGACGTTGCGGGTCTCCCACATGCCGTCGGTCGCGACGAGCACGACCGTGCCCGTCGGCATCGGCTCGGGGCCGTTCGCCTCGTAGACCTCTTCTTCCATGACGCCCAGCGGCAGGCCGCCGCCCTCGGGCTCGTGGAACGTGTCGGTGTCGGGGCGGTAGACGATCGGGGCGTCGTGTCCGGCCGAGGCCCAGCGGAGTTCCCGCCGCTCGGGGTCGAGGCTGACGATGAGCATGGTCATGAACTTCATCCCGCCGGTGACCTCGACCAGGAGCTGGTTGAGGTGGGTCAGCAGGTCGGCGAGGCCGACGCCCTGGCGGGAGCGGGAGCGGAGCACGCCGCGGGCGGTGGCCATGAGCATGGCCGACGCGATGCCGTGGCCCATGACGTCGCCGATCACCACGCCGCCGCCGGCCTCGTGGGTCTCGGCGTCGGGCAGGAAGTCGTAGTAGTCGCCGCCGGTCTCGTCGCAGTAGTCGCAGTGCCCGACGAGGTCGAAGCCCGGC
>JBCCRT010000211.1:0-3592 GCA_039201235.1 Planctomycetota bacterium
ATGCCGATGGGGTTGACGTTGCCGCGGTAGGCCTCGGTCTGGGGGTGGTGCTCGGGGGTGGGGTCGCCGTAGACCTCGGAGGTGGAGGCCTGGAGGATGCGGGCGCCGGTGCGTTTGGCCATGCCCAGCAGGTTGATCGCGCCCATGACGCTGACCTTCATGGTCTTGATCGGGTTGTACTGGTAATGGACCGGGCTGGCGGGGCAGGCCATGTTGTAGATCTGGTCGACCTCGAGGGTGATGGGGTGGGTGACGTCGTGGCGGATGAACTCGAAGTTGGGCTTATCGAGGAGGAAGGCGACGTTGGACTTCTGGCTGGTGAAGAGGTTGTCGAGGCACATGACGTCGTGCCCGTCGCGGACGAGGCGTTCGCAGATGTGGCTGCCGAGGAAGCCGGCGCCGCCGGTGACGAGGATGCGTTTGGTGCTCATGGGGAGGGGCCGCGGGTCGGGGTGAGGTCGTTCGGCGTGTGGTGGGCGCAGGGGTAGCGCCGGGAAGTCTAATCGGTGATCGGGGGCGGGCCAGTGAATTGCCGCCGGCGGGCCGATATCGATGGGTCGGAAGTTTTACGCCGTGAGGGTGGGCTTGAAAACGGCCCCCGGCTCGACGTCGAAGCTCACCAGGTCGCCGACCGAGAACTGGCCGGCGTCCTGGCGTTCGTCGCTGAGGGTGCAGATCAGGGTGGGGCCGGCGGCGACGTAGATCGTGCGGCTGGGGGGGTGGCCGCCGACGATCCGGCCCTGGACGCGGCGCGGCCGGCCCGAGACCGGCTCGACGTAGCGGCCGCCGGCGGGGATCACGTCCACCCGCCGGGCGGTGGCGTGGATCGTGCCCGTGACCTTCTTGCCCACCGCGGTGGCCGGGTCGATCTCCAGGACCAGCCGCAGCCGATAATCCGTCTCGGGGATCGCCAGCACCAGGTGATCGTCCCCCAGCTCGCGGACCCGACCCGAGACGGTCGGCGGGGTGTCGAGGCTACGGGTCGTCGGCTCGCTCATCGCCGGGGCTCCTTACAATCACGGCACGCCGGGGAAGACTAGCACAGCGACCGCCCGCCCGACCCCGCCCCCCACACGACCGACCACCCTTGGCCGCCGACCGCTCGATCAACCAGCAGTACTGCACCTCGGCCGTGCGCGCCGACTACGCCCACGTCGGGCTCTACGACGTGGGCCAACGCCAAGCCTGGATCGCGCGAAAGAAGTGGGGCACCGCCCCGGTCCGTGTGTCCCACGCCCGCCTGCTCAAGGGCGGCACCAACGACACCTCCACCGCCGACAAGGACAAGTTCGTCTGCTACTGGTACCACACCCCCGGCACCGGCGAGGGCTACGTCCACGGCTACCCCATCGAGTGGGACGAGGCCCACCTGCTCATCCGCCTCGACCCGAACTGGTCGTACAGCCAGAAGAAGTTCATCCCCAACACGGACACCCGCCGCGTCGAAAAAAACATCGAGCAGCAGTACGCTTGGGGCCGGACCATCTTCGAGACCTACGCCGGCAAGAAGCCCGGCTTCCCGCTGTCGTGGCACATGATCGGGCCGCGGGCGGCCGACTCGATGTTCTACATCCAGAGAGTTGAACCCAAGACGTGAGCCCGACGTCGCCGGTCGCCTGCGCGGCGGGCGGCAGGGGCTCCGCCCCTGCACCCCGGCGAACCAACCAAGCGGTTCCATGGCCGGTTACGAAACCATCTACCCGCTCCGCTTCGACGACGACGGCACACCCACGCCGTTCCCCACGATCTACTGGCTGACCGACGAAGACCTCGATCGCCGACTCGCCGATCTCGAACGGCTCGGCCACATAAGGAAAATCGAACAACGGATCGCGGCGGACTCAACGCTGCGCCACCGGGTCCATGCCGACCACGCCGCGTACCGCGATGCGCGTCGGGCGATGCTGACCGCGGACGATCGCCGCGTCGTCGAAGCCTCGCCCTCGCTCTCACGCAGCTTCCGGGGGGGCGTCGGGGGCACGGCCGACTTCGACCGTATCAAGTGCCTGCAAGCGCACTACGCCCACCACCTCGCCCGAAGCGAGCGGGGAGGGACCGCCGCGGGACGGGTCATCGAAGGCTGGTTGAACGATTGACCCGCGTCGGGTTCAGCCACGCAGCACCACCCGCATCGTCGGCAGCTCCCGGCCCAGCAGGTGACGGGCGTACACGCACAACAACCGGTTGGCCCGCGTCACGGAAGGGGGGTCGAGCGTTTGACTCTCGCCACTGTCCGCCACGGCCCGCAACGTCCGCACCGTCGCGGCCCGCACCCGCCAGTCCGCGATGCCCCGCTCGGCCGTGAGCCCGCCGCCGTCGGGGTCGAACGTGTACGCCGCCTCGTCCGCCAACGCGCCGCCGCCGCGCACGTCGCGTTGCAGCTCGGGCCGATACCCGAGCCCATCGAGCAGGCCCCACAAGAACCGCAGCAACGCCCCGTCACCCGCCGCCGCGTCGGAAGAACACAACGCATCCAGCAACGCCCGCAACAACCCGAACACGTCCCCGTGCGGGTCGAGGTCGGCCAGCAACGCGTTGACCAGGTCGACCGCCAGCATCGCCCGCCGCTGCGCCAGCAGGTCCCGCCGCAGCGTGAAGAAATCCTCCTGCAAGTCCCACTCGGTGATCGACGCCAGCTCCCGGCTCGGCCGGGTCGTCGCCACCACCTGCCCGGCCGTGAGCAACGCGACCCCGCCCGAGAACCGCTGCACCGCCGACGGCGACTGCCGCTTGCTGCCCTTGGCGATCCCCCGCACCTTGCCGTGCTCTTTCGTCAAAAACACCAGCACCTGGCTGGTCTCCGACCACTCCAACTCCCGCAAACAGATCGCGTCATCGATGAACCGCGGCACCCGGGGAATGTATCACGCCACGCGTCCGATCCCCTCTCCCCCCGGAGAGGGTTAGGGTGAGGGCGGCCGTGCCGCGGGTCGGCGCAATCAGGGCGGTAAGTTTGCTGACCCGCCGCCCTCACCCCGGCTCTCTCCCGGAGGGAGAGGGAGTCAAGCATCAACCCGCCAGCAACACCCGCACCCGCAGCGCCTCCGCCACCGACCACGCCTGCGCCGGGCACCCGCGCGCCGCGTGCGGCGACGCCGCGTCGTGGATCTCCGCGAGCTGGCCCAGGCCCTCGCCGGTCAACCGATCGAGCAGCGGCCGCATCACCCCCGCCGCCTCGGCCTTCGCCTTGCGGCCGAACTTCCCGGCCCGCAGCACCGCCTCGGCGTACGGCCCGAGCAGCCAAGGCCAGACCGTCCCCTGGTGGTACGCGCGGTCCCGGTCGAACTGCGGCCCGCCGTAGCCCGGGTGGTACGCCGGGTCGTCGTCCGGCAGCGTCCGCAGCCCGACCGGCGTCAGCAGCTTCTCCCGCACCTCCGCGATCACGGCCTTGCGTTTCGGCAAAGCAAGCGGCGAGTGTTCGAGGCTGCACGCCAGGATCATGTTGGGCCGTAGCGACAAATCGCGTTCGCCTTCCGGGGTCACGTGGTCGATCAGCCGGCCGAGCTCGTCGGACCAGAACGTCTTGACGAATGCCCGCTTCGCCGCCGCCCCCAGGGTGTTGCACCGCTCGGACATCGCACGATCCGCCTTG
>JBCCRT010000212.1:0-3520 GCA_039201235.1 Planctomycetota bacterium
CATGTCCGGCTGGACGACCATCAGCAGCGCCGCGTTGAAGCCCTTCGCCTCCCGGTCGGCCGCGTACTGCAATGCCGTCTCCGGCGTCGCCCGGAACGGCAGCGCCCACGGCGTGTCCGCGACCATCAAGAACGACCGCCCGTCGTGATGCACGACGCTCCGTCCATCCACGCTCATTTTCAGCGGACCATACGCCTCGAATGCGTCCGCAGGCTTGCCCGGCGTCATCTCGAGCGTGCCCCTACTAGTAGCACTTGCCTGCCCGTTGGCACTGACGGCCCATTGCCAGCTGCCTGCCGCCTCTGGCGAGGCAAACCGAACCGCGAACCGTTCACCGCCGCACCAGTACGCCGGGCGGACAATCTCCCGGCCGGTCAGATCGTGCCGCCAAGTCACCTCCACTTGAGTCTGCACGTAAGGATTTGCATCCGGTCCCCAGCCCGATAATGAGATCGAGAAGTAAAGGGTGACCGGCTGCCAGCGACGGGCACGATCATGGACAGAGGGTGGCTCGGTGGGGCTGGACGGCGGCATGGGGTGGTCCGATCGGACTGCGAGCAAGAGCCCTGCAGCAGTGTAATGACATCGGTAACATGTACATCTCTAGAGTCTCTCATGCGCATTCTCTACCTCGATCTCGACGCCCTCAATCCCACCCACTTATCCTGCTACGGCTACCCCCGCCGGACGTCGCCGACGATTGACGCCCTGGCCGAACGCGGGCTGCGGGCGACCCAGGTGTACTGCTCGGACGCCCCTTGTTTGCCCTCGCGGACGGCGTTCTACTCGGGTCGCTTCGGCATCCAGACCGGTGTCGTGGGGCACGGCGGCACCGCCGCAGACCCCAAGCCCCAGGGCCCGGGCCGCGCCTTTAAAGACCATTTCACTCTCGACGGCTTGGCCGGCCGACTCGCCGACCGCGGGTTCCACACCGCCATGATCTCGCCCTTCGGCGACCGACACTCGGCCCACCACTTCTACGCCGGCTTCCGCGAGATCCACAACACCGGCAAGGGCGGCATGGAGATCGCCTACGAAGTCGAGCCGGTCCTCCACCGCTGGCTCGACCAGCACGCGGCCGACGATCGGTGGTACCTGCACCTGAATTTCTGGGACATCCACACGCCTTACCGCACGCCGGATGATTACGGCGACCCGTTCAAGGACGAGCCGCTGCCGGACTGGTACACCCAGGACCTCGTCGCCCGCCATGTGCGCAATACTGGGCCGCACTCGGCACTGGACCAGGGGATGTACGGCCCGATGCGGGAAGGCGCGGAGTTCCGCGGCGGCATCACGCGGTTCCCCGAAACCATCGAATCGCTCGACGACCTGAGGACGACGATTAACGGCTACGACGCGGCCATCCGCTACGTCGACGATGCCATCGCAAGGCTGCTCGCCAAGCTCGAATCGGCCGGCGTGCTCGACGACACGCTCATCCTCGTTTCCGCCGACCACGGCGAGAACCAGGGCGACCTGGGCGGGATCTACTGCGAGCACGCCACCGCCGACGCCGGGACCTGCCGCGTGCCATTCGTGCTCGCCGGCCCGGGTGTGACTCAAGGGCACGTCGATGAATGCCTGCACTACCACCTCGACTTCGCGCCCACCCTGCTGGAGATGATTGACGGCAACCCCGACGGCCGCCCCGAAGTGTGGGACGGCGTGTCGATGGCCGCGACGGTCCGCGACGGCACGCCCGCCGGCCGCGAAGACCTGGTCGTCAGCCAGTGTGCTCACGTCGCGCAGCGCGGCGTCCGATTCGACGAGGGCGAGCGTCGCTGGATGTACGTTCGCACCTACCAGGACGGTTTTTTCGATTTCCCGCGAGAAATGCTGTTCGACCTAGCGACCGACCCGCACGAGCAGGACGATTTGGCCGCGACGCAACCCGACGTCTGCGCCCGTGCCGCTTGGCGGCTGTCGCGGTGGCACGACACGCAGATGCACAAGATGACCCGCTTCGGCGCGGACGTGATCGATCCGCTGTGGACCGTGGTGAATGAGGGCGGCCCGTTCCACGGCACGCTTCACGAACACCGTGGCCAGCCGGGCCTGAGCAAAGGCGGCGTCCGCGGCTACCTCGCGCGGCTCGAAGCGACCGGCCGGGCCGACGGTGCCGCTTCCCTGCGGGCCAAGCACGCCGACCGCTACGCCCAACTCAACCCCGGCCGCCCCCCGCTTTGAAGACATGCCCGCCGACCGCCCCAACGTCCTGATGGTCCTCGCCGACCAGCACCACGCCGGCCTGCTCGGCTGCGCGGGGCATCCGCAGGTGAAAACGCCCCGCCTCGACGCGTTCGCGCAGACCGCCGTCCGCTTCACCGACGCGTACTGCCAGAACCCGATCTGCACGCCCAGCCGGGTGTCGCTGCTCTCGGGGCAGTACCCGCACAACACCGGCTGCTTCGGTCTCAGCGGCACCTCGCCGATGCACCTGCCGAGCCTGTTCTCCCACTTTCGGGGGCACGGCTACCGCACCGCCGGCTTCGGCAAGCTCCACCTGCCGGTCAGCCCGCACTCCTGGATCGCCGACCACGTCGACCGCTTCGGCGACACCTACGAAACCGCCGACGGCCGCTTCGGCGAATCGCCGTATTTCGCTGAGCTCGAAGCCCGTGGCCTACGCGACCTCGAAGACAGTTGGCACAACGTCACCGGCCGTTACGGCCCATCGACCATCGGCCTCGACGCCCGTCCGTCCGACCTGCCGTACGAGTTCACCCAGGAACGCTGGTGCGAACGCGAAGCGCTGCGGTTCGCCGACGAGGCGGCGGCGGACGACCGGCCGTTCTTCACGCAGATCGCGTTCCAGAAGCCGCATCACCCGCTGTTGCCCGTTCAAGAATTCTGGGACCTGTACGACCCCGACCTCGACTCGCCGCCGACGATCGACCAGGACCCGAGCCACCGGCCGCCCCACTTCCGGCGAATGTGGCGAAACCTTCGGGAAAACGTCCGGTGGGCGTACGCCGAACCGGGCGACACCTGGCGGTACGGCGCCCGCCGCGCCTGGCGGGGGACGCTGGCCTGCGTGAGCCAAGTCGACGACGTGTTCGGCCGGCTGCTCGACGGGCTCGAGCAGCGCGGCATGCTCGAGAACACGATCGTGATCTACGGCTCGGACCACGGCTGCTATCACGGCATCCACGGCATCCCCGAAAAAGCGCCCGGCATCGGCTCGGACGACATCGCCCGCGTGCCGATGATGATCCGCGTTCCTCGCTCCTCCCTCAGCACATCGAAGGACGGCCACGTCTGCGGGCAGCTCGTCGAGAACCTCGACCTCGCCCCGACCCTCGCGGCGGCGTGCGGTCTGCCCGAACTCGACTGGGCCGACGGCCACGACCTCGCTCCGCTGCTCCGCGGCGAGGATACCGCGATCCGCGACGCCGCCTTCACCGAACACCCGCTGAGCAAGGCCGTCCGCTTCGATCACTTCCGCCTCACGCACTATCCCGACAAGCTCTTCGGCGGCGATTACCGCGGCGAGCTGTACGACCTCGCCGCCGACCCG
>JBCCRT010000213.1:0-3500 GCA_039201235.1 Planctomycetota bacterium
ACCGCGATCCGCGACGCCGCCTTCACCGAACACCCGCTGAGCAAGGCCGTCCGCTTCGATCACTTCCGCCTCACGCACTATCCCGACAAGCTCTTCGGCGGCGATTACCGCGGCGAGCTGTACGACCTCGCCGCCGACCCGGGCGAGACAACCAACCTCTACGCCGACCCGGCCCACGCCGACGTCGTCGCCCGGGGCACCCGCTTGATCCTCGACTGGCTCGCCACCACCACCCGCGTCCGCTCCGCGATGGGCATGCCCGCCGAGGGCGGTCGGCTTTTGGGCAAACGCACCTACGCCGTGGCCGCCGACGGTTTGCTCCCGCGCGAGCACCAGCCCGGGCGAAAGACGCCCGTCGAACACGAGAACTATTTGTGAATCCCTTCGCCGTGTCCGATGCCACTGCTGAAGAATCGAACGCCGGGGAGACGCTCGACGCGGAAATCACGCCGTCCCCTTCCGGCACCGCGACGTTGGCACTGCGGGAGGGCGCGGGGTTCTACGACATCGGCTTGCATGTGGGCGGAGGTGGGGGCGGGGCCGAGACCCTATGCCTGACGCTGACCAGCGCACGACCGCTGCGCGTTCATCTAGACGGCGAGCGGGTGATCGATCAGCCGTTGCACTGGCGCAGCTACCAGCGGTGCGTGCGGCTCGGCCTGGTCGTCCGGCTGACGGTGGAGTCCTCGTTGCTGCGGATCGAGGTCGGCCCCCGGCCGCGGCACCCCGAGGAGCTCGACGAGTCTTCGCCGTCCCGCAACCGGGCGGCGTTGATGGCGGCGGTCATGCGATCCGTGCCCGACAGGATCGAGCTGTCGGCGACGGTCACATCCGACACCGACGCCCCGTGGGCCGCGCTGCACTTCCCGCCGGGGCAGTTCCGCCGCGACGGGCTGGTGTGGCAGGAGGTCGTAATACATCCGCTGGCTGACCGGACCGGTCCGCCGCGTTCGGACGTCCGCAGCGTCGCCGAACTTCCGCCGGCCCCGCTGTTGCTCCGCGGCACCGTGGCCCCCGACCGGATGCACGAGGCGACGTCGGACGAGCAACGCCGCGCCGGGTTGCGGCATCTCTACGTTCCGGTGGGCCGCATCGACGACCCGCCGCCGCCGCTGCGCGACACCGCCACCGACCGGCGCGACGAGCCGGTGATCGAGACCGTCGGTTCGATGGACCTCACGCTCGTCGGCAGCCGCGGCTCGGCGAGAATGCCGATGCCGGTGTACGAAAGCCTCGGCCGGCTCGCGCCGCGGCGCGAGTTCACGCACCAGCACTGGCCCGACGCCGACGACCTGTTGGCCAACGTGCCCGAGCCGATCCTGCCGCCGCAATGGCTCGGGTTCAGAGCGTTGTACGAGGCCGCGTGGCGGATGCTGCTCGACCTGGTGACGGACGTGCCGCCCGAGAGCGGGTTGCCCGGCGGCCGCATCGCGACCAGCCACAACTTCGGCCCGATGCAGTTCGTCTGGGACACCTCGTTTACCGCGATGGCGACCGCCTACGCCGCGCGGCACCTGCCCGCCACCGCCGGGCTCGACCTGCTCTACTCCCGACAGTTCGACGGCGGCTACCTCCACCGGGAGCACGACGCGCGCGACGGGCTGCCGGTGATGTGGGAGCCGGACTTCAGCCCTAACCCGCCGTTGATGGCCGTCGCCGAGTGGCAGCTCTACCGGCTCACCGGCGACGCCGAGCGGCTGCGCCGCGTCTTCCCCGCGCTGCGGGCCCATTTCGACTGGCTCCACGCCCACCGCCGGCTCGACGACGGCACCTTCTGGACCACCGGCTTGGCCAACGGACTCGACAACTCGCCCTCCCTCGGCGACGGCTACCCGGACCTCACCGCGCAGATGATCCAGAACGCGGAGATCCTCCGCGACATCGCGCGGTTGCTCGGACACGACGCCGACCGTTTCGAAGCTGCGCGGCAAGCGATCGGCGACGCGCTCAACGCCCGCCTCTGGAGCGAAGAGCTGGGCTTCTACAGCACCTCGCTCGACGGCGGCGGGCACAACCCGAACAAGGTCGTCACCGGGTTCTGGCCGCTGTGGGCCGGCGTCGTGCCAGACGATCGCGTCGATCGGCTCGCCGAGCAGTTGCTCGACCCCGACGTCTTCTGGCGGCACCACCCCGTCCCCAGCCTCGCGGCCGACTCGCCGCGCTTCGTCTCCGCCGGCCGGTACTGGATGGGCTCGACGTGGGCGCCGACCAACTACGCCGTGATGTGCGGCTTCGCCCGCGCCGGCCGACACGACCTCGCCCACCGCGTCGCGCTGCGACACCTGCAATGCATGGCCGACGTCTTCCGCGACACCGGCAAGATCTGGGAAAACTACGGCCCCGACGCGTCGGTCCCGGGCAACTGGTCGCACGCCGACTACTGCTGGTCCGCGCTCGGCCCGATCGCTTCGCTGTTCGAGCACGTCCTGGGGATCACGCCCGACGCACCGAACCGACGCCTGCGTTGGCGACCGCCTCGCGGCCAACGCGTCGGCGTCCGTCGCTATCCCCTGGGCCCGGCGACCGTGGACCTCCTCGTCGACCCGGGCCCCGATGGACTACGCGTCGAAGCCGACGCCGACTTCGCGGTCGACCTGGAACTGATCCTCGGCGACCGCCGCGAGACGCTCCGCCTCGGCGGCGAACCCGTCACCCACACTTTCGACGACTGAATCAAAGCCATGTCCGATCACACGTACATCCAACAGGTCGCTCAGCGCCGGCCGGGTCAGGCCTGGTTCGACGACGCCCGCTTCGGCATGTTCATCCACTGGGGCGTGTACTCGGTGCTGGCCACCAACGAGTGGGCGATCAAGCGCGACGCGATCCCGAAGGACGTGTACCGCACCTACGCCGAGCGGTTTGCCGCCGACCGGTTCGACGCGAGGGTATGGGCCGAGCAGGCCGCCGCGGCGGGGGCGAAGTACGTCGTGTTTACCACGAAGCACCACGACGGCTTCTGTATGTTCGATTCGAAGCTCACTGACTGGAAGGTGATGAACACGCCATTGGGTCGGGACGTCGCCGCCGAGCTGGCCGAGGCGGTACGGGGTGTCGGTCTCCGCATGGGCTGGTATTACTCGGTGTGGGACCTGTGGCATCCGGGGCTGGACGGCGGGGTCGGACGCGTCGACGACGAGGGCAACCTGCTGACCAACCCCGGTGATCCGGACGCCGACGCGTGGCGGCCGTCGGACGAAGGCCTCGCCTATATGCACGGGCAGATCGAAGAACTGCTGACCGGCTACGGCCCGATCGACGTGCTCTGGTTCGACGTGCCTCGCGCCGAGCCGGAGCACTACCGCGCGGCCGAACTCATGCGCCGCATCCGCGCACTCCAGCCCGACATCCTCGTCAACGACCGCCTCGTCAAGGCCGCCGGCGACCCGATCGAGCCCGACGCCCGGCCCGACATCGTCACGCCCGAAAACAAGATCCCGCCCCACGGCCTGCTCGACGACCAAGGACGCCCCGCCCGCTGGGAGAGCTGCATGTGCCAC
>JBCCRT010000214.1:0-3438 GCA_039201235.1 Planctomycetota bacterium
CCGCATGACCGACAAGGGCGACAACGACTTCAAGGTCCTCGCCGTCCCCCACACCGACCCGATCTTCGCCGACTACCACGACCTCGCCGCCGTGCCCCGCCACTACCTGCGCGAGGTCGAGCACTTCTTCGCCACCTACAAACAGCTCGAAGATGACGACCCCACGACGAACCAGGTCGAGACCCAGGGCTGGGACGACGTCGCCGCCGCCCACCGTGAGATCCTCTCGTGCATCGAGCGGTTCGAGACCGGCCAGAAGCGTCGCGACGCCGACATCATCGACGCGACCCAAACCCCCCAGCGCCGCGCTGACGACAGCACCTGACCCAACCCCTCAAAGCCCGGGGGCGGCCGCCCCCGGGCTTTACGTCACACCGCCCACATGCCAAAGAGCGGGCACCCCACGCCCCCACCCCCTCCGCTTCGAGGCCGCCGCGGCGGGGTGATGAGGCCGCTGGTTCTCGTTTTGATTCACCACGGAGATCACGGAGGTCACGGAGAACTGCGGCACAGAAAACAAACGGAAGTTTGGTTTTCAAACCCTTGCTTCCGGCGTTCCTCCGTGACCTCCGTGATCTCCGTGGTAGTGCCAAAAACGAGTCGCAGCCACCTCATGGGCGTGCGCCCCCGACCGAGCCGCTGGTGCCGTGGACCCACGGGGTTTCCGACAAGGTGGTACCCGTGGCATCGTCGCCGACACGCGCACACTCGACCCGGCCCCCGGAAGCGATCACGGGCCCGGCCTTGTCTTGTCCGGGGGTCCGCCGTCAGCCGGGGGCCGACACCGGGGAGCGCAGCGCAACGTTTGTGCGCGATCACACCCCGAATCACCACCCATGAAGAAACATATCTCGGGACAGCGAAGGGGTTTGAAAAAAAAATTTCCGCGGCCGATTTCGTGCCGATCACCCGTGACGCGGCGAGCGCACCCACGCTTCGACCTCTCTCAGAGAAGGCCTCCGCTCGACGAAGAGATGCTTCACCGCACCCCGCGCCGCGGGCTCGGGGTTGAGCACCGACATCCGTTTCGGTATGTTTCATGCGGGCGTTTCATCGGAAAGGTTCGACAGGCTAAAGATTTAGCGATGCAAATGGAGGGGAAGATGAAGTTGGGTATCGAAGCAGCGACGGTTCGTGTCTGCGGTACGCTGGTGGCGGTATACATTGCTGTGGCGGGGCCGGCCCACGGCGTCGAGATTTTCTTTGGGGAACACGGTGTGGCCGTTTCGGCCGAGGTGTTCGACGCCACGGACCCCACCAACCCGGGGCCAATTTCCCTCCAAGATGGATTCAGCTTCGAGCCGACCCAGGAAGGAAACGATTTTGTCCGCGTCGATGTGAACCCTCCCACCGACAACATTGTTAGAGCCGAAGCCATTGCGCAAATGAACGCATCGGTGGACAGCCAGTCCGACCGCATCACGATCAACAGCAACTTCTTCTTCGAATCGCTCGCCGAACTGGACCAAGGCGTCAACACGGACCCGGCGACGCAGCAGGACATCTACGCGGAAGCCTCCGTCGTATTCCGGCAGCGGATCGAGTTTTTGGTGCCGTTCGACCAGCGGGTCCGACTCACGACGTCGGGCTCCGAATCGAGTACCAGTTTTTCTGAACCCGCAAACCGGGCGAACAACACCCCGGGCGAGTTGGCCAACGGTTCGAGCGCGGCGGTCAACATCGTCGCGCAAGGAAGCAACGGGTTCGAGCAGAATTCGTTGCTGGCCGGTACGGGTTGGGAATTTTTTGTCGAAGGATCCAATGACTTCAGCCCAACCGAAGCCGTTTCCGAACTGGACAACGGGTTTTACGAGATCTGGATCGACGGCGAAGTTTCGAGCCGGGCCAACGTCGGTGGTTTTCCGCGGACCGCGATCGGTAACGTCTTCGCCGATTTTCAGATCCTGCTGGAGATCGAGACGCTGACCGACGACCTGACGGCCGGCGAGAACCAGGCGGCCGTGGTGCAGGGCGCGGCCGGCAACGGGCCCGGCAACGTACGGGCCACGTTCGATCAGGTCACCACCGGCGGCAAGCTGACCGCGACGTACGACGGCGACCTGACACCCGAGGAGTTCGCCAGCGGCGTCGGCCAGCCCCTGCCGGGCGGCTTCGTACTCGGCGACGAAGACGACTCGGTCCTGTGGGAGGTCTCGTTCGACGGCGAGTTCGAGGAGAGCATCACGCTCCAACTGGAGTTCGACCCCGACGAGTTCGACGTCCCGGCCCGGGGCCTGCAGCTCTGGCACTTCACCGGCGGGCGATGGGTCCTCGAATCGTTCTCGCAGATTGCGCCCGGCCGGATCGAGCTCGAGGTCGATAGCTTCTCCCCGTTTCTGCTGACCGACGCAATCATCCCCGAACCCGGGACCCTCGGCCTGCTCGGCGGGCTGCTCGCCCTGGGCATCCGTCGGCCGCGGCCCGGGGCGTGACCCGGGCACGAGCCCACCGGATGAATCCGGTCCTACCGGCGGGCGTTCCTGGCAGCAGACAGATCGAGGTCCCCGACACGTGAACGCGGCGTGATAGCATCGCGCGCATGCGGCAGCGCTGGCGTGACATCCTGGACCCCCGGGGGCTTTTCGGGGGGCGGTTCGGGGGATTCTCGTGGCGGGGGGACCTGTTCGGGGGGGTGACGACGGCGGTGATCTCGCTGCCGTTGGCGTTGGCGTTCGGGGTGGCGTCGGGGGCGGGGCCGCAGGCGGGGCTGGTGGGGGCGGTGTGCGTCGGGCTGTTCGCGGCGCTGTTCGGCGGGACGCGGACACTGATCTCCGAGCCGACGGGGCCGATGACGGTGGTGATGACGGCGGTGATCGCGACGCTGATCGCGGCGGACCCGGACGACGGGCTGGCGATGGCGTTCGCGGTGGTGGTGGTGGCGGGGCTGACGCAGGTGGGCTTCGGCGTGCTGCGGCTGGGGCGGTACGTGACACTGATGCCGTACAGCGTGATCTCGGGGTTCATGTCGGGGATCGGGGTGTTGTTGATCCTGATGCAGCTCGGGCCGTTGACGGGGCAGGACGCGCCGGGGGGCGGGGCGTGGGGTGTGGTGCGGTCGCTGCCGGATTTGATCGCGGGGGTGCGGCCGGCGGAGGCGGCGTTGGCGGCGGTGGCGTTGGTGGTGCTGTTCGGGATGCCGAAGTCCTGGCGGCGCTGGTGCCCGCCCCATCTGGTGGCGCTGGGGTTCGGGACGCTGCTGAGCCTGATGGTGTTCGGGGAGGCGGACCTGCGGCGGATCGGCGCGATCCCGATGGGGCTGCCCGAGCTGCGGTGGCCGACGTTTTCCGGGGGCCAGCTGACGCTGATCCTGATCGAGGGGATGGTGCTGGGGCTGCTGGGGTGCATCGACTCGCTGCTGACGGCGATGATCGCCGACAGCCTGACGCGGCAGCGCCACGACTCGGACCGCGAGCTGATCGGGCAGGGCATCGGCAACAC
>JBCCRT010000215.1:0-3436 GCA_039201235.1 Planctomycetota bacterium
CCATGTTCGCAAACGCCGATCAAGATCGTCGTAGACCTCGGCGTAACGGGCATCGTCCGACACGTCGCGCCGCTCCCACGGATCGAGCATCAGGTCGAACAGCCCGTCACGGCCGGGGTGGCTTTGCTGAGGCCAGCCGAGCTCGTGAAGGCGGTCGTGCAGCGGCTGGGCGTCGGTGTTGCGTTTAACCTGGAGTGGATCATCGAAATAACTACGGATGAGCTTGTATCGCGGCGTCCGGACGCTGCGTTGCGGCAGCTCGTGGCCGTGCACGTTGATCTCGGCGTACAGCGTGCGGTCCGCATCTGCCTCACCGGAGCGGCGAGGCAGGACACGTCCCATCAACTCGTGGTCGAAGCCGACGCCCAGCACGTCCGCGAGCGTCGGCAGCACGTCCAGGTGGCTCACCGGCTCGTGCACGATCCTCCCGCCGGTGAATCCGCCCGGGCCTCGCAGGACCATATGTACGCCAAGCCCCGCGTCGGACAGCGTACATTTAGCGAACGGCGTGCTCGGGCCGTGGTCGGTTGTACAGATCACCAGCGTGCGATCGGCAAGCCCCAGGTCGTCGAGCGTATCCAGAACCCGGCCGACCCCCGCGTCCAGCCGCCGCGCCGCCGTCTCGAATCGCGCCCGCCAATGCCGCGATTCGGGAAGGTCCGGCACCCACGGCGGGGCGACCGCCCGGCTCTCCTGCGCCGCGGTCGGCACCTCGTGCGGCTCGAACTGCCGCCACGACGCGTTGTGCGTCTCGAGCATCCCGACGTCGAGAAACCATGGCCTATCGTCGTCAGCGTGCTCCCGCAGCCACGCCTCGGCCGCGACCGAAACCCGGCGTGCCGTCAACTCCGGATCGACCGTGCCCCGCGCCGCACCCATGATCTCCGGCCTCACGAAGTCGTATGCCCCGTCTTGTTCGTCGTACGTCACGTGCTGCACGCCCATCAACGCCGTCGTATAACCCGCCGACCGCAATGCCGACGCGACGTGTCGCTCGGGGTGCTGCAGCGGGTAGCCCGCGTTGGACAAGCCCCACTGCCCGCACTGGTGTGGATATTGACCGGTAAGCAGCCCCGCCCGCGACGGCGAACAGGTCGGGCTGACGCAGTACGCCTGCCGGTACAGCACCCCGGCATCTGCGATACGCTGCAGGTTGGGCATCGCCGGCCCGTCGCCGTACGGCGCGAGCAGACGCCCCGTGTCGTGGGAATGTAGATACAGAACGTTGTACTTCATCGAACTTTTTTACGGCGTAATCCGGCTTTCGCCATCGATTCTGCAAGCATGACCACAACAGGTCTTACCTAAGTCATGGCGATTAAGGCGTCAACCTAAATGAGCGGAAACACGACAACAATTTACAAGCCGTGCACCAGAGGGGAAGTCGTCCACGAAACTATCAACCGCTTTAGTCAGCAGGATGATCCATTTTACTCCAAGCCCGCCAGTTGTGGCCGACCCAACGGAAGAAGCGGTACATCTCCTGCATGACGGCGGGGTCGAGTCGAATTTACGGGTAGTCGGAATCGCACTGGCCCGGGCCGACGAGGCGGAAGTTGGCGTGATCAGGATCGCGCACCAGCGGGCAGTTGGTAAGTCGGCCGCCTGCTTCATAATGCTTCATCCACAAGACGGTCGAGATACGCGCTGCCAAGCCCGACTCTATCCGGGCGGTTCGTCGATACCAAACTCGGTAAAAGAGCTCGGGGCGCTAAGCACATCGCCTTACCCGCGGTACGGTAGGTCTTGGACTTGATCGCGCTGCGGCGCGATGTCGTGGCAGGCCACCGTAATCAGGTCCGGGTTGGCAGCGCCGAATTGGAACAGTGAGTCGCGGACGGTCCAGCCGTCGATCTCGTGGATCTTCATGCCACCGGTGAACCAGCCGATCGACCCGCTGAGATACCCCCGCCATCTGTTGAAGTTCGTCTGATTGTTTTCGAAGACGTAGTTGCCGCCGTCTTCGTGTACGGCCCCGACCGCGACGCCCTGGAACCATTGTAGTTGAACACGCTGTCAAGCAGCGCAGCCGGTTGCTGTTGAACTTGAAGCCGGCCGTCGAAGTCTTGCGCGACGTGCAGCTCGACCGCGACTTTGGACTCATCCACCGCCACGTCGGTGATCGCCAAGAGATCGATCCGGTTCGACGACGGCGGCTCGGCGTCGGCTTGCGTGCGCGGGGCGAGCGACACGGCCAGGTATCACACCTCGATCACGACGCACCACAAACTTTTCAGCCTCGGCAGAAACCGAAAACGGACGCTGCGGCAACGCTGAATTGATCGTGCGGCACCAACGGCCTGGGAAACGGCCAGCTTAATTGCGGAGCGTGAAATCCCACGCCGCCGGTGGGGCGACGGGGGAGGGTGGCTGAGTTCAGACCTTCACGAACCGGATCCAATCCAGCTTGAAGTCGTCTTCGCGGTTGGCGATTTCGATGGTGTTGTCGCCGTCGGTCAGCGTGAACACGCGTAGGTCGCCGGTGCCGTTGTCCGCGAGGTAGATGTAGGGTCGGAAGCCGTTAAAGAACTGGTTGTTGGTACTTTCGCGTGGCGTCATGGCTCTGTACCCGCCGTTGTTCGTCTGGCTGTTACTGACGCGCAGCCAGAACGAGTCGTCGCCGCTGTTGCCGTTGGTGTCGGCGCGGATGTCGATCCGGTAGGTGCCGGCCTGCATGCCCGAGAGCGTCTTGGTGAGCGTCGGCTGTCCGCCGGCCCCGCCGTAGCCGCTGCCGGACTCGACCTCGACGAATTGGGTCGACCCTTCCGGCAACGACCGCCACTGCTGCTCCGTAGTGCCGATGCCGTCGAACGTCTCGGCCTGCAGGAGGGCGGTGGTGGCGCCGGAAGGGGCCCCGCCGCCCTGGCCGGAGCGATCGCTTTCGGCGGGGCCGGTGCCGAGGCCGTTACCGTTGCCGCCATAGTTCGGGTTGGTGGTCAGGAAGATCTTGTCGAAGTCGAAGCCGTCTTCCCGCATCCAGACGTTGAGGGTCTGGACGCCGGTGCTCGTGACGTTGATGGTGGCCCGGCCGACGTTGTTCATCCGGTCGTTTTCCCAGCCGAAGCCGGGGCCCCAGCCGCTGATCCGTTCGCTGGTGCTCACCGCGTTGCCGTTGAGCCCGACGTGAACCGAGTCGCTCCTCTCGATCGGTGATCCCCCGGCCCGCCCGCGGACCCACACGTAGTGCGTGCCAGTTTTCTTGAAGTTGATCCGGTAGTCCAGACGCGGGCTGTTGCCGATGTAATCCAAGTTGCGGTTGATGTCGTTGTCCGGGCCGGCCTCCATGTGCGTGCCGTCGCTGCCGCCGGAGCGGGAGACCCAGCTATGGACGCCGGCGGAGGTGTTGTTGTCGAAGTTCTCGGCTTCGATCGAGACGATGCCGTTGAAATTGTTGTCTTGCTGGAACGCGCCGCCGGGGCCGGGGCCGGCGTTGCCC
>JBCCRT010000216.1:0-3423 GCA_039201235.1 Planctomycetota bacterium
CTGGGGGCAGGGGGCGTTCGGGCCCGACGACAGGTTTTATTTCGCGGTCGGCAACCAC
Organism: Planctomycetota bacterium; assembly: GCA_039201235.1. Classification (GTDB taxonomy): domain Bacteria; phylum Planctomycetota; class Phycisphaerae; order Phycisphaerales; family Phycisphaeraceae; genus Algisphaera. Next base: position 59 of record JBCCRT010000216.1, read on the forward strand.
CGGACGGACGATCGGGCGGACGCCTGGCTCGTCGCTTACGAGCCGGCGGACAGGAGCATGCAGCATGTCATGAGCACACGCGACACGGCGGGTTGGGGCGACGACGCCCGGGCGATGGGCGACGGCAAGCTGCACACCGCTATCGACTGGTCCGGCGACGGCGTGACGTATCTCACGAGTTTTTACGGAAACTACCCGACCCGGAACGACTGGGCCACGCGGGGCGGCGCCTACCCCGGCGGCCGGCTCTTCCGGCACGACCTGCGGAAGAACACCAGCCGCCTCGTGGCGATCCCGTCACCGCGCGACAGTTGGGCGGTGCAGCGTTGGGACACGCGGCGCGGTCTGCTGGTCGCCGTCGGGGAGCGTGGCCCGTACCGGCACCCCGACCTCGGGCAGGACCAAGCGCGGGGCCGTCTGGACCGCCCTGGCTGTGGCCGACCGACCAGATTATGGACTCGCCGATGCGCGCGGCCACGCGGAGGCGGACACCCGGCGGGGAATTGGTGATCGCCTCCCGGAAGGGCACCCCCTACGGGCTAAACCCCGAAACGCTTGCCCTGCGCAAGATCGGGCCGGCGTGGGGCGGGAGGTTTGGCTGACGGACCTGTCGCTGGACCCGACCGGCACGTGTATCTACTTCGTGGTGGACTCGACCTGGTCGGGGCGGGCGTCGGGGGTCCCGGTGGTACGGTTCGACCTCGACACGGGGCGTCGGACGGTGCTCTGTTTTCTCGGTCCGCTGCTCTTTGCGAACTTCGGCTACGTCCCGGTCGGCGGATACACCGCGGTGGTCAATCCGGAAGGCAGGCGGCTCGTCATGCAACTCAACGGCAGCTTCACGGGCGACCCCGAAGACGCCAAGTACGAGCAGCCGACGGTGGTTGAGATCGCTCTCGATCCGATGGATTGAGGGTTAGCGGCCCCGGTTGTTCGTCCTTCAAAAGCTGCTTGCCAACTCGGCGACTTCGGTAAACGCCAGATCGACGCGACCGCGGGCTCGCCGGTCACAGGCCGAGCTCGGTTCAAGTTGACGACCCGTACGTTGGCCGGACGATCAGCATGCGGATCATCTGCTTCGGGACCCAGGTCTTGATCTCGCCGCTCGCGTTGTGGGGCAGGACACGCCGCATGATCGGGTCGTAGACCTCGACCGCCTCGGCCGGACCCGCGCCCAACGCGTCGAAGTCGATCCGGAGCGTCACCGGTTCGTGGTTGCGGTCCGAGAGGTTGCCCACGATCAGCAACGCTTCCGGCGCGTCACGCTTCATCGCCACCGAGACCTTGATGTCCTCGGCGTGATCCAGGGGGACGGCCAGCGTCTGGTTGCGGAAGAACGGCACGAACTTCGACCGGCCGAAATCCTGAAGGATCGGGGGGAAGTACGGGCCGAAGCGGGTGACGATATCGCCGGTGGTCAATCGGTGGTCCGCCGCGGCGCGGAAGGGCAGGAACCGCCCGTCGCGCATCAGGCTACCGCCGGCCACGCCGTCGGCCGTGCCGGGCGCGTCGCCGTAGGGCATCGTCCAGTAAGCCCCCCAGTTCATGAGCACGTCCCCCGAAAGGATCGAGAGGTACCGGGCGCTGAGCGCGTAGTGCGGCGTGCCGATGAGTACCCCGGGGTAGTGCGAGAGGTACCGGGCGTCGGACAGGTAACTCCGGACCGGGTTGATGAACATCTGCGACCGGTCGAAGTCAAACCAGAACTCTTCCTGCTCCCCGGTTAAGCCGGCGGTCATGAATCCGCCGTAGCTCGCCTCGACGCCCGGCGTCGTGTGAGGCACGAAGTGCGCGTCGTGGTCCAGGCAGAGCTTGTAGATCCGCTTGAACAGTTCCCGGTGGGCGCGGTGGGGGTAGCTGAACCGCAGCTCGCCGTCGGGCCCGATCGAGCCGGCCCCGGTCCCGAGCGACGCGTCGGGGAAGGGCAGGCCGAAGTCCATGTGGACGTAATCGGCGTCCATGTCCACCAGGAGGCGTTCGACCCCCCAGACCGTGAAGTCGGCCCCGGGGCCGTTGGGCGCGACGACTGCGTGATCGAACGAGATGAAAGTTGGGCGGATCGCGACCTCCCCGCCGAAGTCACGCCACGCCGGGTCGTTGATCGAGATTTTCTTGAGGAAGTACGGCAGATACTTGACGCCGGTCGGTCCGACGGTCTCGTGATACTTCCGGTACTGCGCTTGCTTCTCGGGCCCGTCGATCTCGTACCACGGCCCGAGGAAATCGGTCCGGGCGTGCCAGTGGTTGTAAATCGTGGTCATGCCCAGCCGGCGGTGGACGTCGTGCCGCAACAGGTCGGCCTCGACGTCCAGCACGAGCCGGCCGTCTTCGAAATGGGCCGTGCGGTCCGGAACCCCGCCGGCTTCGGTGGCGAGGAAATCGTTCGGTAGAAACTCTTCATCGAAAGCGTCATCGATCGTCGCCATGCCGGCCGCGTCGGTCATCTCGAAGCGGCCGAGCGTCAGACGGCTGTCGCCTCCGATCAGCAGCGCGGCGTCGGCGGTCGTCGGGGCCGCGGGCCGGAGCCCCGACACCATCTCAACGGTTGCTTCGTTGAGCGAAACGAGCAGGCGGGTGCCACCTGTGCCCGGACCCCACCGGAGCCCGACCCGGCGGGGGTCGGCGACCGCCGGTGTCCGGACCCGACGCCCCAGCGAATCTTCCACGACCAGCCGGGCCCGGTCCCGGTCCCAAACCAGCCGCGCGACAAGGCCCTCGTTTTTCGCGGTGTCGCCGAAGTCGAGCCAGAACAGATCGTCGGCCCGCTGTTCGTGGGGTCGGAATTCCAACTCGAGTGCGCCCCCCGCCGGGTCCAACCTGCCGGGAAGGGCGTAGCGGAGGAACACCCCGTCGTTGATCTGCGGGGGTGGTGTGCGGCCGGGCAGCCACAGCGCCGGCGAACGGGGCACCGACACGCTCTGGTAGTGCACGGGGTCGTAGATACCGGTGCTGTTGCCCAGCATCAGCTCGTGCCACTTGAGGGCGAACGGCTTGAGCGGCAACGCCGCGAGGCCGAAGTCGTAGCGGCTGCCCGCGGGGATCACCGTGTCGTGATCGATCCAGGTGATGCGCAGCAGACGCTGCCCGTCAACGGGCGGCTCCACGACGAATCGGCGGTCGGGTCGACGGTTCCGCCAGTCCCAGTCCTGTTCGAAATTCAGCTCCAGACCGTGATCCAGATCGTGCACCCGCATCGCCGACGCGAAGTCCGAGGTATACGCCTCGTCCTCCGGCAACACATCGCCCCACGGCCAGTCGCCTTTCTCCATCTGATTGATCGGCTTCAGCCCCCGGTAGCCGCGGTAGTAGTGCGTGGCCGCCGCCTCAAGGAGAGGGACCTCGAGCGCAAGCGACGGGACTTCCGC
>JBCCRT010000217.1:0-3420 GCA_039201235.1 Planctomycetota bacterium
GTGGCACATGCAGCTCTCCCAGCGGGCGGGGCGTCCTTGGTCGTCGAGCAGGCCGTGGGGCGGGATCTTGTTTTCGGGCGTGACGATGTCGGGCCGGGCGTCGGGCTCGATCGGGTCGCCGGCGGCCTTGACGAGGCGGTCATTGACGAGGATGTCGGGCTGGAGTGCGCGGATGCGGCGCATGAGTTCGGCCGCGCGGTAGTGCTCCGGCCCGGCGCGAGGCACGTCGAACCAGAGCACGTCGATCGGGCCGTAGCCGGTCAGCAGTTCCTCGATCTGGCCGTGCATGTAGGCGAGGCCGTCCGCCGAAGGTTGCCATGCGCCGGCGTTGCTCAGCAGGTTGCCCTCGTCATCGACACGCCCGTCGCCGCCGTCCAGGCCCGGGTGCCACAGGTCCCACACCGAGTAGTACCAGCCCATCCGTAGCCCGACGCCGCGCACAGCCTCGGCCAGCTCCGCCGCAACGTCCCGGCCCAGCGGCGTGTTCGTCACCTTCCAGTCGGTGAGCTTCGAGTCGAACATGCAGAAGCCGTCGTGGTGCTTGGTCGTAAACACGACGTACTTCGCCCCCGCCGCGGCGGCCTGCTCGGCCCAGGCTTTCGGGTCGAACCGGTCGGCGGCGAACCGCTCGGCATAGGTGCGGTAGACCTCCTTGGGGATCGCGTCGCGCTTGATCGCCCACTCGTTGGTGGCCAGCACCGAGTAGACGCCCCAGTGGATGAACATGCCGAAGCGGGCGTCGTCGAACCACGCCTGACCCGGCCGGCGTTCGGCGACTTGCTCGATGTAGGTGTGGTCGGACATGTGTCGGTCTCGGGGAGATTGCGGTGGGTGTTAGGCGTCTTGGCCCGTCGTGGCAGCGGCGACGGCGATGCAGGAGTCGGCGGTGCCGTAGTACAGCAGCCAGCGGCCGCGGTGGTGGACGAGGCCCTCGATGAAGGTGACCCGTGCGACCTGACCGTCGGTCTCGTAGCTGCGCTCGGGCCGGACGAAGGGGTCGTCGTCGCGGTCGAGCAGTCGGGCGGGGTCGTCGGCGTCGAAGAGGGCCTGAACGCCGACCCACCGGTTGCCGACGCGTCCGCCGTCGGGGGTGGGGGTGCGTTGGTCGGGGGGGAGCGGGTTGCAGATGCCGTTGTAGAGAACCACGATGCCGTGGTGGGTGAGCAGGGCGGCGGCACCGCCTTCGACGGCCATGTTGTCCGTGTGTTTGAAGCGGTCGTCGGGGCGGGGGGCAAGGACGGTGAGTTCGTGGCCGTCGTCGTCGAGCACGCGTTCCCAGCGGATAAGGTCGTCGGAGACTGCGAGCCGGAGGGTCTCCACGCCCCAGTACATCCAGTACCGGCCGTTGACCCTGGCGGCGACGAGTCGGTCGCCGACGCGTTGCGAGAGGATGACGCCGGACTTGTAGCCGGTGCCGTTTTGGAGTTCGCCGTCGATGCCGCCGATCACGCCGTGCTTCTGCCAGTGCAGCAGGTCGCGGGACGTGGCGAGGCACTGTCGGCCGGACATGACGTTGCCGTTGAAGGCGTTGTAGGTGAGGTAGTAGGTGCCGCGGTCGTCCTCGACGATGCGGGGGTCCTCGACGCCGCCCTCCCACTCCCACTGCTGGAAGGCGTCGCGGTCGGGGTAGAGGACGGGCGAGCCGTGGCGTCGGAAGTGGACGCCGTCGTCGCTGACGGCCAGGCCGAGGCGGGACGTGCCGGCGTGCCGGCCGACGCGGTCCTCGGCCCGGTAGATGAGGAAGACCTTGCCGTCCCGCACGACGGCGCAGGGGTTGAAGACGTCCTTGGCCTCCCACTCGACGACGTCGCCGCGCACCGGGCAGTAAAACGTGCTGTCAGGCTTGGCGCGGAGGATCGGGTTTGCGTCGTCGAGCTTGGTGAAGGGGCCAAGCTGCCAGGCTGTCGTGGTGGTCGGCATGGCTCAGGGTTTGGTGGGGCTGGGGGGTTCGTCCGGCTTACGGGGTAAGGGTTCGTGTCACGGGTTCACCGCCGAGGCGGAGCGTCTCGCGGCGGTCGCCGAGGATCAGTTCCAGGTCGACCGCGAAGTCGGCGTCGGCTTCGATGCTTAGGCCGTCGGGGCCCGGGTCGACGAGGAGGTTGACGGTCGCCGGGCCCAGCGGATAGCGGCGGACGCCGGCGCGTTGGCCGGGGGGCGGTCGCCAACGCAGGCGTCGGTTCGGTCCGTCGGGCGTGATGCCCAGGACGTGCTCGAACAGCGAAGCGATCGGGCCGAGCGCGGACCAGCAGTAGTCGGCGTGCGACCAGTTGCCCGGGACCGACGAATCGGGGCCGTAGTTCTCCCAGATCTTGCCGGTGTCGCGGAAGACGTCGGCCATGCATTGCAGGTGTCGCAGCGCGACGCGGTGGGCGAGGTCGTGTCGGCCGGCGCGGGCGAAGCCGCACATCACGGCGTAGTTGGTCGGTGCCCACGTCGAGCCCATCCAGTACCGGCCGGCGGAGACGAAGCGCGGCGAGTCGGCCGCGAGGCTCGGGACCGGGTGGTGACGCCAGAACACGTCGGGGTCGAGCAGTTGTTCGGCAAGCCGATCGACGCGATCGTCCGGTACGACGCCCGCCCACAGCGGCCAGAAGCCGGTGACAACCTTGTTCAGATTGTGCCCGCCTTCGGCGAGCGAGGTGCTGTAGAAACCGAGCTCATCGCTCCAGAGGCGGGCGTTGAGCGCGTCGCCGATCGCTTGCCGCGCAGCTTCGAAACGGTCGGCGTCGTGTCCGAGCAACCGCGCGATGTCGCGGAGGATTTCCGCGTTCTGGATCATCTGCGCGGTGAGGTCGGGGTAGCCGTCGCCGAGGGAGGGAGAGTTGTCGAGCCCGTTGGCGAGGCCGGTGGTCCAGAAGGTGCCGTCGTCGAGCCGGCGGTGCGCGTGAAGCCATTCGAAGTGGGCCCGCAGCGCGGGGAAGACGCGGCGCAGCCGCTCGGCGTCGCCGGTGAGTTGGTAGAGCTGCCACTCGGCGACGGCCATCAGCGGCGGATTGGGGCTGAAGTCCGGCTCCCACATCACCGGCAGCCCGTCCCGCGCGTCGTGCTCCCGGTGCAGATAGCCGCCGTCGAACTGACGGGAGTACAGCAGGTCGAGCCCGGCGGTGGCGGGCAGGTGCCGAGCGGCGTAGGCCGTGGCCATGGCGGTGAACGAGGTGTCCCAGACGAACTGCATCGGGCCGAAGTTGTGGCTCGTCGCGATGCGGCCGCCGGGCAACCCGCTCTCTAGCGGCACTTCCTTCACCAGGTCGAGCAGCATCCCCCACGCGGCGTCGTACAACGCTTTGAACCCGAGCCATGGCGGCGGCAGGATCGGCTCGGGCACGTTGGCCAACAGGTCGTCGGCGTCGGGCCAGTGCTGGTGCGTGAACTCGCGCCGCGGCGCGAGCCGGCCGAGGCTTTCGTACACCGGCATCGGCA
>JBCCRT010000218.1:0-3373 GCA_039201235.1 Planctomycetota bacterium
ATCTGCAACAGCTGCTTCCGCGCGCTGCACACCATCAAGGGCGCGGCCGGGTTCCTCGGCCTCGAGCCCGTCATCGAGTTCGCCCACGCCGCCGAGGACGCCCTCAACCGCCTCCGCAAGGGCGAGGTCGCCGTCAGCGCCAAGGTCATGGACCTGCTGCTGCAGTCCGCCGACGTCGTCCGCGGCCAGATCGAACAGCTCGCCGCCGGCACCGCTCCCGACGCCGCCGACCCCGCCCTCATCGCCGCCCTCAACGCCATCGGCAGCGAAGACGCCCCCACCGGCACCGGCACTTCAGTGCCGGTGTCCGACGATGACCAAACCTCCGAAAACCCAGAAGAAACTTCCGGGGGCAAGCCGCTCGATTTGGGCCCCCAGAAGATGGACCTGATCGAGTTCATGGTCACCGACCTGCAAGACTACGCCGGCCAGCTCGGCGAGACCATCGACCAGCTCCGCAACGACGCGACCCGCGCCGAGGCCGCCGAGCAGCTCGGCGAGATCGCGGACAACCTCGTCAAGACCGCCGACTTCTTCGAGCTCGACGACCTCACCGCCGTCTGCCAGCTCATGCTCGACGTCGCCCCGAAACTCAACGACCTCGGCCCCGAACCCCTCGCCGAGGCCGTCGTCCGCCTCCGCGCCGCCGAGTGGATCCTCGCCCAGCAGGCCGAGGGACTCGCCCAGTCCCGCGTCCTCTCCTGGCCGATCGCCACCTTCGTCAAACGCCTGTCCCAGGCCGCCGAGGGCGCCGACCTCTCCCCCGACGTCGCCGCCAAACACGGCGACGACCTCGACCGCCTCCTCCAACTCGACGGGATCCTCCCCCCGGAAGTTGCCACCCCGCAGACCGAGGCTCCCAAAGAACCGCCCGCCGACGTCGCCGGCAAGATCGAACCCGCCAAGCCGCAGCCGGCCAAGCCCAAGGCCAACAAAGAACCCGCCGCCAAAGCCGCGGCCCCTTCCGGGGGTCAGCAGGTGGAGCAGACCATCCGCGTCGAGGTCGGCCGGCTCGAGTCGCTGCTGAACCTCGTCGGCCAACTCGTGCTCAACAAAAACCGCGTCGTCGCGCTATCCCGCAGCGTCGGCGAGGCCGACATCGACCACGAACTCAACGAATCCTTCGCCGAGGCCGCCGGCGACCTCGACCGCCTCACCAGTGAGTTGCAAGTCGGCGTCATGCGCACCCGCATGCAGCCGCTGGCCAAGCTGTTCGACCGCTACCCCCGTGTCATCCGCGACATCGCCCGCCACACCGACAAGAAGATCAACCTCGAGATCGTCGGCAAGGACACCGAAGTCGACAAGTCCGTCCTCGAGTTGCTGGCCGACCCGCTGGTCCACATCCTCCGCAACTCGGCCGACCACGGCATCGAGCCCCCGGAAGTCCGCGCCGAGAGCGGCAAGGCCGAAGCCGGCACCATCACCCTCACCGCCGAACACCAGGGCAGCCACGTCCGCGTCGCCATCGCCGACGACGGCAAGGGCCTCGCCCGCTCTGTCATCGGCGGCAAGGCGATCGAGAAGGGCCTGGTCAACCGGGACACCCTCGACAAGATGCCCGACGAAGAGGTCTTCCGCTTCATCTTCGAGGCCGGCTTCTCCACCGCCGCCGCCGTCTCCGACCTCTCGGGACGCGGCGTCGGCATGGACGTCGTCCGCACCAACATCAACAAGCTCAACGGCCAGATCAACATCGCCTCGGCCGAGGGCGACGGCACCACCATCGAGATCCTGATCCCCCTGACCGTCGCCATCATGCCCGCCATGATGGTCGAGTCCGACGAAGATCAGTACGCCATCCCCCTGCAGAGCATCGTCGAGATCGTCCGCCCCGAAGACACGACGATCTCCACGATCCAGGGCCAACGCGTCGTCCGCCTCCGCGACAGCGTGCTGCCGCTGATCGACCTGCGCGACCGCCTCGGCCAGGACCGGCGCCCCCCGGAGGGCCGCTTCGCCGTCGTCGTCCGCGTCGGCGGCCAGCAGGTCGGGCTCATGGTCGACCGCCTGATCGGCCAGCAGGAGATCGTCATCAAACCCCTCGACGACGACTACACCCAAGGCGGACCGTTCTCCGGTGCGACCATCCGCGAAGACGGCAGGGTCTGCCTCATCCTCGACGTCAACGAGCTGGTCAAGACCGCCGGCCACGCCCCCTGTCCCCAACGCACCGCCGCCTAGACCTCGGAACCATCGAACCCGGGCGGACAAATCCGCCCGCTACCCAAGCCTTTAACCGATCCCAGGAGCCCCCCGTGGACAGCCAATTCATCCTCCCCTTCGTCGATTCGGTCACGAACGTGTTCGAGACCATGCTCCAGCTCGAGGTCGAGGTCGGCACGCCGTCGATCAAGCCCCCCGACGCCAAGAGCCACGACGTCTCCGGCATCATCGGCATGTCCGGCGATGTCGAGGGCACCGTTGTCCTCGGCTTCCCGAACACCACCGCCGAGCGGGCCGTCGCCGTCTTCACCGGCATGGAGATCGCCGCCGACCACGAGGACTTCGCCGACGCCGTCGGCGAGCTGGTCAACATGGTCTCCGGCGGCGCTAAAGCCAAATTCACCAACCGCAAGGTCAGCATCACCTGCCCGTCGGTGATTGTCGGCGCGCACCACACCGTCACCGGCCGTAAGGACGTGGTCACCATCCACATCCCCGTCGACTGCGACCTCGGCGCGTTCAGCGTCGACGTCTCGATCCGCGACGCCGCCGCCGCCGAAGCCGCCGCCTGACCCCCGGTAGTTTCACCCCACGAACCGCGGGCTAATCCCGAAACCCCCGAACCCAAGAGAATCCCCATGAAAGTCCTACTCGTTGACGACTCCAAGACGATGCGCAACATCCAGCGCGGCATCCTCACCCAGCTCGGCTACGAGCAGATCGAGGAGGCCGTGGACGGCCAGGACGCCCTGGTCAAGGTCAAGGCCTTCGGCCCCGAGCTGATCCTGCTGGACTGGAACATGCCCAACATGGACGGCATCACGTTCATCCGCGAGTACCGCGGCTCAGGCGCAAAGATCCCCGTCATCATGGTCACCACCGAGGCCGAGAAGTCCCGCGTCGTCGAGGCGATCAAGGCCGGCGTGAACAACTACGTCGTCAAGCCGTTCACCCCGAACGTGCTCGGCGAGCGGATCCAGGAAACGCTCTCCCGCCTGGCGGCCTGAAAGCCGCTCGCGGCTTAGCGCGCCTTCTTGACCCTCCGCGAACGCCACGCCCCACGGAAACCTTCGCGCATGCTGCGCATCCTCATCACCGACGACTCGGTCTTCATGCGCTCCGCCATCGGCCGGGCGCTGGCCGAGCAGCCCGACCTCGAGATCGTCGGCAAGGCCCGCGACGGCAAGGAGGCCGTGCGACTCGCCAA
>JBCCRT010000219.1:0-3327 GCA_039201235.1 Planctomycetota bacterium
GAAGTCGGCGGTGGGCTGGAGCAGGACGGTGGCGGTGGCGGGTTTGACGCGGGAGAGCTCGGCGACGAGGTCGAGGCCGTCGCCGTCGGGCAGCTCGCGGGCGGCGAGGACGAGGTCGACGGGCTGGCGGGCGAGGTAGCGTCGGGCGTCTTCGAGCTTGGGGGCGTGGACGACGGCGACGGGGCGGTCGCCGGTGCCGCAGGCCTCGAGGGCGGCGCGGTGGGCGGGCGTGGGCTCGACGAGCAGGACGCGTCGGGTCCGCCGGCGGGCGCGGGCCTTGGCTTTCGCGGGCTCGGTTGTGTTCTGCCGGCGGCGGGTCACTAGCTTTCTCCGGCTCCCGGGCTCCCCCGGAAGTTTCCGGGGGCGGGGAGGCTACGGGCTCATCGGGTGATCCCGGAGGTCAATGCAGTGGTAGGAGCAAAGTGGCGACGGTTCCGTGGCCGGCGTCGCTGCGTAACCGGAGCGACCCGCCGTGGGCGCGGGCGTAGTGCTCGGCGCGGGGCAGGCCCATGCCGACCTGTCGGCCGGCGTCCTTGGCCGAGAAGAACGGGTCGAGGGCGTGGTCGAGGGTGTGGCGGTCCATGCCGACGCCGTCGTCGGTGACCTGGATCAGCAGCACGGGGGCGTCGGGGTCGGCGGCGGGGTCGAGCATCGCCTTGACCATGACGAGCGAAGCGGGCCGGGCCTGCACGGCGTTGAACAGCAGCTCGGTGACGGCCCGCTCGGCCATGCCGGCGTCGATCGTCGCGGCGTCGAGCCCGGGGCCGACGGACGACTCGAGGCGGAACTTCGCGTCGCGCTGGTCCAGCGGTTTGCGGATTTTTTTCACGACGCCGTCGAGCAGGGGTTGGAGGTCGACGGGCTTGCGGTCGGCGGCCGGGGGGTCGGCGAAGAGGCGGAGGCAGGAGATCAGGTCGCTGAGGCGGTGGGCCTCGCGGAAGATCATCTGGGCGGACTTCTGGTGGTCGCTGCCGGCCGGGAGGGCCATGCCCATGAGCTGGCTGCGGCCGGAGATGACGGCGAGGGGGTTGTTCATCTCGTGGGCGGCGCCGGCGGCCATCTCGCCGAGGCGGGCGAGGGACTCGGCGTGGGTGAGGCGTTGCTGGGCGGCGGCGAGGGCGGCGTTGGCGGCGGCGAGGTCTTCGCCGAGGCGTTTGGCGCCGGCGTGCTGGGCGGCGGCGGCGATGGCGTTGCCCCAGCTGCCGGCGAGCGGGGCGAGCGTGTCCCACGTCGGCGCATCGGGTCGGTCGTGCAGCAGCAGGGCGACCGTGCCCCAGCCGCAGGGCAGCGGCAGCAGCTTCACGTCGCGCAAATCCGCCGCGGCGGTCAGGTCGTCGGCGATCCAGGGCAGGACGCCCATGAGCTCGACTCCCAGCGACCGCGAGGCGTCGAGCTCGGCGAGGTCGGGCGTGCGCGGCGGGGTCTCGCGGTACGAGGCGTCGACCGGCTCGCCGCGGTCGTTGTACTGGCAGACGAGCCAGTAGCCGTCGGGCGGCGGGGGGTGATCGGCATCACCCGATAGGGGTTGGCGGCTGGGGCAGAGCGCGGCGTAGAAGCCGTCGCCCAGCAGCGACCGGGCCGAGGCGACGACGCCGTCGACGACGTCTTCGACCGAGCGGGCCGGCGCGGCGGCGGCGTTGAAGGCTTGAAGGGTTTTGAGGACTTTCGCCTGGCCCTCGGCGAGGCGGGAGCGGCGGTGCAGCGCGGCGTTGGCCCGGCCCAGGGCACTGTTGGCGCGCTGGATCGACGCGAGGGCGAGCTCGTGCGACGGCTCGTCGTGGATGCCCAACGCCCGGCCGCGGGTCTCGAGTTCTTCGAACAGCCCGGCGGTGGCGTCGCGGACTTTATCGGGCGACAGGTCGAGCTGCTGGGCCATCGCATCGACGTCGGCCGGGTCGTGGTTGCCGGAGTAGCCGACGTGGTGGCCGCGGACGACGGCGTCGGCGAGGCGGACGAGCCCGACGAGCCGGCGGTGCTCCATGCGGGGCAGGGTCTCGATCGGCGAGCCGTGGAGCCAGATGCTGTCCTGCAGGCGGAGAGGGAGTTTCCACTGCTCGGCGAGGCGTTTGCCGGCGGTGTGGTGGTCGAGGCCGACGATCTTGCGTTCGTAGGCCGCGATGTCGCCGCGGTGCAGCTCGGCGAGCTCGACGACCCGGCCGAAGCTGCGGGGCAGGACATGGTCGAGCGCGAGCTTGCCCAGGTCGTGCAGCAGGCCGCAGACGAAGGCCTCGTCGGCGGGCAGGTCGGGGTCGCGGTGGGCTTTGGCGATCGCCTCGGCGGTGACGGCGACGGCGAGGCAGTGGAGCCAGAACCCGCGGCGGTCCAGGCGTATCGTGGGCTTGCCCCCGGAAGTTTCGGAATTGGATCGGCCCGGGCTTTCGTGGCCGCGCAAGGGGTAATCCAGGTCACCGTCGACGTTACCCTCGAAGACCTCGAGAACCTTGACCGAGAGCACGGCGTTGCGGATGGCGTTGAAGCCCAGCAGGACGACGGCGCGGTCGATGGTGACAATGTCGCTGCGGACACCCTTGTCGGCGGCCTTACACATCGACAGGACGCGGGCGGTGAGCGCCGGGTCCGACTGGATGAGCCGGGTGACCTCTTTGGCCGAGGCGTCGTCGTCGGCGGTGAGTTGCAGCAGCCGCGTCGCCACCGCGGGGAGGGTGGGGAGCGTGTCGATCTGCCGCAGGATCAGCTCGATGCGGCGCGGCTTGGACAGCTCGTGGGAGACCATGGGGTGTCGCTAAGCCGCAAGCGGCTTTAGAGTTCGAGCAGCGATTCAACACGTTGCAGCAGCGCTTCGAGGTCGAACGGTTTCTTCACGAACTCGTCGGCGCCGGCGGCAAGCAGGCCGTCGATCTCCTCGCGGTTCACGACGCCGGAGACGATGACGATCTTCATGTCTTTGAGGGCGTCGCTGTCGCGGACGGTCTGGCAGACGACGTTGCCGTTGACGTCGGGAAGCATGAAGTCCAGGATCATGAGGTCGGGTTTAAAGGCGGCGGAGACGACGCCGGCGTCGTAGCCGGTGGCGGCGGAGCGGACCTCAAAGCGGGGGTCCTGGCCGAGCACATCGGCGAAGAGCTCGGTGATACCGGGGTCGTCGTCGACGACGAGGATTTTCTTCTTGCCGGTCTGGAAGCCGTCGGTGGGGATGTCGTTGGCCTTCATGAACCGGATGAGTTCGTCGCGGGGGATGCGGCGGAAGCGGGAGCCGGGGACGCGGAAGCCCTGGAGCCGGCCGGCGTCGAAGCAGCGGATGATGGTCTGCTGGGAGACCTTGCAGACCTCGGCGGCCTCGCCGGTGGTGTAGACCTGCTTGTCGAA
>JBCCRT010000220.1:0-3202 GCA_039201235.1 Planctomycetota bacterium
CGTCTGCGAGTCGGCCAAGTGCCCGAACATGGGCGAGTGCTGGGCCCGCGGCACCGCGACGATGATGATCCTCGGCGACGTGTGCACCCGCGCCTGCGGCTTCTGCCACATCAAGACCGGCCGGCCCCCGGAATACGACCTGGATGAGCCGCGGCGGGTCGGCGAGGCGGCAGCACTGATGCGACTCAAACACATCGTCATCACCAGCGTGAACCGCGACGAGCTGCCCGACGGCGGGGCCGAGATCTGGGCCGAGACCATCCGCGAGATCCGCCGGCACAGCCCCGACACGCAGATCGAGGTGCTGATCCCCGACTTCTGCGGCGACTGGGACGCGCTGCAGCTGGTCCTCGACGAACGTCCCGAGATCCTCAACCACAACCTCGAGTCCGTCAAACGGATGTACAAGGTCGTCCGGCCGCAGGCGATCTACGAACGCTCGATCGAGCTGCTCCGCCGGGCGAAGGCCCAGGGCCTGACGGTCAAGACGGGCATCATGGTCGGCATCGGCGAACGTGAGGAAGAGCTCGAAGAGCTGATACACGACGTGATCGACGGCACCCGCACCCCCGGGATCAGTGCGGACCTTCCGGCGTCCAACCGCGACCCATTCGAGCCGCCCGACCCCAACCGCAACCTGCCCCCCGGAAGTGTTTTAGAACGGACGGTCACGGGCGAGGTGAAACCGGCCCTGGGCCAGAAGCTGCGACGCGGCGGCTACCTCGTCGAGCAGACGAGTAATCCCTACTGGAACCACGACGCCCCCGGCAAGGCCGCGGTATCGGCCGAGGACCGCGAAGACGAGGTGGCCTACCCCAACGCCACCTACCCCGGCGTCCACGAGTGCTGCGACATCCTGACCATCGGCCAGTACCTCCAGCCGACCCGGCGGCACCTGCCCATCTCGCGGTGGGTCACGCCGGCCGAGTTCGTCGAGTACAAGCGTATGGCCGAGGCGATCGGCTTCCGCCACTGCGAGTCCGGCCCGTTGGTCCGCTCGTCCTACCACGCCGACGAACAGGTCCTGAAGATGGACGAAGCGGTAAGCGGGGTCTGAGCGTGCGGCGGCGGTTCCGGTCGGTGCTCATCCTGTGCGGCGTTACGCTGGTTTGCCCGCTCGCGGCGGACGAGATTTCTTCGACGCAGATCGTCGAACTGCGTGAAGCCCTCGACACCGCCTTGGCCGACGACCCCAAGCGGCCGTCGGTCGTCGCGGCGGTCGTGCTCGACGGCGTTACCGGCCAAACGCTTTACGCGACCGACAACGCCGACGCCGCGCTGGTGCCCGCGAGCAACCTCAAGCTGCTGACGTCGGCCGCCGCGTTGGACCGCCTCGGGCCCGACGCCGAATTGCGGACGCAGTTGCTGACCGTCGGCGACGACCTGGTCGTGGTCGGCTTCGGCGACCCGGCCCTCGGCGATCGGGCGCTGGCCGAGGCCGCGGGCCGCACGCCGATGAGCGTGTTCGACGACTGGGCCGCCGCGCTGCGGGAGCGCGGGATCGGCCGTGTCGCCGGCGACGTCGTCGTGATCGACGCGGTCTTCGACGACCAATTCACCCACCCGAGCTGGGGCGACACCAACCGCCGGCGGTGGTACGGCGCCCCCGTCGCCGGCGTGAATTTCAACACCAACAACGTCGACTTCACCTTCACCCCCACCGCGCCCGGCCGACCCGCCGCGATCACGACCGTCCCGCCCCGTGCCAACTTCGTCGTCACCGGCACCGTCACCACCGCCGGCGAAGACGGCCGGCACGGCCCGGTCCTCGACAAACGCCTCGAACCCGTCGACGGCCAAACCATCTACCCCGTCCGCGGCACCCTGCAACGCGCGACCGGCGTCTTCAGCAAGCCCGTGGACGACCCCCGCGCCTTCTTCGGCCACACGCTGCGCCACGCCCTGGCCGACCGCGGGATCGCGGTCGCCGGCGGCGTCCGTGTCGAGACCCACGCCGGGCTCTTGGCTTCACCCGACGTCACGCCGATCGCGACCCACGCCACGCCGCTGACCGACGTGCTGACCCGCGTGAACCGCAACAGCCAGAATACGATGGCCGAGGCGCTGGCCAAGCTCAACGGCTACATGCACGACCGCGCCGCCGGCGACGCCAACGCCCGCGGCTCCTGGGCGTCGGGCCACGCCGCGGCGGTCGCGTTCCTGCAAAGCATCGGTATTGACACGTTGACCGTCGTCGCGGCCGACGGCTCGGGGCTGTCACGCAACAACCGGATCAGCGCCCGCGTCCTCGCCGAGCTGCTGCACCACATGCTCGCCGAACACGAGCACGGCGAGACCTACGTCGCCAGCCTCGCGGTCAGCGGCGCCGCCGGCTCGCTCCGCCGACGCCTCGGCGGCGAGTTGACCGGCCGGGTCTGGGCCAAGACCGGGACGATCAACGGCGTCAGCTCCCTCTCGGGCTACATCTACTCCCCCGGCGGCGTCGCCGTCTTCTCGATCCTGCACAACGGCCGCAACGGCCGGCCCAGCTTCCGCCAACGCCAGGACGCCGCCGTCGCCGCGCTCGCCGGCTGGCTCGATGCGCAGCCCGTGCAGACTCCGGACACCCGGCAACCCACCGCACCGTGACCCATCCATCCGGCCGTTTTGCCCGCGTCGTCCGATTGGATTACACTTTTCGATTCGACGCGGGCAACGAGCCGGCGTTCCCCGGAAGCGGGCCACCCCCACGGGCCCCGCCAACCCCAGACCGGAGTTTTCGCCCCGATGCCCGACCCCACCCCCAAGCTCTACGAAGGCCTCTTCCTCATGAGCCAGCCCGCGATTACCGCGGGGCTCGGCTCGGCGATCGACACCGTCCGCGGCATGCTCGACCGCGCCGAGGCCGAGGTCGTCACCCTCGTCCGCTGGGAAGAACGCAAGCTCGCCTACCCGATCGACGGCCAGAAGCGCGGCACCTTCCTGATCTCGCTGTTCCGGGTCGCCCCGACCCAGATCGCCAACATCGAACGCGACTGCAACTTATCCGAGGACGTGCTGCGGGTCATGATGACCCGCGCCGACCACATGGGCGAGACCGAGATCGCCGAGGCGATCAAGCAAGCCGAGACCGCCGGCGACGCGGCGAACCTGCAGGAAGCCTGAGCCCCCGGAAGGTCAGACCCCCATGGCTTCGAGCTTCAACCGCGTCATCCTGATGGGCAACCTCACCCGCGACCCCGAGGTGCGGTACCTGCCGAAC
>JBCCRT010000221.1:0-3179 GCA_039201235.1 Planctomycetota bacterium
ACGCAGATTGACAAAGCCGGCGTTTCCGCGTTTGGTCTTCTATCTGCGAAATCTGTGAAATCTGCGGTTTCACCTCGGGAGCTTCGCGATGAGTAAGTTCACTTTGTTAGCCGCGGACAAGCTCGCCGACGAGGGGCTGGAATTCGTCCGGTCGCAAACCGACGCGGAGCTGCTCGACCGCCCCGACCTCGTGGACCTCAAGAAGTCCGACGGCCAGGACGCCGTCGACGCCGAGGTCGGCAAGTTGCTGTCCGCCGGCGGCATCCACGCCATGGTCGTGCGGTCGGGCATCAAGGTGACCCCGGCCATGCTCGCCGAGCCGGGCGACCTGAAGGTCATCGCGCGGGCCGGCGTCGGGGTGGACAACATCGACCTGCCCGCCGCCACGGCCAAGGGCATCCTCGTGGTCAACACCGCCGAGGCCTCGACGATCACCACGGCCGAGCACGCCTTCGCGCTGATGATGGCGCTGCTGCGCAACGTCGGGCCGGCGTACAAGACTATGACCGAGGGCGGCTGGGACCGCAACAAGTACAAGGGCCGGCAGCTGCACGGGCTGACCCTCGGCGTCGTCGGGCTCGGCCGCATCGGGCGCACCGTGGCCGAGCGGGCGCTGGCCTTCGGCATGGACGTCGTCGGCTACGACCCGTTCGTCAACACCGACCTGCAACTCGGCGACCGCGCGGTCAAGACCCACCGCGCCTTCGCCGACCTCGTGCCCCACGCGGACGTGCTGAGCTTCCATGTGCCCAAGACGCCCGAGACCACCGGCATGCTCGACGCCGCGGTGTTCGCCAAGTGCCGGCCCGGGGTGTTCGTGGTTAACGCCGCCCGCGGCGGGATCGTGGACGAGGCCGACCTGATCGCCGCCTGCGACGCCGGCCAGTGCGGCGGCGCGGCCCTCGATGTGTTCACAACTGAACCGCCCGCGGAAGACTCGCCGCTGCGCACGCACCCGAAGATTCTGGTCACCCCGCACCTCGGGGCCAGCACCGAAGAGGCGCAGACGGCCGTATCGGTCGACGCCGCGAAGGCGTGCCTCGCCTACCTCCGCGGCGAGGGGATCAGCGGCGCGGTCAACGCCGGCGGGGTCCGTGTGGACCTCACCGATGCCCAGGCCGCCTACGTCGACCTGGCCGACCGCATGGCCCGGCTCATCAGCCCGATGGTCACCCGCGGCGTCGCCCGCCTTGACGTCGAGCTCTGCGGCCAGGCGCTCGGCCCCGCCGCCGGCACCATCGAACGCACCGCCCTCGTCGGCCTGCTGCAACGCAACCTCGACACCCCGCTGAACGTCATCAACGTCGGCGCCGTCGCCGAGGCCCGCGGCATCGAGACCCGCGTCACCCAACGCGAACACACCACGACCGCCCCGAGCCAACTCACGCTTACGATCCATGGCCCTCGCATCCGGCAACTCAGAGATATCGAACGAGAAACCGACTCAGCCGCAGCTGGATTTTGGGGTAATACCCACGACAAGAAATTTGTTGATGAAAACCCCGACCACGAGGCCGACAAGGTCCGCCGCATCGTCGGCCGGGTCTACGACGACCTGCGGCCCCGCGTCGTCGAGATCAACGGCTACGCCATGGACATGGTGCCCGAGGGCCACATGGTCATCATCCAGAACGACGACCGCCCCGGCATGATCGGCATGGTCGGCACCGAGTTCGGCAAAGCGGGCGTCAACATCGCCGACATGACCATCAGCCGGCGTGAAAACCCGGACGGCAGCGGCGCGACGGCGCTGATGCTCCTCAAGACCGACGAGGCCGCGCCGTACGAGCTGCACGACGCCGTCGGTGAGCGGCCCGGCATCCTCAAGATCGCCGGCGTCCACCTCGCCGAAGTTACGAGCAGCGTTTCGCGGTAGCCGTCGGCCTCGGACTTGCGACGCTCAGTAGTACGCGTCTTGCCGCTGCCAGTCGTCGATCTGGGCCTGCGTGACGGTGACGTAGCCGGCCCCACCATCGTTTTTGTATTCGGTGATTCCGGCGTGGCCGTCGACAAAGACCATGCCTCCGCGGAGCAGCGTACCGTCGTTGTGCCAATGGTTCTCCGCATCGGCGGCGGAGCGGATCAGCGTGAAGTCGCTGAGCAGCATCTTGCGGGAAGGGGCGTTGACCTCGACCTGCCGGTGTCCCTCGAGAGCCCAGACGTTGTCGCGGGCGCGGAGGTCCGACGTCGAACGGTCGAGGTAGATGTAGGAGCAGCCGAAGGTGTCGTACACCGAATCGGTGGCGGGGGAGTTTGTGCCGCGGTCAAACGGGCAGAGCGCGGTCTCGCCGGAGTCTGCGAGGTAGGGATAGAGCAGCCGGCTTTCCGCCGCGACGTTCCCGCCCGAGACCGAGCTGCTGCCGGTCTTGCCGTAGAGGTTCACCGTCTGTAGACCCGGGCTCGGGGCGACGGGGAAAACGCCGTCGTAGTCGGCGAGGTAGAGCGCCACCGCCTGCCCCGCGCTGCGGATGTTGGTAGCGCACCCCATCTCGCGAGCCGCGCCGCGGGCCGACGCCAAAGCCGGCAGAAGCAGACCGATAAGCAGCGCGATGATGGAGATCACCACGAGTAGTTCGATGAGAGTGAAACCGGGGCGTGGCTTGGTCAAGGCAATGTTTCTCTTATGTCAGGGGCATCGTGTTGCGACCGCTATCGGAAGCCGAAAGCCCTGGATTGAGAAGAGTGATCGCTCACCACGGGGATATTCGCGATCCGATCCGGCCGACAACCACCCCCCGGCTGTGGTCGCGACGGGTAGGCGGTTTTTATCGGCCTTATAGCTCCGCACAAACCCCACGCTGGCTCTCCTGAGGAGCCGGCCTCTCCCGCTGGGGCGTCACAACCCCAAACGCCCCATCACCTGCTGCAAGTCTTCCCACACCTTCCGCCGGTTCTCCGGGGTGTAAGACCGCAGCAGGTACGCGGGGTGGAACGTCGGCATCACGGCGACGGGGGACGCGGCCTCGTGGTAGGTGTGCCAGTTCCCGCGGAGGCGGGTCACGCCGTCGCGGGTGTCGAGCAGGAACTTGGCCGCCGGCCCGCCGAGGGTCAGGACGACCGCGGGGGCGATGATCTCGATCTGGCGTTTGAGGTACTGCCCGCACTCGGCCGCCTCGGCGGGGGTCGGCGTGCGGTTGTTCGGCGGGCGGGACTTGACCACGTTGGCGATGTAGACCTGC
>JBCCRT010000222.1:0-3177 GCA_039201235.1 Planctomycetota bacterium
CGAGCTGCCTAGCGCAGGCCGCTCTGTGTCTGCCCGCAGCAACAGCTGCAGTTGCATTCCTCTTGGGTTCTGCACTTGCATTTGTCGCACGAGCAGCTGGTACAGTCTTCGATCACTGGATCACTCTCCTTTCTGTTCCCCGAACGGGGAAGGGGTTCCAGCCGTCACTCCTCACCGAAGCCCACCCGCGACCAAGCGGGCGAACTTCCGGGGGGGCCGCCGGAGGTTCTCCGCCCCGCGACGGCTCGCGGGGCACGATCAGTCGTCCGACGCCTCGGGGACGCACGGCCGACCGGCAAGGCGTGTTTGGAAAACAATACGCCTAGTATTTGAATTATTCGTCGATCGACGACGCGGGTCAAGAAGTTTTGTGCGACCCGCGTGGGGTGACGCCGATCAAGCGGCGCCCGATTTGGCCTTGGCCGCGCCGACGAGCATCTTGTGTCGGCGTTTGATCAGGTCGGTGAGGTGCTCGACCTCGGTCATGGCGGTGGGCGACCATTTGGCCCAGTGGACCTCGACCGCGCACTTGGCCGAGCGGATGCCGTCGCGGATGAAGCGGTTGAGGCGTTTCATCGGCAGCTGGTCGAGGTGCTCCTGGCGCAGGGGCATGCAGAACACCGGCGACTCGGGGTTGGGCACGAAGTAGGCGACCGGCGTCGGGGGCGGGTCGCCCGCCTCGGCCTGGTCCGGGCTGGCGTAGGTGTACTGGATGGTCCACTTCCACGACTGGCCGTGCCAGATCAGCGATTTCTCGATGCCGTCGTAGGCCTCGAGTCGTTCGAGCAGGGTGGAGAGCAGGGCGACGTGCTGCTCCTTTTGGAGGGCCATGAGCTGTTCGAACGTGGGGGTCTGCCACTGTTCTTCCCAGGCGTTGCGGACGGGTTCGGCGGGCATGTTGGGGATTGGGGGTTGGGGTGTGGGGTCTGGAGTGGGCCGACGACGGATCGTCTAAGTTATTCGTGGCCGCGGCCGAAGGCAAGCCGACCGCTCAAACTATTTAGGTTAAATGGAACGTTCACAGAAGTTTACCGACGACGTGCCGGGCGGTTTGACGGCGGTCGTGATGGCGAAGGCGGCGGTGCCGGGGCGGGTGAAGACGCGTCTGACGCGGGGCGACGGGGCGTTGAGCGCGGATCAGGCGGCGGGGGTCCACGCGGCGATGCTCGACACGGTTTTGCGGCGGATCGGGGCGTGGGCGGATCGGCGGGTGTTGGCGATGGACCATCCGGCCCCCGGAAATATCCCCGCCGCGGCCCGAGACGGTCAGAAGGTCTGGCGGGTCACGGAGCAGGGCGACGGCGACCTCGGGGAGCGGCTGGAACGCGTTTGGCGGGACATCCCGGGGGGCGTGGTTTTTTTCGGCGTGGACAGCCCGGACGTGCCGGCGTCGTCGTGGTCCGCGCTAGAAGAGTCGCTGCGCACGCACGACGCGGCGGTGGGGCCGGTCGGCGACGGGGGTTACTGGACGTTGGCGGCCCGTTCGCGGCGGGTGGAGCTGGTGCGGGGCATCGACTGGGGCGGGGCCGGGGTGTACGATCAGACCCGCCGGGCGGCCGAGGCCGCGGGGGTGACGCTCGCCGAGCTGCCGCCGTGGCACGACGTGGACGACCCGGCAGACTTGGCGGCTCTGCGTCGGCGGCTGATCGACGCGGAGGAGCCCGCCCTGATCGATCTCGCCCGCCGGCTCGACACGATCCTCGACTGAACCCGTTTCAAATTCTCCATGAGCCAAGCCCCCACCCCGCCAAGCCCGCCGCCCGCCCCGCTGTCCGACGACGAGCGGGCGGAGCTGGCCGAGTCCACGCTGCTGCTGGTCGACGACAACGAGCAGAACGTCGAGCTGTTGCAGGTCTATTTAGAAGCGCTGCCCTGCCGGACGCTGACGGCGTACGACGGCCGGGAGGCGATGGCGATCATCGAGGACCCCGACCAGCCGACGCCGGACCTGGTGCTGCTGGACGTGATGATGCCGCGGATGTCGGGCTTCGAGGTCTGCCAGAAGATCAAGGAGGACCCTAAGACGCGGGGCATCCCGGTGATGATGGTGACGGCCCTGAACGAGCTGGGCGACATCGAGCGGGGGGTCGAGGCGGGGACGGACGATTTTCTGACCAAGCCGGTGAACCGGTTAGAGTTGATCACGCGGGTCAAGAGCCTGCTGCGGGTTCGGCACCTCAAGCGGGAGCTGGACCGCACCGAGGCGTACATCCAAGACCTCGAACGCAACCGGCGGGACGGGGGGCCGGACGCGGAGGGCGGCTGAGGGCGGCGGGGGGTACCAAACCGGCGCGATTTTTTCTTCCGGTGGTTTCTTATCAAGTGGTGATCGCTTCGCCAGGGTCCTGACGGCGGTTCACGGCGGGGCGTAGCGGACCGGCGGCCCGGCGGGCGGTTTTTCTCGGACCTTGGCGTGGGCCATGCCAGTCGAATCGCCGTGGATCGGTCAGATCGCCCCGGCCGGCGTGGGGTTATGCGGACGTGGGGTTCGGTCTGTGACGGTTGTGCGGGTTGTGGCGGGGCGAAGGCGGGGGCGGTGGGTCCGGATTTGTCGGCGGGCTTGATCGGGGCGGGGGCGCGTCCGATGAGCGGTGCGTTGGCCAGACCCGGCGGTACCGGGCGGCACGAGGAAACTCCGCGGCGGCGTTCGCCCGGGGCCGTGCCGAGAGTGGCAACCGATACGGCAGTCGAAAAAGCGCAAGCCGCGTCGAAGTTCATTCAACCGCCGGGCGACCAGGGAAGGCGTCTTTACCGCGGGAAACAGGGAAACGTTTTAGGAGCCATTGATATGAGTCGGATCAACACCAACGTGACGTCTTTGCTGGGCCAGCGCATTCTGACGCAACAGAACAAGTCGCTGAACACCAGCCTCGAACGCCTGTCGACCGGTCTGCGGATCAACCGCGGCGGCGACGACCCGGCGGGCCTGATCGCCAGCGAAGCGCTGCGGTCGCAGAAGGCCTCGATCACTTCGGCCATCGGCAACGCCGAGCGGGCCGAGCAGGTGGTCAACGTCGCCGAGGGCGGCCTGCAGGAGGTCAACAACCTCCTGCTCGAGGTTCAGGCCCTCGTCGGTCAGTCCGCCAACGACGCCGGCCTCTCGCTCGAAGAGAAGGAAGCGAACCAGCTGCAGATCGACTCGATCCTGCAGACGATCGACCGGATCAGCGAGACGAC
>JBCCRT010000223.1:0-3108 GCA_039201235.1 Planctomycetota bacterium
AGCGGAGCTGGCCGTCGGCGAGGCCGGACTGGTCGGGGTGGGGGACGATCGAGGGGTTGAACAGCGCGGCGGACTCGATGGCGTACTCCATGGTGAAGTACGAGCCGACGAGCAGCCGGCGGTTCTCGGACATCGCGTCGGCGTCGGGGACGTGGTGGCGGATGTAGCCGAAGTGGCGGGTGAAGGTGGCGTGGATGTTGCGGTGGCGGGGGGCGAAGTCGTCGAGGACGCCGGCGAGGAGGCTATCGACCTCGGGCTCGGAGAGGGCGGCGACGCGGCGGAGGATGCTGTGGATCCGGGCCTCGCCGCCGACCTGGAAGAAGCGGGCGATGACGCGTTTGTCGTCGGCGGCGAAGCGCTGGGGCTGACGGGCGACGCGGACGGGGCTGCCGGTGGGCATGGCGGGTTCCCGGTGGAGCGGGGGTCAACGTTGACAGAACGACGGTGTTTTACCATCGGGTGATCGGATGACGGGTTATGAGTTTGAAAAGATTCCCGAACGTGCCGCGAAAATTTCCGGGGGGGTTAGGTTTCGGTTTCGCCGAAGAGGGCGCGGCCGACGCGGACGACGTTGGCGCCTTCTTCGATAGCGACCTCGAGGTCGTTGGACATGCCCATGGACAGGACGTTGAAGGCGTCGCCGCCGAGCTTCTGTTCGCGGACGTCGCGGAACAGCTCGGCGGTGCGGGCGAAGGTGGGGCGGGCGTCTTCGGGGTCCTCGACCAGCGGGGCCATCGTCATCAGGCCGCGGGGTCGCAGGTGCAGCATGGTGTCGATGGACTCGATGAGGTGGGTCACGGCCGGGGGGGCGACGCCGGCCTTGCTCGCCTCGCCCGAGGCGTTGACCTGCACGAGGATGTCGATCGTGATGTCCTGCCGGGCGGCGTAGTTGTGCAGCTCCTCGGCCAGGCGGAGCGAGTCGACCGAGTGGATCAGGTCGACGTGGGGCACGACCTGCTTGACCTTGTTGCGCTGGAGCTGGCCGATCATGTGCCAGCGGACGGCGTCGGGCGTGCGGTCGTCGTCGCGGGCCGACGCCCCGGCGAGGGTCTTCTTGCGGGCGAGGAACTCGGCGAGCTGGGGGACGCGCTGGGCGATCTGCTGGACCCGGCTCTCGCCGAGGTCGGCCTGGCCGAGCTCGACGACGTGGCGGATCTGGTCGGGGGTGGCGTACTTGGTGACGGCCACGAGCACCACGTCTTCGCGGCGACGCCCGGAGCGGGCGGCGGCGTCGGCGATGCGGTCGTGGGTTTTCCGCAGCGCATCGCGGAGCCGCGGCGAGCCGGCGAGTCGGGTCGATGCCATCGGTAAAGGCTAAAACGCCGCGGCGGGCAACGCAAGGGATCGGGGTTCGCTACGGCATTTTCGGCCGGTCTCGCAGCCAGCGCAGGGCCGCGTCGCGGTCGGCGAGCCGGCCCTCGAGCTGGGCGTCGTAGGCTTCGTCCAGCAAGGACTTGAACCGCGGGCCGGGCGCGAGGCCCGCGGCGATCAGGTCGGCCCCGGTCAATAGCGGTGCGGGCGCGATGCCGGTGCCGTCGGCGGCGAGCGTCGCGGCGTCACGCTCGACGGCGTCGCCGGTGCCCATCGCGCCCAAGAGTTGCCGGGTCGCATCGGCGTCGTCGTCGGCGAGCCAGCGTTTGCGTCGGGCGACCGGCATCTCGTTCCAACGTTGCGCGGCGTCGGCTTGACGCAGCACCTGGCGTAAGGTCGCGGTCTCGTCGTTGCTCAGGCACACGGCCTTACGCCAACGCGGCACCCGATCTACCAAGGCGTCGAGGGATTCGGTTTCGCCGCGGTCGGTCATCCAGGCGGCCAGGGCCGTGGCGAAACCCGCCCGGTCGTCGAGATTCCCGAGCGTCGGCAGCGGGCCGTCGCGTGGGTCTTCGTTGAGGGCTGGCCCGTCGAGCCGCAGCGACTGGAGCAGGGCCGCCGTTTCGGCGCGGCGTGGGCCGGTGAGCATCATCCGCAGCTCGCCGCCGATGCGTTCGCGGCTGATGTGGTTGAGCCGGTCGGCGTGTTCGCGGATCGCGGCGGCCGTATGGTCTTCGAGCGTGAACCTCAGGCGTGCCGTGAAGCGGACGGCCCGGAGCATGCGGAGGTAATCCTCGGCGAAGCGGCGGTCCGGGTCGCCGATGGCGCGGATGATCTTGGCGTCGAGGTCGGCCCGGCCGCCGACGAAGTCGATGACGCCGTCGTCTTCCGCGAACGGGTCCAGGAAGAGGCCGTTGACGGTGAAGTCGCGGCGCTGGGCGTCGTGCTCGGCGTCGGTGAATTGCACGGCGTCGGGTCGGCGGCCGTCGGAGTAGGCCCCTTCGGTGCGGAAGGTGGCGACCTCGGTGGCGACGCGGTCGGGGCCCCGGCCGGTGGTGACCAGCACGACGCCGAAGGCTTCACCTACCGCCTGCGACCGCGGGAACAGCCGCCGCACCACGTCCGGGGGGGCGTCGGTGGCGACGTCGTAGTCCTTGGGTTCCAGACCCAGGAGTTGGTCACGCACGCAGCCGCCGGCGAGGTAGGCGGTGTGGCCGTGGTCGCGGAGGGTCTGGAGGATGGCGAGGGGCGGGGGCATTTGAAATTTTTGATTTTTGATTGAGGATTTTTGATTGGCTCAAACCAGCGATCTTGAGAGTCTCAACATATAGAATCACCGGGGCACATTTCTGCCGGGTGGCGTGTCTAAATTCGAAAATCCTCAATCCAAAATCAAAAATCCCCATGTCCGCCTTTCCCTCGACGATCCCGGTGAAGCTCGACCACGCGGGGCGGATCGCGGTGGACGTGCCGTGCCCGGCGTGTGGGTACAACCTGCGGATGCAGCCGATCGCGGCGGTGAGCGGGGCCGGCGGGGTGTGCCCGGAGTGCGGGTCGTCGATCGACGTGAGCGAGCGGGCCGACGCGGACCGGCTGGACGCGGCGGACCCGGGGTGGCGGACGCGGGTAGCCCGGGGGGTGCGGTGGCTGCACGCCGGGGCGTGGCTGTCGCTGCTGGGCTTGTTGCCGGGGGTGGTGGTGGCGGCGGCGGCGTTGTGGCTGGTGACGGCGAAGGAGCCGGGCCGGCGGGAGACGTGGCTGGCGCGGGGCACGCGGCTGTCGGCCCGCTGGGCGTCG
>JBCCRT010000224.1:0-3089 GCA_039201235.1 Planctomycetota bacterium
ATGTCGGCCATGCTGACGATGATGGGACGCTGACCGCGGCTACACCTCTCACAGCCACATTCCCGGAGGTCCAAACCCCATGCCACCCCGCAACACGCTCGTCGCCGCCCTCGCCGCCGCCGCTCCCGCCACCGCTTTCGCCGGGGGCGGCGAAGCCGTGCTCCGCGTCATGCCCGGCGTCGATCACGTCCAGCGGTCCAACTACGCCAACAACTCCTTCCGCCTCGAAAACACCGGCGGCCGGGACATCGTCGCCTTCGAGCTCGACGTCTCGACCGCTCTCTACCCCGACTGCGTCTTCGATCCCGAAGGCAAGGCCGGCGACAACGTCGCCAAGCCCCTCCAGATCAACACCCCCGGCGACACCGGCGTCCTCGACCCCGCCAACGCCCCCGGCCCCGCTTACGTCGGCGAAGGCGGCGACCGGGGTTACCGCACGCTTCGCCTCTACTTCAGTCCCGTCGTCGACGACGGCTTCAACCCCGGCGAGTCCGTCGGCTTCTCCATCGACATGGACCCCAACTCCGTCGCCGGCACCCGCAAACGCCCCCTCGACCAGGGCGCGTTTCCTAAGTGGGACGTCGGCGGCGTCTCCGGGGCCGAGCTCATCGGCTCGCGGTTCACCGTCACCTTCGACGACGACACCACCGCCCAGGGCCAGCTCCACGGCACCAACACCCAG
Source organism: Planctomycetota bacterium (assembly GCA_039201235.1). Classification (GTDB taxonomy): domain Bacteria; phylum Planctomycetota; class Phycisphaerae; order Phycisphaerales; family Phycisphaeraceae; genus Algisphaera. Next base: position 683 of record JBCCRT010000224.1, read on the forward strand.
GCCGGCTCCCACGGCCTCGCCACCCAGGCTGTCGGTCAACCCGCCGTCGCCCTCACCGCCAACCAGACCGACCCTGGCCACACCGGCACCTACGCCGGGAACGACCTGCGGGTCGTCGTCACCGGGCCCGCCGGCCGGACCGCCCGCGTCATCCTCACCCGCGGCTTCATCCAGCCCGTCACCCCCTACAACGACCGCCTCCACCAGCAGCTCGACGTCCTCGCCGCCGCCCCCTTCCCCGCCAACAACGCCGTGGAGTTCCAGACCGTCGACGTCGAGCTCACCGGCGAGCCGCAGGACATCTCCGACCGCTTCACCCCCACCGGCCTACGAGGCGAGACCTTGACCCGTCACCCCGACCGCCCCTTCAGCGTCGACTCCGACAAGCTGCCCCTGGGCCTCGTCGCCGCCGTCGTCAACCCCGACCGCGACCACCTGCCCCTCGGCCCGGTCTCCGAGCCCATCTACCTGACCCACGAGTAGGCCTCGCCGCTCACTCAGGGCTTGCTCTGCCACACCGGGTCGTCGTGCGTGTCGCCCGTGGGCTCGAACCACCGCGTGAGCGTGGTTTTCTGCCGGGTGTAGAACGCGATGCCCTCGGTGCCCTGGATGTGCAGGTCGCCGAAGAAGGACTGGTTCCAGCCGGTGAAGGGCAGCCACGCCATCGGGGCGGGGACGCCGACGTTGACGCCGATCATGCCGGCGTTGAAGTGCCGGCGGAAGGCGCGGGCGGCGTGGCCGTCGCGGGTGAAGATGGATGCGCCGTTGCCGTAGGGGCACGCCCGGCCGACGGCGAGGGCGTCGTCGAGCGTCGCCGCGCGGACGACCGACAACACCGGGCCGAAGATCTCCTGCTTCCAGGCGGACATGTCGGTCGTCACGCGGTCGATGACCGAGGGGCCGAGCAGGAACGGCTGATCGTCGGCGGGGTCGGTGGTGGCGAACGACCGGCCGTCGAGCGGGACCTCGGCCCCTTCGTCGATCGCGGTGTCGAGCGCGTCGGCGACGCGGCCGCGGTGCTCGGCGGAGATCAGCGGGCCCATGCCGGCGTCGGGGTTGCCATCCGTCGGGGCGGTGTCGATCGAGCCGGCGAAGTCGACGAGGCGATCGACCAGGGCGTCGCCGACGTTGCCCACGGCCAGGGCGACCGAGCCGGCCATGCAGCGCTGGCCCGCGCAGCCGTAGGCCGAGGCCGCGAGCGCTTTGACGGTCAGGTCGAGGTCGGCGTCGGGCATGACGATCAGGTGGTTCTTCGCGCCGCCGGCGGCCTGGACCCGCTTGCCGTGGGCCGTGGCGGTGGTGTAGACGTGCTTCGCGATCGCGGTCGAGCCGACGAACGATACGGCCGCGACGAGTTCGTGCGTGAGCAGCGCGTCGACCATCGCCTTGCCGCCGTGCACGAGGTTGAACATGCCGGGGGGCAGGCCCGCTTCCACCAAGAGCTCGCCGAGCCGCACGGCCGAGAGCGGCACCTTCTCGCTGGGCTTGAGCACGAACGTGTTGCCGCACGCCAGCGCGATCGGGAACATCCACAGCGGCACCATGTTCGGGAAGTTGTACGGCGTGATCCCGACGCAGACGCCGACGGGGTGCCGCTCGGTCTGGCCGTCGACGTTGCGGGCCAGCTGCGGGAAGGTCTGCCCGGCAAGCAGGGCGGGGACCGAGCAGGCGTACTCGACCATCTCGACGCCACGCTGCACCTCGGCCCGCGACTCGGCGAGCGTCTTGCCGTGCTCGCGGGTCACGAGGGCGACCAGCTCGTCGCGGCTGCCTTCGAGCAGCTCGCGATAGCGGAACATCACCCGGGCGCGTTCCACGGCCGGCGTCTCGGCCCACCCCGGAAGTGCGTCGGCGGCGGCCCTGACCGCGGCGTCGGCGACGTCGGCCCCGCACAGCGGCGTGCGGGCGATGACCCGGCCGAGCGACGGGTTGTGCACCGCGGTGGTCTCGGCGGCTTCGGGGTGCTGCCAGTTCCCGCCGATCAGCGTGGGGACGGCGATAGTTTCGGACGGCGGGGCGGTGGTGGTCATGTGAGATCGGTCGAAGTTGACAGCAGGCTGGCACGCAAAGACGCGCCATGCTACCTTACGGGGTCGGCCTGCAAGCCCCGAAACAGCGTGACACCATGACCCGAATCGTCCGCGGCGGCCTGATCCAGGCCACGCTCTGCGAGCCCGTCACCTCGCCGATCCAAAAAGTGAAGCAGGCGATGATCGACAAGCACGTCGACCTCATCGCTCAAGCCGCCGAGCAGGGCGCGCAGGTCATCTGCCTGCAGGAGCTGTTCTACGGCCCGTACTTCTGCGCCGAGCAGGACACCAAGTGGTACGACCTCACCGAGCCCGTGCCCGACGGCCCGACCGTCCGGCTCATGCAGGACCTTGCCAAGAAACACGGCGTCGTCCTC
>JBCCRT010000225.1:0-3024 GCA_039201235.1 Planctomycetota bacterium
ACGTCCTGGCCGCGACCGACCTGGTCCGGCTGATCGGCGAGCAGGTGAACCTCCGGCCCAAGGGCAAGGAGTTCGTCGGGCTCTGCCCGTTCCACGACGACAAGACGCCGTCGATGTACGTCAGCCCGCAGAAGCAGATCTACAAGTGCTTCGTTTGCGGCGCAGGGGGCACGGCGTTCGACTTCGCGATGAACTACCACAAGATGGAGTTCGTCGAGTCGCTGAAGTATTTGGCCGAGCGGGCGGGGGTGGAGCTGACGCCGTGGAAAGGCGGAGCCGCGGGGGGGGGTCCGAGGGCGGCGGGGAAAGTTCCGGGGGGCAACGCAAGCGGATCGCGTCGGCGAACGAGTTGGCGGTGAGCTTCTACCGAGCGCTGCTGAATCACCGGGAGCACGGCGACGAGGCGCGGGCGTATCTCGAGAGCCGGGGGGTGTCGGCCGCGATGATCGAGCGGTTCCAGCTGGGCTACGCCCCGGACCGCTGGGACGGGCTGGTGCGGATGGTCCGCGAAAAGGGCTGGGACCTCGGCGGGTTCGAGGCGGCCCACCTGATCCGCCCCCGGAAGACGGGTGACGGTGACTTTGACTTCCTGCGGCACCGTTTGGTGTTCCCGATCTTCGACGCGATCGGCCGGCCCCTCGCGTTCGGCGGGCGGAAGCTGCGGGACGAGGACGAACCCAAATACCTCAACTCGCCCGAGACGGTGGTGTTCAACAAGTCCAAGACGCTCTACGGGCTGCACGCCGCGAAGAAGCCGATCATCGACACCAAGACCGCGGTGATCGTCGAGGGGTACACGGACGTGATCGCGTGCCACCAGGCCGGGGCGGCGAACGTGGTCGCGGCGTTGGGCACGGCCCTGACGGCCGAGCACGTCCGGGAGCTGCGGCGGTACTGCGAGCAGGTCGTGCTGGTGATGGACGGCGACGCGGCGGGGCAGAAGGCGGCCGACCGGGCGATCGAGGTGTTCCTGACCGGGAACCTGGACGTGAGCATCGCGGTGCTGCCGGGGGGGCAGGACCCCGACGAGCTGCTGAAGGCCGGGGGACTGGAGGCGTGGGACGAAGTGTTGGCGGGGGGGCGGGACGCGTTGACGTACGCCTTCGACCGCGTGCGGGGCCGGCTGGAAGAGGCGGAGACGGTGACGGGTCGGCAGCGGGTGGCCGAGGGGTTCATGGACCAATTGGTGGACCTGGGGCTGGCCCGCAGCGGGGAGGTGCGGCGGGCTTTTGTGGTCGAGCGGCTGGCCCGGCTGCTGGGCATGAGCGAGGCGGCGGTCCACCGGGCGTTGAGTAGCCGATCGCCACGGAATGCGGCAAGGTCCGTCGCGGGTTCTCCGGGGGTGGAGGCGAGCGGTCCGATGGCCGATAGAGGTCGGCCCGGCGGTATTGGCGGCGGGGATTCCGGTGGATTTGACGGGTCAAACGCCGATAATCCGCCACCCGACGGCCCCCCCGAAAATGAGGTTCACCAAACGCTTGCGAACGCGGAACCAGGGCATAGACTTCCCGCTGTCGAGAAAGCGGAAAAACGGCTGTTCGCGGTCCTGATGAGAGACCCCACCCTGTTCGGGACGACCCTCGACGACGGCACCTGCCTCGACGAGGCGATCTCGCCGGCGGAGCTCTCCCGCGACGACCACCGTCGGCTCTACGGGCTGGTCTACGACGCCCTGTCCGAGGGCCGGTCGGTCAGCCTCGCGGGCCTGCTCAGCGAGCTGGCGATGCGGGGCGAGCACGACCTGATCCGCCTCGCCACCACCGCCGACCAGGAACTGGAACACACGCTGCCCGGGTCCTTGAATGACAACATGGAGACAACGCCGCCCCCCGCCCTGCGTGAACACCTGACCGAGGCCGCCCGGGTGATCCTGGAGCACCGGGCCGAGCGGGAGTACCAGCGGCAGCGAAACGACCTGCTGCAACCCAAGACCGAACGTCCGGGCGAGCCCGAAGACGCCGCCCGTATGGCCCAACGCCTCGCCGAGATGCGCCGCGACCGCCCCCACGCCGCCCGCATCCCCCGTATCTGACCCCCCGGAATTTCCACCGGAATTTCAACTCCGCACCCCGCCCCCCGGCCCCGACCACAAGAGAGACCCCGCCCTTGATGCTCGACCCGCTCAACCCCGCCGTCCTCGAACTCATCGCCGCCGGCCGCACCCACGGCGTGATCAGCTTCGACCAGCTCAACGCCCTGCTGCCGGACAACTACGTCGACCCCGACAAGCTCGACGAGCTGCTGGTGCTGTTCGAGCGGATGAATATCACGCTGGTGGACCCGAACCACATCCCCGCCGCGGCGATGCCGGCCGACCCCGTCGCCGCCGCCACCGCCGTGGGCAAGGTCTACGAGCCGCCGAAGGCCAAGCCCGCCCCCCCGCAAGCTCCAGCCCCCGAAGCCAAAGCCGCGGAGACATCCGCCAACGGCTCGGCCGAGAACGCCGACCAACCCGCGAACGGCGAAGCCGAGACCGAGGCCGACGGCGAGGAGATGCTCACCCAGGAGCAAGCCAAGGCCGAGATCGCCAAGGCCCTCTCCGAGTCGGGCCACAAGCGTATCGACGACCCCGTCCGCATGTACCTCACCCAGATGGGCGAGATCAGCCTGCTGACCCGCGACGAAGAGATCCGCCTCGCCAAAAAGATCGAGACCTGCCGGTACCTCTTCCGCCGGCTGGTGCTGCAGAACGACTACTCGGTCAAAACCTGCGTCGAGACGCTGGAGATGGTGCACGAGGGCGACCTGCCCTTCGACCGCACCATGAAGATCAGCACCGCCGAGGAAGACGCGAAGGGCAAGATTGCCGCGCGGATCCCGAACAACCTCAAGACGATCCGGCGGATGCTGGACCTCAACCGCGACGACTGGGACGCGCTCGAGGCCGCCGGCCGGATGACCAAGGCCGACGCCGCGGCCCTGCGCGACCGCCTCGCCGTCCGCCGCCGGAAGATGACCACGCTGGTCGAGGAGCTGTCGCTGCGGACCAGCAAGGTCCAGCCGATGCTCAAGAAGCTGCGGTCG
>JBCCRT010000226.1:0-3019 GCA_039201235.1 Planctomycetota bacterium
CACTCGGCCCGGCCGCCTGCCTCACTCGCCCCGTCACGAAAGCCACCCCTTGCCCAAGATCGGCCTGCTCTCGGACTCCCACGGCCGCGCCTCGACCACCCGCCGCGGCGTCGCCGCCCTGCTCGACCACGGGGCCGACGTCCTGATCCACCTCGGCGACGTCGGGACCGTCGAGGTCATCGACGCCCTCTGCGTCGATCACCCCGACACCGGCGCGCAGGTGCCCGCCCACCTCGTGTTCGGAAACACCGACTGGGACCTCGGGGCGTTGACCGAGTACGCCCACGACCTCGACGTCAACGTCGACCACCCCGTCGGCCGGCTGCCCGTGGACGGCGGCGAGTTGGTGTTCTGCCACGGCCACGAGCCCGAGCCGATGCGGCGGGCGCTCGACAACGGCGTCCGTTACCTCTGCCACGGCCACACCCACCGCGACACCGACGAACGCCGCGGCGGCACCCGCGTGATCAACCCCGGGGCCCTGTTCCGTGCCAAGGTCTATTCGGTCGCCCTGCTCGACACCCAGCACGACCGCCTCGACTTCCATGAAGTCGCCGCGTCGTAGCCGCGCCGGCCGGCTCCCCGCCATCGACACCCCAGATTCACACCCCCGCCCGGCCGGCCGGCGCTTTGGGGTATATTGCCCGAGCCGTCTTGGCTGGCTTGCTCATCCAAACGTAAACCCAACATGTCCGCCGCCGCCGAACCCCCCGACACCGCCGACGCCCGCCTGCGCAGCTACGCCGTGGACGACCAGCCCGAGGTGATGCGGCTCTACGACGAGGGCCTGCTCGCCGGCCAAATCGCCCCGAACGATACCGGGGCCGATATCGACAACATCCCGGCTGCCTATTTCGATGACCCCCGCCACCACTTCTGGGTCGCCGAGGCCGCCGGCCGGGTCGTCGGCATGATCGCCGTCGGCTCGGACGAGGAGCACACCGCCGAGGTCCGCCGCCTCCGCGTCGAGCCGCAGCACCAGGCCGGCGGCGTCGCCGAGCGCCTGCTCGAGGCCGCTCTGAACCACTGCAAAGAGCACGGCTACCTCAAGATCCGCCTCGACACCCGCTACGAAAAAACCGCCGCCGTCGACCACTTCGAACGCATCGGCTTCCAGCACAACCGCACCCGCACCGCCCCCGGCAAAGAGGTCCTCGAGTTCTACCTCGACCTCTACCGCCACCATGAGGACGAGGCCCCCGCCCCCGACTGAACCGCGGCGCACGCCCCGCCGTAACAACCGCGAATCAAGTCGCTTGCGGCTTGGCGACGATCGTTTTCCCCACTTCCACTCGGGCCCTTTGGCTTCCCCCCGGACCCATCCATGACCGCCCTACCGCAGCCCCACGACCCCGTATCGGCCCCCGTCGAGACCGCGGACCGCAAGGTCGACCTGAAGATCATCGCCGTACTCTTCGGCTGCACCGTACTCCTCACCGCCGTGGCCGCCCGCTTCGTCTTCGAGGCCAACGACTACTCCCACTACCTCGCCATGCTCGCCGCCGTGCTGCTCGGCGGGCCGATCGTTTACGCCGCGGCCCGCGGCCTGATCGCCGGCCGGCTCTCCCGCGGCGGCGGTAGCGACGACCCCGCCCGCTCCGCGGCCCACATCGAGGAACTCGTCGCCCTGGCGATCCTCGCCAGCTTCGCCATGGGCGCGTACCTCACCTCGGCCGTCGTCGCCTTCCTCATGCTCATCGCCTCGCTTATCGAGCACCGCACCGCCGTCGGGGCGCTCAAATCCATCGAGTCGTTGATCCGCCTCACGCCGACGCGGGCCGTCAAACTCGCCGACGACGGCACCGAGACCCAGGTCCCCGCCGCAAGCCTCCGGCCCGGCGACCGCGTCGTCGTCCTGCCCGGCGACAACGTGCCGGGCGACGGCCTGATCGCTGAAGGCTCCTCCACCCTCGACGAGGCCAACATCACCGGTGAGTCGGTTCCCGTCGAGAAAATCCCCGGCGACGAGGTCTTCGGCGGCACCATCAACGAGACCGGCCGGCTCGTCGTCGCCGTCACCCGCGCCGGCGAAGACTCCACCCTCGGCAAGGTCCAGCAGCTCATCCTCCAGGCGGCGCAGACCCGACCCGCCGCCGTCCGGGAACTCTCCAAGTACGCCGCCTACTACACCCCCGTCGTGGTCATGCTCGCCGCCATCGTCTACATCACCACCCGCCAGCTCGAGGTCAGCATCAGCCTGCTGCTGGTCGCCTGCCCCTGCGCGATCATCCTCGCCGCGCCTACCGCCGTCGTCGCCGCGCTGTCGTCGGCCGCCCGGCTCGGGGTCTACGTCAAGTCCGTCGCCGAGCTCGAGGTCGTCCGCCGCGTCACCGCCTTCGTCTTCGACAAGACCGGCACGATCACCACCGGCCGGCTCGAGGTCACCCGCATCAAACCCACCGACGGTGTCGAGCCCGCCGAACTGCTCCGCTCCGCCGTGTCGGTCGAACAGAACTCCCGCCACCCCGTCGCCCGGGCCGTCGTCGCGATCGCCGGGAAGGCCCGCGTGACCCCCGCCGCCGCCGAGGCCGTCGAAGAAACCGCCGGCCGCGGCGTCTCGGCCGTCGTCGAGGGGCGACGCGTCATGGTCGGCCGGCAGTCCTGGCTCGAAGAGCAGGGCGTCGATCTTTCTGCCGCGGACACCGGCGAGGCCGAGGGCCTTTCTCTCCTGTTCGTCGCCGTCGACGGCCGCTACACCGGCTGGCTCGGCATGGCGGATCAGCCCCGCCCCTCCGCCGCCGCCGCCATCGCCGACCTCGGCACCCTCGGCGTCAAACGCCGCGTCATGATCACCGGCGACCGACCGTCCCCCGCCGCCCGCGTCGCCGCCGCCGTCGGCATCACCGACTACACGGCCGAGGCCCTCCCGGGTGACAAGCTCACCCTCGTCGAGAACCTCAAGGCCGCCGGCCACACCGTCGCCGTCCTCGGCGACGGCGTCAACGACGGCCCCGCCCTCGCCGCCGGCCACGTCAGCATCGCCATGGGCGCCGCCGGCTCCGACGTCGCCGTCAACTCC
>JBCCRT010000227.1:0-3008 GCA_039201235.1 Planctomycetota bacterium
GGCCGTGGGCCTTGCGCTGGCGGGCGATCATCGAGACGAGCTTGCGGCCCGCGAGGCGGTGGGGCCGCGACCAGAACAGGTGCTCGAGGTAGACCGCGTCCTCGACCCAGTGCCCGACGCGGACCTCGGCCAGGTCGATCAGCACGCCGGCGGCGTCGTCGGGGTGGTCGTGGTCGGCGGGCCAGTGGGACATCGCGTTGCCCAGGTGGAAGTCGCCGTGGCACCAGTCCCCGGCCGGGCGGGCGAGCCAGGGGCCGGTCCAGGCGTCGAGTTTCTTGGCGGCGCGTTTGAGCGCGGCCTTCCACCGCTGCGGGTCGTTCGTGCCGCGGTCCTGGACGTGCTTGCGGCCGCGGTCGAGGATGTCTTGCCAGTCGCGTTGCCGCGGCCCGGCGTGGGGGTCGAGCGGCACGCCGGCGGTCTGGCGGTAGAACCGCCCCGCCGCGGCGACGACCAGGTCGAACTCGCGCCCGGCCCAGGCCGGGCCCAGCGGGCCGTGGGGCAGCCGCTGCATGACGACCCAGGCGAAGTCGTACGCCCCGAGCGACTCGCCGTGGGCGAAGAGCCGCGGCACGACGCGGTCGGCCTCGGTATCGGTCTGCAGCGTGAGGAGCCAGCGCCGCTCCCGCGGGGGGACGGGGAGCTTGACCACGACGGGGTGCGGGTCGCCGGTGTCGTCGGCGAAAGTGGCGTAGCCGGTGAGCGCCCCGCCGCGTTGCCAGGCGGTGCGGAACCAGTTGATGGGCGACAGGCGTCCGGCGCAGTGGTCGCGCAGCACGGGCTCGAGCGTCGCCCCGAACGGCGTGGGCGGGCAAACGGGCGGCGCTTCGGGGTCGTCGGTGGGGGCCATGGGCGGGGCCGGCTCTCCGGGTCTCACCCTACCGCGGGGCGGCGCGATCGCCAAGGGCGAATCCCTACCGCCCGAACGCGTCGTTGACGCGTTGCAGGACCGCCGGGGTGATGTCGACGGCGTCGCCGTAGTGGATCACCTTGCGGGTCTGCACGACGGTCTGGAGCTGCTGGACGTTCAGCCGCATCAGGTCGGGCAGCTCGCCGCCCTGCAGGACCACGTCGTAGCCCATCGCCTCGGCCACCGCGGCGGACGCCTCGTTGACGCCGCGGTAGAGCGTGGCGAACTGCCGGGCCTGCTCGAGCTGGCCGTTCTGCTCCTGCATGCGGGCCCAGACCTCCAGCTCCAGCGTCTTGGTCTGCAGCTCGTCGCGCTTCTGGTTCCACGCGTCGCTGCCGGGCTGCAGGGGGTCGATCGCGTTGGTGATCGTCGCGATCTCCTGCTGACGCCGCTGCTGCTCGGTCTTCAGCGTGTCGGCCCGCCGCTGATTGTCGGCCATGAAAGCCGTCTGCTGGGCGCTCTGGTTGATCACCTGTTGCATGTTGACCACCGCCACGCGGGTCGGCTCCGCCCCCCCGGAACCGCCGCCCGCCTGCCCGCCGGCGGTCACGTACAGGCCCAGCGTCAACGCCCCGACCAGGGCCACGATCACGATCGAATGATGCCGTTTCAAGGCTCCGCTCCCGCAAAGAGGTTCAGGGTGACGCGAACCGCCGCGAACCGCGGCGGTGGACTGATTTTGTAACACGACGCCCCCGGCCGGGCAACGGCACGCCGTTTGTGACCGCCCCCCCGCCGGCGTACCATCCCCCGACAAAATCCACGGAAAAACCATTTACATGACCGCCACGCAAGAACTGTTCGACACGTCCGTGAGCTTCGCGGACCTCCAGCTGTCCGAAAAAGTCGTCGCCGGGCTCACCGAAGCGGGCTTCGAGCACCCCACCGGCATCCAGGCCGCGCTGATCCCCCCCATCATGGAGGGGCACGACGTCATCGGCCAGGCGAAGACCGGCACGGGCAAGACCGCCGCCTTCGGGCTGCCCATCCTGTCGCTGGCCGACCCCGACGTCCGCGGCCAGGCGCTGGTCCTCGCGCCCACCCGCGAGCTCGCCGCCCAGGTCGCCGGCGAACTCGACCAGCTCGGCAAGGCGACGAACATCCGCACCTCCGTCATCATCGGCGGCGAGTCGATGCGCCACCAGCAGAAGTCGCTCGCCCAGGGCGGACACCTCGTCGTCGGCACCCCCGGAAGAGTGATGGATTTACATGGTCGGGGGCAGCTGGACTTCAACCACGTCCGCTTCGTCGTCCTCGACGAGGTCGACCGCATGCTCGACATCGGCTTCCGCGAAGACATCCGCAAGATCTTAAAACTCATCCCCAGGCCGGTTGATAAACCCGTTTCCGACGGCGGGCGCCAAACCATCTTCGTCTCCGCCACGATGGACGTGCAGATCGAACGCCTCGCCCGCTCCTTCATGAAGAAGGACGCCCAGAAGATCACCACCGTCTCGGGCTCGCTGACCGTTGCGATGGTGGACCAGAAGTACCTGCCGGTCGAGCCGTGGGACAAGCGGGCATTGCTGCTGAAGCTGCTCACGAAAGAGAAGCCCGACACCACGGTCGTGTTCTGCAAGACCAAGGCCACCGTCCGCAAGGTCGCTGAGTACCTCAAGAAGAAAGAACTCAACGTCCGCGAGATCCACGGTGACCTGCACCAGTCCAAGCGCAACAAGGTGATGGACGCCTTCCGCAAGGAGAAGGTCGATGTGCTGATCGCCAGCGACCTCGCGGCCCGCGGGCTGGACGTGGACCACATCACCCACGTGATCAACTACGACCTGCCCGAGGACCCGGAGGTGTACATCCACCGCATCGGGCGTACCGCGCGGGCGGGCCGGCGGGGCGTCGCCTGGACGTTCGTCACCCCCGAGCAGGGGCAGATGCTCACCGAGGTCGAGAAGCTCGCCGGCGCGATGATCGAGAAGTTCGACTACCCCGACTTCCGGCCCGGCCCGGTGCCGAAGGACGTCCAGGAGGAACGCCGCACCGGCATCAAACGCCGCGACAAGCCCCGCGACGTCGCGGACCGCGACACCGTGGGCGGCGTCGACGCCGCGGCCGGCTACTCCGAGGCCGAGCTCAAAGCCATGTTCCC
>JBCCRT010000228.1:0-2896 GCA_039201235.1 Planctomycetota bacterium
ACTCGAGCCAGGACGACTCGCGGTTGATGAACTCGCCGACGACGGCGGGGGCGTCGGGGTCGGGCGGGGGGGAGAGGGACGCGGGCGGTTCGGGCATGGGCCGAGTGTAACGGCGGCCGGGTTAGGGCAGGGTGAGGCGGGTGCCGGGCGGACTTGTCCACCCGGCCGGCTCACTCGGCGTCCGGGTCGGTGCCGGGGCGGGGGTCGGGCGCGTCGACGAGGATGATCAGGTTGCGGAGGCGGACGCGGTCGAGCACGGGCCCGTTCGCACCGGGGTCAAGTCGCAGCGGCAGCGTGGGCCCGTCGTCGTCAACGTCGAGGTCGCCGGGCGAGAGCGGGAGGTTGAAGTCCTGCCGGGGGCGGTCGGCGTGGAGGCGGAGGCGGAGGCCCGGCAGGTCGAGGCGGGTGTCGGCGAGGCGGCGCTGCGCCGCGGACAGGCCCGGCGGCAGGTCGAGCTCGGCGGTGCCGGCGAAGCGGCGGGCGCCCGGCGGCAGCACGAAGCGGACGGCGGCGGGGGCGTGGAGGCGGAGCGTGTCGCCGGTCACTTCGGCCGGCCAGTCAAGGCCGAACGCCCGGCTCGGGGTGTCGATGCGCAGCGGCCGGTCGGTCAGCTCGATCAGCCGCAGGCCCGCGGCGGCGAAGTCGACCGCCGCGACGTCGGCCAGCGGCAGGGCCCGTTTGGTGGGCTGGTCGGCCAAGCTCGGCGTGAGCCGAAGGGTCCCCCGCCGCACGCCCACGCCCCCGGCCCGCACCCGGCTGCCGTCGGTCAGCCGCACGAGGTCGCCCGCCACCCCCGCGTCCCCGGCCGGGTTGGCGAAGGTTAGTGACACCAGCTCGGCCAGGGGCAGCTGCACCTCGGCGTCGGCCCCGTCGGGCAGCAGGGCGACCGACATCTCGGACACCGCGACGACGAAGCCCGCGATCCGGTCGCCGTTACGCAGGGTCGCCGTGTCCGCCGCGGGGGTCGTGCCGCGTGACTCCGTCGGGCCGGCGTCGCCGAAGACCACGCTGCGCAAGTCGTCGAGCCCGAGGGTGAACGTCCCAAGGCTCGGGTGGGCCCACACCACCGCCTCCCCGCCGCGGGCCACGCCGACCCAGCGTCCGGTCAGCCGCTGCCCGTCGATCAGTTCGATCTCCGCGGCCGCTTGCGTTGCCGAGTCTTCCGGCCGGACAACTTCTTCGGGCCGCAGCGTCAGCCGCACGAAGTCCGACGTCGGCCGTTCCGCCAACCGGCGGTCGTCGTCGAAGTACCGCAGCGTCCCGCCGTCGAGGCCGGTGAGGCTGATCGGTTGGCGTTCCAGCTGCGGGGTGGTCAGCTCGGCGGGAGTCAGGGCGTGGACCGACGACGCGACCAGCATCGCGACCGCCACCGCGCTATGCCGCAAGCGGCTTGACCGATCCGACATCCGAAATCCGAAATCCGAAATCAACCCGTCCCTCATCGTTGGAAGATCGGCAGCAGCCGGTTCGGGACCTGCAGCACGAGCAGGCTCATCCCCGTGCCGTAGGCCTCGCCGTGGTTCGACGACCAGCCGCCCGCGCCGCCCTGACGCGTCAGCAATTCCTGCCGGGCCCGCGGGAACCACTCGGCCCAGTACTCCCCGCCGGCGAGGAACATCGCCTGGGCCGCGTAGTACTGGCCGTAGTAGTAATGCCCGCCGCCCTGAGCCCCGAGCCCGCGCGACGCCCGCATCAAATATTCGAGCCCGTCGGTCACCGCGTCGTCTTCGTAGACCCCGGCGTACTGCAGGCTCGCCACCCCGGCCGCTGACCGCGGGTACGCCGAGCCGCCGGCGCTGAGCATGTAGCGGAACCCGCCGTCCGCCGGGTTCTGACACTGGCGGACGTAGGTGATCGCCCGGTCGATGGTTTCTTTCGGCACGGCCAGCCCCGCGTCGCGGGCCGACCGCAGGGCCATGACCTGCGTGATCGTCACCGAGATGTCGGCGTCGATCGGCTGGGGCTGGTACCGCCAGCCGCCCTCGTGGTTCTGCGTGTTGACGATCAGGCGGATCGAGCGGAGCAAGGCTTCGCGGACCCGCGTGTCGCCGGTCATGCCGTAGACCTCGCCCAGCAGCAGCGTGGCGTAGCCGTGGCCGTACATCGGGCCATGCGACGTGTCGGCCGCGATCAGCCCCGATTCGGTCGCGTGGTCGAGGACGAAGTCCGTCGCCCGCCGCACGTGTTCGCCGTACGCCCCCCGGCCCGGCAGGTGGCCGTCGGCCATGAACGCCAGCGCCGCGATCGCCGTGATCCCGACGTGCCGGCCGTAGCGCTCGGCCCCGTAGCTGCCGTCCTCGGCTTGCAGCGTCGCCAGCCGCGCAAGACCCCGGTCGATCGCCGTACGGGTCTCGGGCGTGATCTCGACGAAGTCCACCTGTTCCGTGCCCCGGCCGACCTGGGCGTACGAGGACGCCGACCACGACAACATCACCCACGAGGTCAGCACGCCAACACCATTCAGAAGACACGCTTGTCTCACTCCGCCTCCTCCGCCAACGCCCGGTAGTAACCCTCGGTCTCGTCGCGGTACACCGGGCTGTACGGCTCATCCAAACCGTCGGTCAGCGCCTCCCGCAGACGCGGCGGCAGGTTGCCCCACTCTCGCCGCGTCTCGTCCAGCACGCCCTGTCCCGGCTCGACCGACCCGACCTGGCCGGGCGAAAACTCGCCGGCGTTCTCGCCCGCCGACCGCGACGCCGCGCCCGCCTGTTGACCCTGCCCCGGCTGTTGGCTTCCGGGGGTCGGCGTCTGCCCGGCGTTTTCCGCGGCGCTGTCCTGATTCGACGACGAACCCGAAGAACCGCCGCCCGACGACGAACTCGACGACGACGCCTCCTGACGCTCGGCCGCCTCGATCATCTGGTCCAGCCGCGCCAGGATCGACTCCTGCATC
>JBCCRT010000229.1:0-2787 GCA_039201235.1 Planctomycetota bacterium
CGCTCGGTCGCCCCGCCCGGCTCGAACGTCGCCGGCCAGGACCAGGCGACCCGGCTGAACATCTACGGCCTGACCCGCCGCGACCTCCGCCGGCTCCAGCAGCCCGAGTCGGTCGCGCCGGTCGAGAGGCTGGTGCCGCTCAAGCGCGTCGGCGACCGCGTCCGCCTCGGCACCCGCAGCGTCAACGCCGCGGTCTACGGCACAACGCCCGACCTCGCCGACGCCGCGTCGCTCACCGTCGACCGCGGCCGGTACCTCGGCGACGCCGACCAGGCGGGCACCCGCAACGTCGCGGTGATCGGGGCCGAGGTCGCCGACCAACTGTTCCCGCTCGCCGATCCGCTGGGCGAGAGTTTCCTGATCGACCGCCAGCGGTTCGTCGTCGTCGGCGTGCTGCGACGCATCGGGCTCGCCGGCGGGGCGGGCGCGGCCCTCGTCGGCCGGGACCTGAACTTCGACATCCACATCCCGATGGCCACCGCCGACACCCGCTTCGGCGACATCCGCCAGTCCCGCGGCCAGGGCACCAGCGAACGCACCCAGGTCGAGCTCAGCGAGGTCATCGTCCGTGTCCCCGACCAGGACGCCGTCCGCCCCGTGGCCGAGAAGATCGAACGCCTCTTGGCTACCGGGGGGACTTCCGGGGGCAATTCCGGGGGCAATTCCGGGGGGGGGCGGGCGGACGTGACGCTGATCGTCCCGCTCGAGCTGATCGAGCAGGCCGAGCGGGTCCAGCTGCGCAGCAACGTCCTGATGATCGTCA
Source organism: Planctomycetota bacterium (assembly GCA_039201235.1). GTDB lineage: Bacteria > Planctomycetota > Phycisphaerae > Phycisphaerales > Phycisphaeraceae > Algisphaera. The sequence goes on from JBCCRT010000229.1 coordinate 764, forward strand.
TCGGCGGGCTGAGCCTGTTCGTCGGCGGCGTCGGCATCATGAACATCATGCTCGCGTCGGTCACCGAGCGGACCCGCGAGATCGGCATCCGCCGGGCGCTAGGCGCGACCCGCCGCCACATCGTCGCCCAGTTCCTGGTCGAGACGACGACGCTGTCCTGCGTCGGCGGGCTGATCGGCGTCGCCGGCGGCCTCGCCGTCTCGCTCGTGCTGACCTGGTACGCCGCCCGCTACGGCGGGCTCGAGCCGCCGGTCGTGATGGCCCTGCCCGTCACGATCGCCTTCGCCTTCGCCGTCCTCGTCGGCGTGATCTTCGGCCTCTACCCCGCCGTCCGCGCGTCGCAGCAAGACCCGATTGTGGCGTTGCGGCACGAGTGAGGCCGAGGTCAATTCAGAATGCGCCGGGCGATCTCGGCCTCGCGGGCCGCGGCGGGGTCGGACTCCGCCAGCCGCTGCGCCTCCGCCGCGAGGGCCGCGTCGCGGCGTTCGGACACGTCGCGCGCGATCTGACGGCTGAGCTTCCGGGCGGCACGGTCGAGCAGGTCGTCGACCGTCTCGGGGTCGGCGGGCAACTCCACCGGGTCCGCCGGCAGCCCGAGGTCGGGGCGGGCGCCCTCGACGCTCGTGTCGGTCTCGGTCACCTCGGCGATCACCGGCGGCAGCTCGTTCGCCGCGCCGTCGAAGCCGGCCACCGCACGGAGCGTCGCCCGTCGGCGGTGGGTGACGAGCGTGAAGGGCCAGTGGAGGGTCTGGCGTCGGGTGACGAAGGTCGGCTCGTGGACCAGCCGGTGGGTGAGCCGGCGGTGGTCGGCCCGGGCGTCGCGCAGCTCGCGGCGGACGCGGCGGAGCTTGCGGTTCACGGTGTGCAGCTCTTGGGTGTAGCCGCAGCCCGGCTCGCCGGTGTGGAGTCGGTGCAGGTAGGCGTGGCGGTGTTCGAGCCGACGCAGGTCGCGGAGCAGGTCGTCGAGGCAGCGGTCCACCCGGGCGAGCTCGCGTTGCAGCCGGGGCAACTCAGGGTTGGGCACGTCGATCTTGACGGTGTAGGGGTGGGACCGCTCCGCGCGGCGGGCGGTGGCGGGCGGCAGGTCCAGCGCGACGGCGTCGATCGTCACGGCCCGCCCGCCGGGGCCCAGCGCGAGCGCGGCCGCGGCGTCGGCCGCGAGGCGGCCGCGGACCCGCTCGGCCAGCGGCTCGTTGAGGTCGGCGGACCCGCCGGTGGCCGGCAGAACACGCAGCGTGACGCGGTGGCGGTCGCGCACCTCTCCGACCGCCGCGGCGATCCCGCGCTGCGCCGCGTCCCGCCCCAGTTCGGGCGTCCGCTCGGCGTGGTCGAGCGCGTCGCGGTAAGCGATCCACGCGGCACCCGGGCGGTCCTCGGCGAGGTGCCGGTCGCCCCGCGCGAGATCGACCCGGCCGCGCTCGGCCTCGAGGGCGGGGTGTTTCGGCCGGTAGTCGAGTACCCGCACCAGCGCGGCCTCGGCCTCGTCGAGTCGGCCGGCTTCACGGTGCAACCGGCCCCGGCTTAAGTAGTCCTCGGCCGCCGCGTCGAGCGTCGCGGGGATCGCGGCCCGGGCGGGCAGGAAGTCCGGCGCGGTGACGACCGTTTCACGGTAGGCCGCCAACGCCACGTCCCACTCCCTTGCTTCGGCGGCGCCCACGGCGCTCCGGTGAGGTTCCGGTGATCCGTTGAACGTCAGGGACAGGCTACGCAGCGCCGTTGTCGCCGCGGGGTGGTCCGGCACGTAGCCGAGGGCGTGTTCCAAACGTTCACGCGCCGCGTCGAGGTCGCCGCGGTCGGCGTGGTCGCGGGCCGTTTGATGCGCGGCGTCGGCGGCCGCTTGGTTCGCCTGCGTGAGACCTTCGAGCGCCACGGGTAAGCCCGGTTCGAAACGCAGCGCCGCCCCGTACCGCTCGACCGCCCGCTCCGGCTCGCCGCGACGCATCGCCGCTTCGGCCTCGAGCACCGCCGCGTCCCGCCGGGCAAGCCGGTAGTCCTCCGCAAACCCCGGCTTGCCCGCGAGCTCC
>JBCCRT010000230.1:0-2739 GCA_039201235.1 Planctomycetota bacterium
ATGGAGATGCTGCTGATCAACCACCCGCTGGACTGCCCGGTCTGCGACCAGGCGGGCGAGTGCTCGCTGCAGGACTACAGCTACCAGTACGGCCGGTCGCAGTCCCGCTTCGAAGAAACCAAGATCAAGCAGCCCAAGAAAGACCTCGGGCCCAACGTCCTGCTCTACTCCGACCGCTGCATCATGTGCAGCCGCTGCGTCCGCTTCACCCGCGAGGTCACCGGCACCAGCGAGATCGGCATCTTCGGCCGCGGCAGCTCGGAACAGATCGACGTCTTCCCCGGCAAACCCCTCGACAACGAACTCTCCGGCAACGTCATCGACATCTGCCCCGTCGGCGCGCTGCTCGATAAGGACTTCCTCATGTCGATGCGGGTCTGGAACCTGACCAAGACCCCATCCATCGACGGTATCACCGCCAGTGGTGATAACCTCAGCATCGAGCATAACGAGGGCAAGGTCTACCGCGTCAAGCCTCGCACCAACATGGACGTCAACCAGTGGTGGACCTCCGACGAGATCCGCTACGGCTGGAAACACGTCCACAGCCCCGACCGCTTCCGCTCGCCCACGCACAAAATCCACGGCGTCCACGAGGAGTACGACTGGAACGCCGCCTACGCCGACGTCGCCGAGCGGCTCGAGCTGACCGTGCTCAAGAAGGGCCGGGGCACACTGGCCCTGATGGTCAGCCCGATGCTCGCCAGCGAGGAGGCGTACCTGCTCGCCCGGCTCGCCACCGCGATCGACGAGAACGCCGTCCTCGCCGTCGGACCTGTCCCCCGGAAGGGCGAGGACAAGACGTTCCCGGGGGGCTACACCGTGTACGCCGAGAAGGCCCCGAACGCCCGCGGCGTCCGCCGGGCGCTCGAGATGGTCAGCGACGAGGTGCTGAGCTACGAAGAACTCATGGCCGACCTCGCCGGCAACCGCGCCCTGGTGCTCACCGGCAACTACCCCAGCGACTGGGCCACCCCGGAACTGCTCACCACGATCCGCGACAAGGACCGCACCACCGTGCTGATCGACACGCTCCCCACCGCCCTGTCCGAGACCGCCGAGGTCCTGCTTCCGGGGGCGACGTGGGTGGAGAAGGCCGGCAGCTTCGAGAACGCCCGCGGCCGGCACCAGCACTTCGAGGCGGCCATCCGCCCGCTGGAGTTCGCCAAGCCCGAGGGCCAGATCGCCCTCGACCTCCTCTCCGTGCTCGGCAAACGCCCCCGGCAGCGCTACGACCCCGCCGACTGGCGGACCGAGATGGGCGACGCCTTCGCCACCGACCTGCACCACCCCGCCGCGGCGGACCAGAAGGTCGCCGAGGTCCAGTACGTCACCCTCTGACGCCACGCTCCGGCTTGCGTGACCGGGGCATTTCCGCCACACTACGAGGCTCGCGAAACCCCAGACCCTAGACCCCAACCCCAAACCCACCCATGGCCCACAAAAAAGGACAAGGCTCGACCAAGAACGGCCGCGACTCCAACCCGCAGTACCGCGGCATCAAGCTCTACGGCGGCCAAACCGCCAAGGCCGGCTCGATCATCGTCCGCCAGTGCGGCACCAAGTTCAAGCCCGGCTTCAACGTCGGCCACGGCAAGGACGACACCCTCTTCGCCCTGACCCCCGGCACCGTCGAGTTTCAGGGCCGCCGCGTCCACGTCCGCGAAGCGGGATAATTCAAATCGGAAGCAACTTTGCCTTCAACCGCGTCTCTCGGGGACACGGTTTTTGTTTGCGAACTTCCGGGGGCTTCCGGGGGCTTCCGGGGGCCGGGGGATGCGGGCGACAGGAGTCGAACCTGCACGGGTGTTACCCCACCAGAACCTAAATCTGGCGCGTCTGCCAATTCCGCCACGCCCGCGGCGTACCCAGCATATCCGACTCTGCCTCGTAAAGCCCGGGGGCGGCCGCCCCCGGGCTTTAGAAGTTCTATGAAAAAACCGCCGCGGTCGGACCGCGGCGGGCTGGGGATCTTGGGGATGGCGGCCCGGGTCAGTCGGTGGACGCGCCGCCCTGGCCGAAGGTGATCTTGTCGGTGCCCAGGTGGTCGCCGTCGCCGAGGCCGCCGAGGTTGGACCCGGCGCTGCCGGCCGCGGGGCCGCTGAAGCCGTCGCCACGCCGCTCGGCCGCGGCGTCCTGGTCGCTGGTCCACTGGGCGCGTTTCAGCGACAGGCCGATCTTGCGGTCGTCCAGGTCGACGCGGAGGATCTTGACCTCGACCTCCTGGTCCTGCTTCACGACGTCCTGCGGGTTCTCGACCTTGTGGTCCGCCAACTCGGAGATGTGCAGCAGGCCCTCGAGGTCGTCTTCCAGTTCGACGAAGACGCCGAAGTTGGTGATCTTGGTGACCTTGCCCTGGACGATCATGCCCGGCTGATAGGCCGAGGGGATCGCCTGGTCCCAGGGGTCCTCTTCCATCTGCTTGAGGCCCAGGGCGACGCGCTGCTTCTCGCGGTCGACCTCGAGGACGACACACTTGCAGTCGTCGCCCTTTTTGAGCAGCTCGTTGGGGTGGCTGATCTTCTTGGTCCAGCTGAGGTCCGAGACGTGCAGCAGGCCGTCGATGCCGGGCTCGATCTCGACGAACGCGCCGTAGCTGGCGAGGTTGCGGACCTTGCCCTCGATGACCGTGCCGGGCGGGTACTTCTCGGCGACCAGCTCCCAGGGGTTGACCTCGGTCTGCTTCATGCCGAGGCTGATCTCCTGCTTCTGCTTGTTGATGTCGAGGACGACGACGTC
>JBCCRT010000231.1:0-2730 GCA_039201235.1 Planctomycetota bacterium
CGGCGAGATGCTCCAGTTCGAGGGCGAAGACGGCACCGTCCTCGGACAGGTCATGAACCTCGAGACCGACATCGTCGGGGCCGTCATCTTCGGCGACTACCTCGGCATCCGCGAGGGCGACACCGTCAAGGCCACCGGCCAGCTCCTCTCGGTCCCCGTCGGAGAGGGTGTGCTCGGCCGCGTCGTCAACGCCCTCGGACAACCCATCGACGGCAAGGGCCCCATCGCCTCCGACGAGTCGTCCAAGGTCGACATCATCGCCCCCGGCATCTCCAAGCGCCAGCCCGTCACCCAGCCCATGCAGTTCGGCGTCAAGGCCGTCGACTCCATGATCCCCGTCGGCCGCGGCCAACGCGAACTGATCATCGGCGACCGCAAGACCGGCAAGACCGCCGTCGCCATCGACGCCATCATCAACCAGAAACGCACCCACGAAGAAGGTGCTGCGGACGGACCGGTGTACTGCTTCTACGTCGCCGTCGGCCAGAAAGAATCCACCGTCGCCAGCGTCGTCCAGGCGCTCAAGGACAACGGCGCGATGGCGTACACCACCGTCATCAACGCCAGCTCGTCCGAGTCGGCCCCGATGCAGTACATCGCCCCCTACGCCGGCACCACCATGGCCGAGTACTTCATGAACCAGGGCAAGCACGCCCTGGTCGTCTACGACGACCTGTCCAAGCAGGCCGTCGCCTATCGCCAGCTGTCTCTCCTCCTCCGCCGCCCGCCGGGCCGCGAGGCGTACCCGGGCGACGTGTTCTACCTCCACTCCCGCCTGCTCGAACGCGCCACCAAGCTCTCCGACGACAACGGCGGCGGCAGCCTCACCGCCCTGCCCATCATCGAGACCCAGGAGGGCGACGTCTCGGCTTACATCCCCACCAACGTGATCTCCATCACCGACGGGCAGATCTACCTCGAGCCCGACCTGTTCTTCGCCGGCGTCCGCCCCGCGATCAACGTCGGCATCTCCGTCTCCCGCGTCGGCGGCAACGCCCAGATCAAGGCGATGAAAGAAGTCGCCGGCAGCCTCCGCCTCGACCTCGCCGCCTTCCGCGAGCTCGAGGCCTTCGCCCAGCTCGGCACCGACCTCGACGCCGCCACCCAGCAGCAGCTCACCCGCGGGCAACGCATGGTCGAGCTGCTCAAGCAGGGCCAGTACGCCCCGCTCGACGTCATCGACCAGGTCCTCGAGATCTTCGCCGGCGGCAAGGGCCTGCTCGACAGCCTCAAGGTCGACCAGGTCTTGCCCTTCGCCGAGGCGTTGGTCGAACACTTCAACGGCCCCGCCAAGGCCCTCCGCGACGAGCTCGCGGAGAAAAAGACGCTCAAGAAAGACGAACTCGCCGACCGCATCGAGGCCGAGATGAAGACCTTCAAAGAAGGCTGGTCCGCCTGACCACGCGTCGTCGGCCTCCTTCCGCCCCCCCTCCCTGAGGGAGGGAGGGCAAAGTACGACGTACAAAAACGCTCGTTTTCTTACGCCCGGATCAATCCCTCCGCGCCTCGTCGCCCCCGTCGGCGTTCTTCTCCTCCGCCTCTAGCCGCCGGGCCTGCGTCAACGCCGAGGCGACCAGCCCCGTCGGCACCGCGATCACGCCGAGGCCCATGAGCAACACGAAGAACGTGAACACCCGGCCCCCCACGGTGATGGGGTAGACGTCGCCGTAGCCCACCGTGGTCATCGTCGCGACCGCCCACCACAGGCTGTGGAACACCGACGCGAACGCCTCGGGCTGGGCCTCGTGCTCGAAGTGGTAGATGCCGACGGCCGCCAAGAACAGCAGGATCAGCGTCAGGCAGAGGAACAGGACGATCTCCTCCTTGGCCAGCAGCAGGGCCGTGTGGAAACGCCGCATCGCGGCGCTGTACCGCACCAGCTTGAACAGCCGGAAAAGCCGCAGCAGACGCAGCGCACGGACCGACCGCAGGTCGATGCCGGCCGTCAAGTAAAACGGCAGGATCGCGCACAGATCCACCAGGCCGTAGAAACTGAATATGTAGCGGCGGGTCGGCGTCGCGACCCACGCCCAGGCCAGGTATTCGATCGTGAACAGCCCGACGATGACCGCCTCGCCGACGTTGAGCCACCGCCGGGCGACGGGGCCGAGGTCGGGCAGGGTCTCGACGGAAAACGCGACCAGCGACAGGACGATCAGGCCCTGCACGGCGTAATCGAAGCCCCGGCCGATGCGCGTGTCTCGCTGTTCGATCACCTGCTTGAGCGACGGCATCGGCCGCAATCGTATCAGCAACACAACCGACCCCCACGCTCCGGTCGGAAGCGAACACGACCGTTTTGTGCGCACGTGCCGCGGGGTACGGCCGGCAAAAAATCCGCAAAACCCACAAATTTTTCAACCCCCGCCGCCCTAAGAAGCTGCGCCGTTGTTCCCGTTGCGACCTTGGCGGTTTCCGCGCACAAACGTTGCGCTTCGCCCCCGTTTGTCGGCCCCCGTTTTGCCGGCGGCACCCGGTAAAGACAAGGCCGGGCCCGCCCGCGGCGGACGGTCGGGTCAAGTGTTCGCGTGTCGGCGGCGACGCCACGGGTACCACCTTGTCGGAAACCCCGTGGGTCCAGACACCAGCGGCTCGGCCGGGGGCGCACGCCCGGGTCGTTTCGAACCGTTGAACCGCCAAGGACGCCAAGAGCGCAAAGGAAGACTAGCAGGGCAATTAGACTTTTTGCTCTGCCTTCCTTGGCGTCCTCCGCGTCCTTGGCGGTTCAAC
>JBCCRT010000232.1:0-2674 GCA_039201235.1 Planctomycetota bacterium
CCGCCCTGCACCAGCGAGACGAACAGCACGTCCTGCACGCCCTGGCGCACGGCCTCGGCGTCGGAGGTCACCCGGCTGATGATCCGCCCGAGCTTGGTGCGGTCGTAGAAGCCCATGCTCAGCCGCTGCAGGTGCGCGAAGATGTCGCGGCGGAAGTCCTGCACGACCCGCTCGCCGAGCTCGAGCGCGAGGCGTTGGCGGTAGCGGTGGGTGACCTCGGTGAAAACGACCAGGCCGAGCAGCCACAGGGCGCCCCGGACGGTACCGGGCCAGTTGCGGTCGGTGATCGGGCCGTGGATGATCGAGGCCATCAGCCAAGCGACGGCCGGCAGCTGCACCGCGCGGACGATCACGATCGCCAGCAGGGTGCGGCGTAGCGCGGCGTGGCGGTGGGTGTAGCGGTAGAGCCGAACGATCAGCCGCCAGTCCAGCGGTTTCTGCCGCTGCTCTTCGTCAGCGTTGCGGCGCACGGCGGTGATCCGCTTGGCGTGCGTCCGCGCCGCGCCGCTCTCGGGGGCGTCGAGCACGCTCACGCCGCGCCCCCCTGCGGCAGGCCCAGCAGGCGGCGGGACTCGCCGTCGGCCGACTGCAGCTTCGCCGCGACCTGGTAGTGGCCGTCGGACCGCATCAGCTCTTCGTGCGTGCCCGCCTGCACCAGCCGGCCCTTGTCGAGCACCAGGATCAGGTCGGCACGACGCAGCGTGCTGAGGCGGTGGGCGACGACGAAGGTGGTCCGCCCGGCCTTGGCCCGTTCCATCGCGTCGAGGATCTCGTGCTCGGTCTCCGGGTCGATCGCGGCCGTCGGGTCGTCCATGATCAGGACCGGCGGGTCGAGCAGCAGCGCCCGGGCGATCGCGATGCGTTGCCGCTGGCCGCCCGAGAGGTTCTCGCCGCCCTCGGTCAGCAGCGTGTCGTAGCCGTCGGAGAGGTCTTCGGTGATGAAATCGTGCGCCGCGGCGATGGCGGCGGCCCGCTCGATCTGCGCGTCGGTGGCGTCGGGGTGGCCGAAGGCGATGTTCTCGGCGATCGAGTTGCTGAACAGGAAGCTCTCCTGGAACACCAGCCCGATGTTGCGGCGGACGGCGTCGAGCTCGAGCTCACGCAGGTCCCGCCCGTCGAGCGTGACCCGGCCGCGGCTGGGGTCGTAGAACCGCGGCACCAGCGACAGCAGCGTGCTCTTGCCCGCGCCCGTCGCGCCGAGGATCGCCACCGTCTGCCCCGGCTCGACGGTGAAGCTCACGTCCCGCAGCGCCCACGCCGCGTCGTCGGCGTAGCGGAACGAGACGCCCTCGAACGACACCCGGCCCGCCGCCCGGCCCAGCGCGACCGGCCGGTCGGGGTCCGCGACCTCGATCGGGGTGTCGAGCACCTCGAAGACCCGCTGCGCCCCGGTCAGCGACGCCTGCACGCCGTTGGCGATCTGGGCGATGTTGCCGATCTGCGTCGAGAACTGCTGCAGCAGCCCCGAGAACACCACCAGCGTGCCGAGCGTGAACGCCGGGTCGTGCATGTACACGAACCCCCCGGCCAGCAGCAGCAGCACGAGGTTGAGCTGCGACAGCCCCGTGACGATCGGCACGAACGTCGAGACCTGTTGGAACACCCAGCGTTTCTGCCGGACCACCGCGTCGTTGGCCTCGGCGAACTTGGCGATCTCGCGGTCCTGCCGGGCGAAGCCCTTGACTACGTGCACGCCTTGGGTGTTCTCCGCCAGCACCCGCACCGCCCGGTCGAACAGCCGGCGGTTCTCGCGGTACGCCGGCTTCACCCGTTTGCTGAACCACACCGTCATCGCCCAGATCGCTGGCGTCGTCGCCAGGCAGATCAGCGTCAGCGTCACGTGCAGGCTCAGCATGTAGCCCACGAAGAACACCAGCGAGACCACCAGCATGAGCACCTGGATCAGCACCCGATCGACGAACATCCGCGTCATCTGCACGTCGCTGGTCACGCGGTTGATGATCGAGCCCGACTCGTTGAGGTCGAAGAAGCGGAACGACAGCCGCTGGAGCTTGTCGTAGACCCGGCCGCGCAGGTCGACCACCAGGTCCTGCACCAGGACCGCCACGCTGATGACGCTCCAGCGGTCGAGGAAGAACCGCAGCCCGCCGATAACGGTGATCAGGATGGCAACGAAGGCGACGCGGTCCAGCGGGTCCCAAGCCGCCGGCGGCTCGAAGCCGAAGGGCCAGTTCGGCGGCTTGTTGCCCTCGGGGTTGGTCTCGCTCACCGGGTCGAAGCCGTGGCCGACGACGTCGATGCCCAGCCCGAGCAGCCCGAGGCCCGACAGCGCCATCGCCAGCAGGACGAACTGCAGCGCGACGACCTTGGCGCACTGGCCGCGGTACGCCCACGCCAGGCCGAGCAGGCGGGCGGTGAGTCGGAGGTTGCTCTGCTCGTTGGCCGACCCGCCGAGGACGCCGGCCGCGGCATGGGGCCGGCCGTTCGGGCGTTCATCGGATGGGGGCGGGGGGCACACGAAAAAGGGTTCCGGGGCGAGCGGCGGGGCGGTGGGTCAACGGCAAAACGCTCGGTCTTGCCCCCAAGGTTTCCGCACTATCCGCGGCGTCGCCCGGTCACGAAGCGACCGACCCACCATAGCCCCCGCGGGCGCGGCGGCAAGCGGCGGGCTACACTCCGCCCGCGTTTTTTTGCCGATGCACCGCCGAGACCG
>JBCCRT010000233.1:0-2566 GCA_039201235.1 Planctomycetota bacterium
GCGCAGATGACCGAGGCCGAGCAGAAGGCGTCGATCCTCGAAACCTGGCAAGCGTTCGATACCTCGCAGCGGTTCTTGTTCCACAAACTGATTTCGGGCAACTTCCGGTTCGGGGCGGCGAAGAAGCTGGTGGTCAACGCGTTGGCCGCCGCGGCGGCAGCGCGGACGGGCGAGGCGGTCGAGCCGGCGGTGATGCAGCACCGCCTCGGCGGCCGGCCGATCGCGCCCACGGCCGCGGCTTTCGAGGCCCTGCTGGCCGGCGGCGGCAACGACGACGCCCGCCCCTACCCGTTTTACTTAGCACACCAGCTCGACGCCCCCGCCGGAGACTTCCCCGATCTCTTGGGGAGTTCCGGGGGGTGGCGGGTGGAGTGGAAGTGGGACGGCATCCGGGCGCAGCTTATCCGCCGGGGCGGGCAGACGCTGCTGTGGTCGCGCGGCGATGAGTTGATCACGGAGGCCTTCCCCGAGCTACGGGCCGCGGGCGACGGGCTGCCCGACGGCACGGTGCTCGACGGCGAGGTGCTGGCCTACGAGGACGGCGGGCCGCTGCCGTTCTCGCTGCTGCAGCGCCGGCTCAACCGCAAGCGGGTGGAGGCGATGCTCTTCGCCGACGTGCCGGTGGTGTTCATGGCCTACGACCTGCTTGAGGCCGATAGCGAGGACCTGCGGGAACGCACGACCGATCAGCGCCGTAAAAAGTTGGAGGCGGTGCTGCCCAGCGACGAGCCGGCGTTGGTCCTCTCGCCGCGGATCGACTTCGCGTCGTGGGAAGATTTGGCCGAGAAGCGGGGCGAGTCGCGGGAGCGGGGCGTGGAAGGCGTGATGCTCAAGCGGGCCGACGCGGGGTACGCCGCGGGTCGGGTGAAGGGAGACTGGTGGAAGTGGAAGGTCGACCCGTACACGGTCGACTGCGTAATGGTCTACGCCCAGCGGGGCAGCGGCCGGCGGTCGTCGCTGTTTACTGACTACACCTTCGCGGTCTGGTCGGGCGACACACGCGGCGCGGGCGAGCTGGTGCCGGTGACCAAGGCGTATTCGGGGCTGACCGACGAAGAGTTCGCCAAGGTGGATCGGTTCATCCAGCAGCACACGGTCGGCAAGCGGGGCAGCTTCCGGCAGGTCGAGCCGGAGCTGGTGTTCGAGATCGCGTTCGAGGGGATCAACGCGTCGGACCGGCACAAGTCGGGCGTGGCGCTACGCTTCCCCCGCATGCACCGCTGGCGCACCGACAAGGCCCCGGAAGAGGCGGACACGCTCGACTCGTTGCTCGCTCTGCTTAAAAAAGCGGAGTCGCCATCCGCACGGAAGAAATTAGCCACGGATGAACGCGGATGAACAGGGATGGTGAAGAGTTGTGTATGTTTCCTTCTCTTTTATTACTTTTCGATCTTGCCGTGGAATTCCGTCGGTTTAACGCATCTCTGTTTATCCGCGTTCATCCGTGGCTAAATCCTGCCTTGGCCGGTCATGAAGCAAGCTAAGAACCCAGTCGAGTCTTGGTTTAGCGGGGCGGTGGGCGAGCCGTTCGCGTTTCAGCGGGAGGCGTGGGACGCGCAGCTCGCGGGGCGGTCGGGGCTGCTGCACGCGCCGACGGGGATGGGCAAGACCTACTCGGCGTGGCTGCCGTCGCTGATGCGTTGGTGTAACGAGCACGCCGACGGGGGTCCCGAGACGTGGCGGGAGATGGGGACCGAGCCGCTGCGGGTGCTGTGGGTCACGCCGCTGCGGGCGTTGGCGACGGACACCGAGGAGAACCTAAAGAAGCCGGTGGAGGCGTTGGGGCTGCCGTGGACGGTGCAGCGGCGGACGGGCGACGTGTCGTCGGCGGTCAAGGCGCGGCAGAATAAGCGGCTGCCCAGTGTGCTCGTGACGACGCCGGAGAGCTTGTCGGTGTTATTGAGCTACGCCGATGCGGAGCGGAAGTTCCGGGGGCTGCAGACCGTCATCGTGGACGAGTGGCACGAGCTGATGTCGACCAAGCGGGGGACGCAGACGGAGCTGGGGCTGGCAAGGCTGCGGCAGTGGAACCCGGAGCTTTCGGTGTGGGGGTTGTCGGCGACGCTGGGGAATCTCGACGAGGCGATGGACGCGTTGCTGGGGTCCGAGGCGGTGGGGGGTGCGACGCGCGTCGACGGGCCGGACCATAAAGAGGTCGAGATCGTCACGCTGCTGCCGGCCGATGTCGATCGGTTCCCGTGGGCGGGGCACCTCGGCATCACGCTGCTGCCGGAGGTGCTCAAAGCATTAGAAACCGCGGGCAGCACGCTGCTTTTTACGAACACGCGGTCGCAGGCGGAGATCTGGTTCAACGAGATTTTGGCGAAGCGGCCGGACTGGATCGGGGAGGTGGCGCTGCACCACGGCTCGATCGACCGCGATGCGCGGCGGGCGGTCGAGGATTTGCTGCGCAGGGGCGGGCTGCGGTGCTGCGTGTGCACGTCGAGCCTGGACCTGGGCGTCGATTTTTCGCCGGTGGAGCAGGTGATCCAGGTCGCGTCGCCGAAGGGGGTGGCCCGGCTGATGCAGCGGGCGGGGCGGAGCGGTCACGCCCCCGGGAAGGTGA
>JBCCRT010000234.1:0-2557 GCA_039201235.1 Planctomycetota bacterium
GACGGTGGCGATGACGTCGCCGGCCTTGAGCCCGGCGCGTTGGGCGGGGGTGCCGTTGAGCGGGCTGACGACGGTGAGCTGCTGGTCGCGGCGGGCGATCTGCACGCCGATGCCGGTGAACGAGCCCTGGGTCGATCGGCTAAGGAAGTCGACGTCTTCGGGCCAGTACATCGACGAGAAGTCGTCGAGGGTGCCCATCGCACCCTCGGTCATCTCGTAGGCAACGACCGACTCGGGTAGGGCGACGGTCCGCCGGTTGTGGGCGAGCACCTCGTCGATGCGGGACATGGCGCGGAAGCGGGTGAGCCCGGCCGCCTCGCCGGCGTCGAGCTCGCCCTTGAGCCGCAGGAGCTCGCCGCGGAAAGCGTCGCGCTGCGTCGGGTTCTTGAGGCCGGGGAAAGTCTGCGCCAGGGCCGGGGTGTCGAGCAACACGAGCAGCGGCTCGACCGCGCCGGCGAGGAGTTGGGCGTAGCCCTCGTGGTCGATGTGGCGTTCGGCGGCGGTGCGGACCGACTCGCGGAGCATCTCGGCGTCGATCCCGCCGAGGCGGACCTCCCACGTCTCGTCGTCCGGCCGGTCCTCGGGCAGCTGGTCTTCGCGGCCTAGCCGCTCGGCCCGAGCCCGCTGCAATCCGCGGAGCACGTCGGGGGTATAGAGCGCGAGCACCCGCAGGTGCGCGTTGACCCGCTTGAGGTCGCCGCGGTACCGCTTGTCTTCCTCGAACAGCAGGTTGAGCCGGCCGAAGAGCACGGCGGCTTCGACCCAGTCCTCGTCGAGCTCGGCCTGCTTGGCGGCGATCTCGGTGCGGGCCACGAGGTCCACGACGTCCGGGTCGCGGAGCACGAGCAGCGGGGCCTCGGCGATGCTGTGGGCCTCGATCGCGGCGACGAGGGCGTCTTCGAGGTTGCCGGCCTCTTTCTCTTGGGTCATCTCGGCGACGGCGCGGTCGTAGGCCGCGGTGCGGCGGGCGGTCCGGCGGGCCTCGTTGGACTGGAAGCGTTCGAGCTGGCGGATCAGAGCGCGGGTGGGGTCGTCGGCGTCGGCATCCGGCCGGGCGCGGACGGCGTCGAGCAGGTCGCCGAACCGGCCGTCGGCGGCGAGGTCTTCGAGGGCGGCGGGCGGGGCGGCGGTCTGGGCGACGGCGGGCGGCGGGGTCGCGGCCGGCAGCGTGAAGCCGAGCGTGAGGCAGAGGGCCGCAGCGGTTCGCCGATGGGTCACGGTCGTCCTTTCGCAGACAGGGCGGCGCGCGGCCCGGCGGACCGCGGCGATCGATCACGTTTACGTTACGTCTGGCCCGGGCCGAAGTTCAACCCCTGCCCCGGCATCCCGACCTACGCCGACTCTTTCTGCTTCACCCGCAGGCTCGCCAGCGTCGAGGGCTCTTCGACCGCGTGCTGCGTGATGAGGTACTTCGCCCCGTCGTTCGCGGCGTCGGGCAGCTCGTACATCAGCTCGAGCATGAGCTCTTCCATCACGCTGCGCAGGGCGCGGGCCCCGGTCTCGCGCTTGAGCGCCCGCTGGGCGAGGGCGAGCAGGGCCTCGTCGGTGAACTCCAGCTCGGCGTCTTCCATGCTGAAGAAGTACTGGTACTGCCGCACCAGCGCGTTCTTCGGCTCGGTGAGGATGCTGACCAGCGTGTCGGCGGTCAGGGGCATGAGCGGGGTGATGATTGGCAGCCGACCGATGAGCTCGGGGATCATGCCGAACTCCAGCACGTCCTCGGCCTGGACCTGGGCGAGGACCTGGTCGCGGCTGAGCCGGCCGTTGTCGGTCGAGGCCTCGGAGGCGAAGCCGATGGACTTGCTGCCCAGGCGTTTGCGGATGATGTCTTCGAGCCCGACGAACGTGCCGGCGCAGATGAAGAGGATGTTGGAGGTGTCGAGCTGGATGTACTGCTGCTCGGGGTGCTTGCGGCCGCCCTGCGGGGGGACGTTGGCGACCGTGCCCTCGAGCATCTTGAGCAGCGCCTGCTGCACGCCCTCGCCCGAGACGTCGCGGGTGATGCTGACGTTCTGGGAGGTCTTGCCGATCTTGTCGATCTCGTCGATGTAGATGATGCCGCGCTGCGCCGCCTCGAGGTCGTAGTCGGCGGCCTGCAGCAGCTTGAGCAGCAGGTTCTCGACGTCTTCGCCGACGTAGCCGGCCTCGGTGAGGGTCGTCGCGTCGCCGATGGCGAACGGGACGTTGAGCGTGCGCGCCAGGGTCTTGGCGAGCAGGGTCTTGCCGCTGCCGGTCGGGCCCATCAGCAGGACGTTGGACTTGTCCAGCTCGACGGGGGTCTCCTTCTCGGCGGCGGTGAGCCGCTTGTAGTGGTTGTGCACGGCGACGGACATCGCCCGCTTGGCGAGGTCCTGGCCGATGACGTACTGGTCGAGGAACTCCTTGAGCTGGCGCGGCGACGGGATGCTGCCGAAGCTCGGCCGGCCCGAGTGCACGCGGCGGCGTTCCTGCTTGAAGATGTTCTGGCACAGCTCGGTGCAGTTGGCGCAGATGTAGACGTCGTTGGGCCCCTCGACCATCGGCCCGACCTCACGCGAGGACTTGCCGCAGAACGAGC
>JBCCRT010000235.1:0-2457 GCA_039201235.1 Planctomycetota bacterium
ACGGGACCGGGTGTTCCGGGCATTCCGGGGGTGCCGGGACCGATGACGCGCGGCGTCTCGTCGTCCCACGCGGTGACGGACGTGACCGCGGTGAGCTGCGTCGTGCTGCACACGAACGCCTCGTCGGCGGCGAGCAGATCGCCGCGGGTGAACGGCCGGGAATCGTCCGTCGGGATACCCAAAGCGCTGGCCAGGTTCAGCATTTCACGGCGTGTCACTCCGCCAAGCACCCAGCCATCGTCGGGGTGGGTCCGCAGCACGCCGTCGGCGACGACGAACACGTTGGTGGATGCGCCTTCAGTGATGTGGCGGTCGGCGGTGCCGGGCTTGGCCCGCTCGAAGACCGCCTCGACCGCGCCGCGGCGGACCGCCTCGGTCTTAGCGCGCGACGCGGGCAGCAGCATCAGCGACTTGATGTGGCAGCGGGTCCAACGGCAGTCGTCAACGAGATACGCCGGGCCGGTCGCGACCGGGGCGTCTGCCGCGATCGGCTCCGCGGGATAAGCGATCAGCGTGACCGTCGGCTCGGGCCCGTCCGGGGGGGCCGGGGCCACGAAGTCGCGGGACGCCTCGCCCCGGGTCACCTGCCAGTACGCCTTGCCATCCGTCAGCCCGTTGCGCCGCATCAGCTCGTCGGACCACGCGGCGAACGGCTCGGCGTCCACCGCGGTCAGCCCGATCCCGTCGAGGCTGCGCCGCAGCCGATCGACGTGGGCCCGCATCGCGAACGGCCGGCCGCGGTCGTACCGCACCACCTCGTACACCCCGTCGGCAAACAGCACCCCGCGGTCCTGCAGCCCGTACCCCGCGGTGTCGTGCGGCACGAAGCCGCCGTGATGGAAAACGATCGGAGCCTGCACCCCCGGAATATAACCCCCCCAGCCAAATTCCCCGGGTAGCGGCGGGACTTGTCCCGCCGAATACGGCCGGGGAAACCCGACCTACAGGCTTAACACCCGCGCCCCCGCCGCCGGCCGGCTACAGAACGCCGACGCCTCGATGCCCGTCGCCGCCTCGTACCCGGCGACCACCTCACGCTCTACGTCCGCCGCGGCCTCGACCGTAACCAGCGTGACGGTGCAGCCGCCGAAACCCCCGCCGGTCATCCGCGCGCCGTACACCCCGCGGTGCCCCGTCGCCAGCTCGACGAGCTTGTCGAGCTCCGGCGTACTCACCTCGCAGTCGTCGCGCAGCGACGCGTGGCTCTCGACCATCAGCCGCCCCACCGCCGCCCAGTCACCGGCCGCCATCGCCTCGGCGCACCGCAGGGTGCGATCGATCTCCGTCACCACGTGCCGGCCCCGCCGGTGATCGACCTCGCCGATCTCTCCCCGCACCGCGTCGAGGTCGTCGAGCGTGATGTCGCGCCAACTCGTTTTGCCCACCGCCGCCTTCGCCGCGGCGACCGACGCCCGGCGTTGGTTGTACTCGTCGCCGAGCTGATGCGGCCGGTTCGAGTTGACGATCAGCACCGCCAGTTCCTCGCCGTGCAGCGGCACCGCCCGCGTCGAGTAGTCCACGCAGTCGATCAGCAGCGCGTGGCCCACCTCGCCCATCGCCGAGATGAACTGGTCCATGATCCCGCACTTGGTCCCGCCGTAGCGGTGCTCGGCCAGCTGGCACAGCAGCGCCTTGTTCACCCCGCCCAGCTCGACGCCGCCCATGGTTTCCAGCAGGGTCGCCGTGGCGACCTCGATCGCCGCCGATGACGACAGCCCCCCGCCCGCCGGCACGTCCGAGTCGAGCATCAGCTCGAAACCGCTCGGCGTGTAGCTGAACGCCGCGACGCCACGCAGGTACCGCGACCAGTCGGGCTCGCCCAGCGCGATCGGGGCGTCATCGATATCGAACACCGCCTCCCCCGGAAGCGCGGTGGACCGCAGCTTCGCCAGCGAATCCTTCCGGGGGCGGCCGACGGCGATCGCCTGGCGTTCGATGGCCATCGGCAGGACGTAGCCGTCGCAGTAATCGATATGTTCGCCGATGAGGTTGACCCGGCCCGGCGCGGCCGCGGCGTGGGTCGGCGCGTGGCCGTAGGCGTCACGGAAACGGTCGATCGTTCGTTGCAGCTGGGCGTCCACGGGCCGGGATCATAACGCCGGCCACGCCGCGGAGCGTTTGCTCGCGCCCTGAGCGACCGATAGACTCTCCGCCCTCTCGGGCAAGGCTTATGCAATTCCTACTGATCGACCAGGTCATCGAACAAACGCAAGACCGCCTCGTGGGGCTCAAGGCGGTGACCCAGGGCGAGGAATACCTCAAAGACCACTTCCCGGGCTTCCCGGTCCTGCCCGGCGTGATGATGCTCGAGACGATGGTGCAGGCCGCCCGCCTCCTGGTCCGCCGCGTCGACGGCCCGCCGAAGACCGGCCACCTCACGCTCCGCGAGGTCCGCAACCTCCGCTACGCCGCGATGGTCCGCCCCGGCGAGACGCTCCGCGTCGAGGTCTCGATCCG
>JBCCRT010000236.1:0-2350 GCA_039201235.1 Planctomycetota bacterium
AGGGAGATTATGCGCGAGCGTCCTAACTCCTTGCGCTAGGCGCAGATCGCGTCCACACTGCGGTTGCATTTTTCCTCTTACAGGAGCCGCAGCATGGAACGCGAACTTTGGGTGGTCGTGCGTCGGATCATCGACGATGTGAGCCGTTACCGACCCGACACCGCCAAGCATACCTTCTCCACCGCCGCCGTCGTCCGGGTCTACTTCTGGGCGGTCCTCCACGACCGGCCCGTGAGCCGGGCGTGCGACCCCCGCCGCTGGGACGACCGCACCCGCCCGGCCCGCCTGCCGCACCAGAGCACCATGAGCCGACGCCTGCGGACCGCCCGCTTCGCCGACTTCCTCGACGCCATGACCCGGCGGCTGCGGGGGCGAGCCGACGCCCTGCTCCAACGCCTCGACGGCAAGCCGATGTTCGTGCCGCGTCACTCGCAAGACCGCCAGGCCACCTGGGGACGCGGCGCCGGGCAGATGCACCGCGGCTACAAGCTCCACGCGATCTGGGGCGACGGCGACCTGCCGACGGCCTGGGAGGTCCGCGGCCTCGCCGACGACGAGAAGCTCGTGGCCCGGGAACTGCTGCCGCAAGTCCCCGGCGGGGGCTACGTCGTCGGCGACGCGTTCTACGACAGCAACCCGCTGCACGCCGTCGCCGCCGAGCACGGCCGACAACTCGTCGCCCCCCGCAAGCACACCCACCGCGGACGCGGCCTGGGCCAACGCAAACACCACCCGGGCCGACGCCGCAGCCTCCACCCCACCGAGCCGGGACGCTTCGTCGACGGCGCGTTCGGCCGGGCCCTGCTCGCCGCCCGGCGCACGATCGAAAGCCGCTTCGGCCAACTCGCCGCCGCCGCCGGGGGCCTCACCCACCTGCCGCCGTGGGTGCGTGGCCTGCGTCGGGTGAGTCAGTGGGTCCACGTCAAGCTCCTGCTCCACGCCGCGAGGCGGCGGGTGCTTCGTGCATAATGCCCCTCAGGGAGGGGCCGGGGGAGGGTGGCGACCTGGAGTTGCCTCCGCGATGGGGAGTTTGATCACGACGGGCACCCTCCCCTAACCCCTCCCCGAGGGAGGGGGATCGGAAGAAACACGTCGCACGGCCCTACCATCAGTTCGTGCTAAGCGCCTCCACGAAAGGACGACCGTGACCCATCGGCGAACCGCTGCGGCCCTCTGCCTCACGCTCGGCCTCACGCTGCCGGCTCTGACCCAACCGCCGGCCGCCGCCGAGACCGCCGCCCTCGAAGACCTCGCCGCCGACGGCCGCTTCGGCGACCTGCTCGACGCCGTCCGCGCCCGGCCCGACGCCGACGCCGACGACCCGACCCGCGCCCTGATCCGTCAGCTCGAGCGTTTCCAGAGCAACGAGGCCCGGCGTTCGGCCCGCCGCGCCGCGGCCTACGACCGCGCCATCGCCGAGATGGGCCAGAAGAAAAACGACGGCAACCTCGAAGACGCCCTCGTCGCCGCGATCGAGGCCCACAGCATCGCCGAGGCCCCGCTGCTCGTGCTCCGCGACCCCGCCGTCGTCGACCTCGTCGCCCGCACCGAGATCGCCGCCAAGCAGGCCGAGCTCGACGAGGACTGGGTCGAGGCCGCCGTGCTCTTCGGCCGGCTCAACCTGCTGTTCGAGGAAGACAAGCGGTACCGCAACGACCTCAAGCGGGTGAACTCGCACCTGCGGGTGCTCGCGCTCTACACGCCGGACGTGCTCCGCGACCTGCAGCGGGCCCGCGCCGAGCGGCTGGGCCGCGAAGATCAATTGCCCGAGGACCGGCCGGACGACGAGACCTGGGAGGTCCGCCTCGGCGGGATCGACGCCGAGATGCTGCGCGAGTCGGTCCGCACCGCCGCCGAGCGCCACATCGACCACGAGGGCTACGCCCAGCTGCTCGCCGGCGCGGTCGAGCCGCTGCTCGTGCTGCTCGACACCCCGGCCCTGGCGCAGACTTTCCCCGGCCTCAAGAACCCGACGCAGCGCGACGCCTTCCGCGGCGAGCTGCTCCGACTCAAGGGCGAACTCGACGCCGGCGGCGCGGCCGGGCTCACCCGCTTCCGCGCCATGTCCCGCATCGACGAGGTGCTGGCCCACAACCGCCGCACCGTCGCCCTGCCCGAGTCCGTCGTCGCCTACGAGATGACCGAGGGCGCGATGGGCACCCTCGACGACTTCTCGTCCATGTACTGGCCCGAAGACATCGACTTCCTCAGCCGATCGACCCAGGGCTCGTTCACCGGCATCGGCGTGCAGATCGCCCGCCGCGACCAGCAGCTCACCGTCGTCAGCCCGCTCAACGGCACCCCCGCCCAACGCGCCGGGCTCAAGGCCGGCGACGTCATCGCCACCGTC
>JBCCRT010000237.1:0-2301 GCA_039201235.1 Planctomycetota bacterium
GCGGGCGACCTCGATGACCGAGGCGGACATCTCTTCGACGGCGGCGGAGATCTGGGTGACCTGGGAGGACTGCTCCTGCATGCCGGCGGACATCTGGTCGCTGGTCGCGGCGATCTCGGTCGCGGCCGCGGCCACCTCGGAGGTCGTGCCGGAGACGACGGCCATCACGTCGTGGATGCGCCCGACGAACTGGTTGAACCACCGGCCGAGCTGGCCGAGCTCGTCGTCGGACTTCACGTCGATGCGTTGGGTCAGGTCGCCCTCGCCCTCGGCGATGTCGCGGATGCGGTCGATGAGTTGCCGGACGGGCCGGCCGAACATCATCGACAGCAGCAGCACGAAGACGACGCCCGCGCCGATCACCAGCGGGGCGGTCCACATGAGCCCGGTGCCGATGAAGGAGGCGACCTGGGCCTCGACGGGGGCCATGGGCATGGCGACGTGGTACGCCCCGTGGACGTAGTTGTCGGGCCAGTTCTCCATCGGGAAGCCGAGGATGTCTTTGCCGTCGCCGGTGGGGCTGGTGGCGGGGTCGCCGTGGCAGCCCATGCAGCCGGCGGCGTCGGTGACGCGGATGGCGCGCATGTAGTGGAGCTTGGCGCCCTCGGGGTCGGACTTGTCGATGCGGCTGATGGTGTCGCCGTCGCCGGCCTTGGCCTGGGCGTAAAGGTCTTCGAGCAGCACCCGGCTGAACTCGCTGTTGGGCTCGTTCTCGGGGTTGCGGGTCTCGAAGGCCGAGATGCGGAAGTCGATGTCCTCGCGTTCGGCGGCGTCGCCGGCGGCCTTCCAGCCGACGACGACGGGGACGGTGTTGAAGATCTTGGCCTCGGAGTAGGGCCGGCCCTCGGCCTGGACCTGCGCGAGGTCGTCGAGCAGCGCCCGGGTGTCGAAGGCGTCGCTGGCGTGCAACTGGGTGGCGGCGAAGTCCTTGGCGGCGTCGGCGGTGGCGGTGAACGCGGCGGCCTTGTCGACCATCGCCGCCTCGGCCGAGCCGCGGAACCCCTTGACGAACACGACGTAGTTCACCGCGACCACGGTGATCAGCACCACCGCGGCGATCCCGATGATCCGTGTCGCGAGGCCCAGGGACTTGAATTTGCTCACCAGCTTCATCGGACGTGCTCCAATATGGAAATGGCGCCGCCGGTTTGGCGGCAGTCGTTCTGCTCATCGGATCGGCCGGGCCGGCGGATGAGCCCGGACCGGGCGGGCGTGTAACCCCGGCGGACCCGCGAGGTAAAATCCCCGCATGGCCGACCTCTGGGAAGACCGCCGCGCGGGGCACCGCCGCGCCGCCGAGCCGCTCGCGGTCCGGATGCGCCCCCGGGAGTTGGACGAATTCGTGGGGCAGTCCCATTTCCTCGGCCCCGGCACGCTGCTACGCCGCATGCTCGAGGCCGACCGGCTCACGTCCGTGCTCTTCTACGGCCCCCCCGGGACCGGGAAAACGACGCTGGCTGAGCTGATCGCCGCGCACACCGCGGCCCACTTCGACCGCGGCAACGCGGCCGTCGTCGGCGTCAAGGATGTGCGGCACGTGCTCGACGGCGCCCGCCGCCGCCTCGAGGCCGACGGCCGGCGGACGATCTTCTTCCTCGACGAGATCCACCGCTTCAACAAGGCCCAGCAGGACGTCCTGCTGGGCGACGTCGAGCGCGGCGTCGTCACCCTCATCGGCGCGACCACCGAGAACCCGTTCTTCACCGTCAACAACGCCCTGGTCAGCCGGTCGCAGGTCTTCAACTTCGAGCCGTTGTCGGAAGACGATATCGTCGGCCTGCTGCGCCGGGCGGTCGCCGACGACGAGCGCGGCCTGGGCCGATTGAACGTCGAGGTCGACGACGACGCCCTGCGCCACTGGGCCACCGCCTGCGACGGCGACGCCCGGCGGGCGCTGACGGCCCTCGAGATCGCGGCACGCTCGGAATCCACCCACGCCGACGCTGAGCCCCCCCCGGGGGGCGAAGCGTCTGGTCCGCCCCGCGTCCGCATCACCCTCCCCACCGCCGAGGCCTCCATCCAGCAGAAGGCCCTCGCCTACGACCGCGACGGCACCGAGCACTACGACACGATCTCGGCGTTTATCAAGGCCGTCCGCGGCAGCGACCCCGACGCCGCGGTCTACTGGCTCGCCCGCATGCTGGTGGCCGGCGAGGACCCGCTGTTCGTCGCCCGCCGCATCGCCATCCTCGCCAGCGAAGACGTCGGCAACGCCGACCCCCGCGCCATCACCGTCGCCGCCAGCTGCTACGACATCGTCCACCGCGTCGGCCTGCCCGAGGCCCGCATCACCCTCGCCCA
>JBCCRT010000238.1:0-2179 GCA_039201235.1 Planctomycetota bacterium
CGAGTCCATCGCCGCCGTCACCCAAGAGTCCAAGGACGGCTCCCAGCAGGCCGCCGCCGCCGCCGCACAGCTCTCCGAAAGGGCCGAAAGGCTCCAGAGCCTCGTCAACAAGTTCAAGGTCGACCCCGAATTGGCCGAAGCGGCCTGATCGCCGGTGCCGACACCCGATAACCCGATGGCTTCCGCGGAGGCTTGACGAAAAACCCGCCCCCGGCGACACTTGGAGCCCGCTCCGCCGTCCGGCGGGGCGGGTTTTTCGTGCCGGCTTTGTCCCGGCCTTATTTGGAGTCTTGACCATGGCGCGTGCGCGTTCGGGCGGCGGCGGATCGATCTGGGGCCTGGTGCTGTTCGGCGCCGGCTTCTTCATCTGCCTGATCCTGGCGATCGTCTTCTACACCCGTGTCGAGACCGCCGAGCAGGCCGCCGAGCAGGCCGAGGCCGAGCTCGCCGCGGTCCAGAGCAGCGGCGACGCCGCCAACCCCCAGCTCGCCCAGCTCATCGAGGGCGTGGACGGCAACACCACCATCGCCCGGCTGCTGGCGGTGGACCAACAGAAAAACACCCGGATCAGCGAACTCGAAGGCGAGGTCGGCCAACTCTCGAACCGCCTCTCGGGCGTCGAGGCCGAACGCGACACCGCCCGCTCCGGCCGCGAAGCCGCCGAGGCCCGCGCCACCCAAGAAGCCCAGGGCCGGCAGCGGCTGGCCAACGAGCTGCGGCAGGAGGTCCGCGGCCTGCGGCAGACCGTCTCCGCCATCTCGGCCGAGAACGACCGGCTCGGCTCCCTGATCGACACCTCGATCCAGGAAGTCGACCGGACCTACCAGAATCAGATCACCCAGCTGCGCGAACGCCTCGCGGCGGCCAGCGGCGAGGTGACGCAGCGCGACCGCACCATCGCCGAGCTGCGCGACACCGTCGAGTCGCTGCGGGGCGTGACGCCCGAGACCGTCGCGGTCACGCTCGCCGACGCCACCGTGGTCACCCAGATCCCCGAGCAGAACAAGGTGTACCTCGACCTCGGTCGGAACCAGGGGCTGACCCTGGGCATGCCGTTCCAGGTCTACGACCCCGACGACCTGGTGAAGATCGAGGACCCCGAGGCCGAGGGCAAGGCGGTCGTGGAGATCATCAACCTCGACGCCGACTCGGCCGTGGGCCGGGTGGTCAGCCGCAAGCCGCGGGCGGTGGTGAACAACGGCGACACGCTGGTCAACGTAGTCTTCGACCCCAACCGCGTGCTGAGTTTCCACATCTTCGGGCAGTACGACCTCGACGCCGACGGCGACCTCGACGACAACGGCGCCGACCGCGTCGAGAGCATGGTCCGCCGCTTCGGCGGGCGGCTCACCGGCGAGCTGGGCTTCGCCACCGACTACCTCGTGCTCGGCGTGCCGCCCGAGCTGCCCGTCCGCCCCGACGACGAGCTGGACCTGATCCAGATGAGGCAGTACAGCGTCGAGCTCGACAACTTCCAGGCGTACCAGGACCTCATCGCCCGGGCCGGCGAGCTCGACATCCCCGTGCTCAACCAGAACCGCTTCCTCGACCTCGTCGGCTTCTTCGCCCGGTAAGTTGGCGCGGCGCGGCCCGATCTACGAAAAAGTCGAGTACGCCGTGGCCCGCACCCTGGCGACGGCGGTCACGTCCTTCGACGTCGAGCAGAGCCAACGCACCGCCCGCTTTATCGGCGCCGCCCTCGACCGCTTCGACCACCGCCACCGACGACGCGCCCAGCACAATATCCGCCTCTGCTTCCCCGAGTGGTCCGAAAAACAGATCGCCCGCTGCGCCCGGCGGTCCAACCAGCACCTCATCCAGCTCGCCTTCGAGGCGTTGTACACCCCCCGTCGGCTCAACGACGACACCTGGCCGAACCACGTCGTGATGCACGGCCTCGGGCCCGCCATCGACGTCCTCAACGCTGACCGCCCCGTCATCCTCCTCACCGCGCACTTGGGCAACTGGGAGGTCCTCGGCTACCTTCTGGCCCTGCTGGGCTACGACACCGACACCATCGCCCGGCCGCTCGACAACCAGCTCATCAACGACTGGCTCCTGGGCATCCGCGAGAACCGCGGCATGCGCATCCTCACCAAGTTCGACGCCACCGACCGCATGATCGCCGTGCTCAACCGCGGCGGGAACCTCGCCTTCACCGCCGACCAGAACGCCGGCG
>JBCCRT010000239.1:0-2177 GCA_039201235.1 Planctomycetota bacterium
GGTCTTGCCGTGGTAAGTGCTGCGGAGGTGGTTCTCGCAGTAGGAGCGTTGGAGGGCGGCGCCGCCGAGGATCATGGGGACCTTGATGCCGAGCTTGTTGAGCTCCTGGAGGTTTTCCTCCATGACGTTGACGGACTTGACGAGCAGGCCGGAGAGGCCGATGGCGTCGGGGTTGGTCTCGCGGTACTTGGCGACGATCTCGTTGATCGGCACCTTGATTCCGATGTTGTGGACGGTGTAGCCGTTGTTGGTCAGGATGATGTCGACGAGGTTCTTACCGATGTCGTGGACGTCGCCGCGGACGGTGGCGAGGAGCATGCTGCCCTTGCCGCCGGCGTCGGTCTTCTCCATATAGGGCTCGAGCTCCGCGACGGCGGCCTTCATCACCTGCGCCGATTGGAGGACGAACGGTAGCTGCATCTGCCCGGAGCCGAAGAGCTCGCCGACGACGCGCATGCCGTCGAGCAGGTGGTCGTTAACGATGTCGAGCGGCGGGTAGTTCTCGCGGGCCTCGGCGAGAGTCTCTTCGAGGCCCTGCTTCTCGCCGTCGATGATGTGCTTGCGGAGGCGTTCGTCGAGCGGCAGCTCGGCGAGGTCGACCTTAGTCGACTGGACCTCGGCCCCGTCGGGGAAGTGGTTGATGAAGATCTGCAGCGGGTCGGTCGTCTCGCTGCCGTCCTCGAGCGTGACGGGGGCTCCCGGGGGGCGGACGTAGAGCAGGTCCAGCGCCGCGTCCCACTGCTCTTCGGGGATGCGGTTGCGGGGCAGGATCTTGCTGACATGCAGGATCGCGGAGGTCATGCCGGCCGCGACCAGCTCGGCGAGGAAGACGCTGTTGAGCACCTGGCGGGCGGCGGGCTTGAGGCCGAAGCTGATGTTCGACAGGCCGCAGGTGATCTGGCAGTTGGGGAAGCGCTCGCTGATCAGGCGGGTGCCCTCGATGGTCTCGAGGCCGCTGTGCTTGTCCTGCTCCATGCCGGTGGAGACGGGCAGGACGAGGGGGTCGAACATGAGGTCGGCCTCGGCGAGGCCGTACTTGTTGACGGCCAGGTCGTGCATCCGCTCGGCGATCGATAGCTTCCGCTCGCGGGTGCGGGCCATGGCTTCTTCGGGGTCTTCGTCGATGGTGCCGAGGACCAGGCCCGCGCCGTACTTCTTGGCGAGGTTGCACATGACGGCGAACTTCTCCTCGCCGTCTTCGAGGTTGGCGGAGTTGATGAGGCACTTGCCGCCGGCGGCCTTGAGCCCGGCCTCGATGGTGGCGGGCTGGGTGCTGTCGAGCATGAGCGGGGCGTTGACCTGCTGGACGAGCAGGCCGACGATCTTCTGCATGTCGGCGGCGTTGTCGCGGCCGGCGTAGTCGACGTTGACGTCGACGACGTGGCTGCCCTCGCGGACCATCTCCTTGGCGAGGGACATGACCTCGTCCCAGTTTTCTTCTTCGAGCAGGCGTTTAAACTTGCGGGAGCCGGAGGCGTTGGTGCGTTCGCCGACGTTGAGGATGGTGTTGTCCTGGCGGTAGTCGACGGCGCCCATGAGCGAGGCGATCTGGGGTTTCCAGGGTTTCTTGTCGATGCGGGCGGGCGGGGTTTCTTCGCCGACGTGTTGGACGAGGGCGGCGATGTGGTCGGGCGTCGTGCCGCAGCAGCCGCCGACGATGTTGAGCCCGGCCGACTTGACGAAGTCGGCCATCTTCTGGGCGAAGGGTTCCGGGGGCAGGGGGAAGACGGTCTTGCCCTCGACGAGGGTGGGCAGGCCGGCGTTGGGCAGGAGGCTGATGCCGCGGTCCCAGTGGTTGGCGAGGTAGTTGACGTGCTCGGCCATCTCGACGGGGCCGGTGGCGCAGTTCATGCCCAGTGAGTAGATGGGGTAGTCGCGCAGGGCGGCGACGACGCCGGCCATGTCGGTGCCGACGAGGGTGGTGCCGAACTGCTCGATGGTGACCTGGACCATCACGGGGACGGCTTTGTCGTCGTTGGCGGTTTTGAGGTCGCCGATGTCGGGTTTGAGGCCGCGGTCGCGGAGGACGTCGAAGGCGGCGTTGAGGGCGCACTTGACCTGGAGGATGTCCTGGGCGGTCTCGAGCAGCAGGACGTCGGCCCCGCCGTCGAGCAGGCCGCGGACCTGCTCGGCGTAGCTGGCGTACATCTCGTCCCAGCCGATGTTGCCGAGGGTGA
>JBCCRT010000240.1:0-2089 GCA_039201235.1 Planctomycetota bacterium
CCCGCCGCCGTCGTCACCGACCTCAAGATGCCCGAGATGGACGGCCTCGAGCTGCTCCAACGCCTCGCCGAGGCCGACGACCAGCTCCCCGTCGTGCTCATGACCGCCTACGGCAGCATCAACGACGCGGTGAGCGCGATGAAGGCCGGCGCGTTCGACTTCGTTCAGAAACCTTTCGAGGGCGACCAGCTGGTCATGGTCGTCCGCCGCGCCGTCGAGCACCGCCGGCTGCTGCTGGAAAACGCCACGCTCCGCAGCGGAAACGGCGGCGGCCCCGGCCCCGAGTCGCCCGCGCTCGTCGGCCAGTCCCCGCCGATGCGCAGCGTCGCCCAGCAGATCCAGCAGATCGCCCACTCTCACGGCACCGTCCTGATCCAGGGCGAGTCCGGCACCGGCAAAGAGGTCGTCGCTCGCACCATCCACGCCCACTCGCCCCGCCGCGACCGCATCATGCTCTGCCTCAACTGCGCCGCCCTCTCCAGCAGCCTGCTCGAGTCTGAGCTGTTCGGCCACGAGAAGGGCGCGTTCACCGGGGCCGACCAGCTGCGCAAGGGCCGGTTCGAGCTGGCCGACGGCGGGACGCTGCTGCTCGACGAGGTCAGCGAGATCAGCCCGACGCTGCAGGCCAAGCTGCTCCGCGTGTTGCAGGAGGGCCAGTTTGAACGCGTCGGTTCGTCGCTGACGATGCAGGTGGACGTGCGGGTGATCGCCACGACCAACCGTGATTTATCGCGGAGCGTGGCCGACGGCTCGTTCCGCCAGGACCTGTACTACCGGCTGAACGTCCTGCCGATCCCGCTGCCGCCGCTGCGGGCCCGCGGCCGGGACATCGGGCTGCTGGCCGAGCACTTCCTGCAGCAGGTCGCGCTGCGTGAGGGCCGCGACGCCAAGCGGTTCGACGCCGACGCCGTCGCCCTGCTCGAGAGCTACCACTGGCCCGGCAACGTGCGGGAGCTGCAGAACATCTGCGAGCGGGCCAGCGTGCTGAGCAAGCCCAACGTGATCGCCGCCGACCTGATCCGCCCGTGGCTCTTGAGTCTGCCCCCCGGAAATGGTTCGGCCCCGACTCCGACCGCGGCGGTCGCGGGGAGCCCGCCGCTGCAAGCCCCTTCGGTGATCCAGGAATCACCGTCGGAAGTCACACCGCTCGAAGAGGTCGAACGCCAACGCATCCTCCACGCCCTGGAACACTACCACGGCAACCGCACCCGCGCCGCCGCGGCCCTGGGCATCGGCGTCCGCACCCTCGGGCTCAAGCTCAAGAAATGGAAGGAGCAGAACCTCGTTGCCGCGACCGTCTGAGACCCCCGGAAGCCCGCCGCTGCGCAGCCGCCGCGGGTCGTCCGCGCAAGACCTGCGCGGCGGTTTTTCGGCGATCGCCCGTCCCGCCCCCCAGCGGCCCCGGCACCCCCGGCACCGCGATTGCGGTACGCCCCGGGTGAGCGAGGTGACCCCATGATCGCGGGTATGTTCAACGGCGGCGCGATGCCCGTGCTCGAACGCCTCGTGCAGTTCACCGGCGCCCGCCACCGCGTGATCGCCGAGAACGTCGCGAACCTCTCGACGCCGTACTACCGGCCGAAGGACCTCAGCGTCGCGCACTTCCGCGAGCAGCTCGGCCGGGCCGTCGAGGCCCGCCGCGCGTCCCGCACCCCGAACACCGGACCGCTCGAGCTCCGCAGCACCCGACAGCTCGCGTTCCGCCCCGACGGCTTGACCGCCCGCCCCGAGCCGCTCGACGAGAACGTGATGTTCCACGACCGCAACAACCGCGACCTCGAACGCGTCATGCAGGACCTAGCCGAGAACACCCTGACCCACAACGCCGGCGTCGCGATGCTCAAGAACCAGTTCGACCTGCTGAAGATGGCGATCCGCGAGACGCCGTAAGCGTGATCGAATCCGCCGGGCGAGCAAGCTCGCCCGCTACCCCCCCCCGGAACTAAGAACGCCCCATGTTTGGTGCCCTCGACACCTCGACCTCCGGCCTCGTGGCCAACCGCATCCGGCTGGAGACGGTCGCCGCGAACGTGGCCAACGCCAACAGCATCGACGACGGCGACGGCAACAACGTGCCCTTCCGCCGCCG
>JBCCRT010000241.1:0-2072 GCA_039201235.1 Planctomycetota bacterium
CGTCGAACGGGCGATGCGGATGATCTGGCAACAGGTGGAAGACGGCCTGACCGTCCGCGACCTGGTCGATCGCCTGCCGGTGTCGCCGCGGACGCTGGTCCGCCGTTTCGAGAAAGCGCTCGGCCGCACGCCGCACCAGGAGATCCGCCGGTCGCAGACCTCGGCCGCGCGGCGGCTGCTGATCACGACCGACATGCCACTGGGCGAGGTCGCGGTGCGGTCGGGCCTGGGCACGGCGTCGAACCTCAGCCAGGCCGTCCGCCGCACCTACGGGCTTAGCCCGACCCGGCTGCGACGCCGGCACCGCTGACGCCGGCCCGCTCCCGGGGTCAGCTCAGGCGGTAGCGGCTGCGGAACGCGCTGGGCGTCTGCCCGACCCGCCGGCGGAACACGGTGGCGAAGTACCCTGCGTCGGCGAACCCGCTGCGCTCGGCGACGACGGGCATGGCGTAGTCAGTCTCGGTCAGCAGCCGCTTGGCCCGCTCGATCCGGGCGGCCGTGATGTAAGCCTGCAGCGTCCGGCCCACGCCGCGCTTGAAACGCAGCTCCAGCGACCGCCGCGACAGCGGCACCTCGCGCAGCAGGTCGTCGATCGAGAACGGCTCGCCGACGTGCTGCCGGACGTAGCTGACCGCGGCGGCCACGTCCTCGTCTTCGACCGCAAGGCCGTCGGTCGTCTGCCGGGTCACCACGCCCGTCGGCGCGATCCGCAGCGGCCCGTCCGGCGGCGCCTCGCCCCGCATCAGCCGGTCCAGCGTCGCCGCCGCCTCGAAGCCCAGCTTCTCCCACGGCACCTCGATGCTGGAAATCGTCGGCGTCATCATCCGCGTGGTCAGGGTGTCGTTATCGACCCCGAGCACGGCGACCTGCTCAGGGATCGCCAGCCCCAGCTCGAGCGCCTGCCGCACCGCGAAGACCGCGATGCTGTCGCTGCCGGCGAAACAGCCCAACGGGGTCGGCGTCTCACGCAGGGCGTCCGCGACCGCGGCTTCCGCCCGTTTCCAGGAGGGCAGCACCACCCGCGTCGTCTCGACGCCGGCCTCCAACGCGGCCCGGCGGAAAGCGTCCGACCGCTCCACCGAGTGCGCCCACGGCGGGTACTCGAACACCATCAGCCGGCGGTGGCCGCGGGTCACGAAATAGTCCGCCGCCATCGCCCCGATCGCTCGGTTGTCGGTGAGCACGCTGGGCAGATTCACGCCCGCCGCGACCGCCGAGGTGTTGACCGTCGGCACACCGCAGCCGCGCAGGGTCTCGAGCAGCTTCTTGCCGTAGGCGTGGGCGACGATGCCGCGGACCCGCGGGTCCAACCGGGGCAGGACCTGCCGCACCTGCTCCTCGTGGTGCAGGCTCAGCGTCCAGGTGCCGTGGGCGTGGCCGTAGCGGGCGATGCCCTCCAGCGCTCGCCGGCCGTAGTCGTGCACGCAGTTGAGCAGGGCCAGGATCATCATCAAACGTTCCTTCGGGGCTGCGGGCGTTTGCGCAATATTACAAAATGTCTACGTCATGTTGCATGGCAATATTGCGGCCCGGCGGTACTTTCATAAGGGAGTAAAACCCGTCCGGTTTCTGCATCCGAATCGTGTCTTTTTTGACTTGTTTTCCCTTCCCGCCACTCCACAGGAGGAACCATGCTGAATCTTCGCCGCGACTTTCTATTCGGTCTCGCCGCCGCCACGGGCGTGATCGCCAGCCCGATCTCTGCCGCCGTCCTGACCCCTTCCGCCGACGGAACGATCCGCGGCGGCGCCGAGGCCAACAACGTGCAGGGCGGCGGGACCGCGGGGATCGTCAGCGTCCTGCCGGCCGACAACCTGAGCTTCGCCCGCAAGGCCTACATCCGCTTCGACCTCAGCTCGTTCACCGGCCCGATCACCGACGCCGAGCTCGCCATCACGTTTAGTTTCAGCGGCAGCGACAACAACGGCCTACCGATCAACGTCTACGCGATCAACGACGGCGTCACCGGCGAAGACACGTGGGACGAGACGACCCTGACCTGGAACAACGCGCCGTCCAACGTCACCACCGGCAGCGCGGCGGAAATCGCTTCCGGCGTGGTCGCGTCCGAA
>JBCCRT010000242.1:0-2060 GCA_039201235.1 Planctomycetota bacterium
GCGGCGCTGACCGATGCGCTGGACGGGTACCTGGCCCGGCGGTGGGACGTCGAGTCGCGGTTCGGGCGGATCATGGACCCGTTCTGCGACAAGATCCTGATCCTCGGGGCGGTGATCTACCTCGGCAGCCCGCGGTTCCTGGACCCCGCGGCGGTGGCGGCAGGGGCGCATCGCACGATGGCCAGCGGGGTGTACCCGTGGATGGTCGTGCTGGTGCTGGCCCGCGAGCTGCTGGTCACCGGGCTGCGGGGCGAGGTCGAGAAGGCGGGCGTGTCGTTCGGGGCCAACCGCATCGGCAAGCTCAAGATGATCCTGCAGTCGGTGGTCGTGCCGGTGGTGCTGCTGATCGTGGCGCTGGACCCCCGGAACTACCCGGTGCTGGGGTGGGTGCGGGACGGGTTGGTGTACGCGACGGTGGTGGTGACGGTGCTGTCGGGGGTGCCGTACCTGACGGGGGCGGTGGAGGCGTTTCGCCAAGCGGGGGCGGGCAAAAAGTGATTGCCGGGATGTAAACCTGATCCCTGGCCCCCGGTCCCTTGGTTTCAATTCCTTCAACTGTGGGTGGCGATCGGCCGATGGCAACGGTGGTGCCTGTGCGTGTTGCCCGCCGGAGTTGACGATGACCCCCGACCAGATAACCGACGCGTTGGCCGCCCCGCTGGGGCTCGACCCCCGGCAGACGCAAGCGATCCACGACGCGATCGGTGGGGTGGCGGAGGGCGAGCCGAGCTGTTTGCTGGAGGTGGCCGAGGCGGCGGCGGGGGTGCCGGCGGCGGAGCTGCTCGCCGAACTCACCCGGTACTTCCGGGGGCACGCGATGCGTTTGAATCTGTCGCGGGTGACGCACGACCCGGCGGTGCTGGGGCACGTGCGGCCGGCGGACGCGTGGGACTATCTGGTGCTGCCGCTGGCGTTGGGGCCGGAGGGCCACCTGGTGTGCGCGACGACGGAGGAGACGCTGGACACGGCGTTGGCGTTCATGCTGCGGAGCCTGGCGGTGCCGTTCGACGTGGTGATCGCCGACGTCCGGCCGCTGGAGCAGTTCATCGCGGAGCGGTACCACTACGAGGGCGTCGAGATCGACGCGGCGTAGGCGGCTGGTTTAAACCGATCATCAGGCCAACTGTTTGGTCACGACGGTGCCGTCCGGGGTCGTCTTGACCTCGTAGCCGGCGTCCTGGATCTCGGTGCGGATCGCGTCGGCGGCGGCGTAGTCCTTCGCGGCGCGGGCGGCGTCGAGGGCGGCGGCCCGCTCGGCCGGCCAGTCGTCGGAGGCTTCTGTACCGGCGGGCAGCACGCCGAGCACGACGTCGAACTTCTGCAGCACGCCCCACGCCTCGGCCGGGTCGTCCGGCGGGTCGCTAAGGAACTCAAACACCACGCCCAGTGCCGCGGCGATATTCAGGTCGTCGCAGAGGGCGGCGGCGAAGCGCTCGACCGCCGGGTGGTCTAGCCCGACCTCACCGGGAGTGTCGGCCCGCTCGGAGAACGACGCGGCGGCGTCGCGGATCTTGCGGACGTTCGCGGCCGAGTCTTCGAGGCCGCGCTTGGTGAAGTTCATCCGGCTGCGGTAGTTCGCCTTGATGAGTTCGTAGCGCAGCACCGCGGGATCGACCGCGCGGCCCGTGAACTGCCCGTCCAAAATCTGGCGGACGGTGAAGAAGTTGCCCTTGGACTTGGACATCTTCTCGCCCTCGACCATGAGGTGTCGGGCGTGCATCCAGACGTTGGCGAAGCGGTCGCGGCCGGTCGCGCCGCGGGACTGGGCGATCTCGCACTCGTGGTGCGGAAAGATCAGGTCTTCGCCGCCGGTGTGGATATCGATGACCTCGGCGCCGAGGACGCGCATCGCCATCGTGCTGCACTCGATGTGCCAGCCGGGGTAGCCGGGCCCGAGCTCGGCCGCCGGCCCGGTGAGCCCCCACTCGGGGTTGCGGGGGTCCCACTTCATGAGGTGGGCCGGGTCGCGTTTCCAGAGCATGAAGTCGGCGGGGTGCTGCTTGGTGGCCTGGGTCGCGGCGTCGACGCGTCCGCCGGCCCCGCCGCGGAGCTGGTCGAGC
>JBCCRT010000243.1:0-2040 GCA_039201235.1 Planctomycetota bacterium
CCTCGGCCGCCTCGGTCTCGTACCGCATCGGACCGTAGCGCAACAGATCGGTGACGGTCAGGACGCCGAGCCGACGCAGCTTGCCCGCCCGCGCTCTGCCCACGCCCGGGAGTTCGGCGACCGGCGTGGTCAGCCGCTTCGCATCCGGTTCACCGTTTGTGGGCGCTGCGTCGGGCAAGACCCAAGTGTAATACCCCCCCACGCCGCGGCTGAGCGAAGCGAAGCCGCTGGTACCCACCCGCCGCGGCTTCTACAGGGCGTTCTCGCAGGCGTCGCCCGCTTCGAGCCGGGTGAGGTTGTCCAGCGTCACCGCCGCGATCTGCGTGAGGGCCTCGGCGGTGAAGAACGCCTGGTGCCCCGTGACCAGCACGTTGGGGAACGTCAGCAGCCGGGCGAACTCGTCGTCGCGAAGGATGTCGTCGGAGTGGTCCTCGAAGAACAAGGCGTCTTCCTCTTCGTAGACGTCGAGGCCCAGGTGCCCCAGCCTGCCGGTCTTGAGCGCCTCGATCGCGGCAGACGTGTCCACCAGCCCGCCGCGGCTGGTGTTGATCAGCATCGCGCCCTCACGCATAGTCGCCAGCGTCTCGGCGTTGATCAGGTGGTGCGTCGCCGGCAGCAGCGGGCAGTGAAGCGTGACGACGTGCGATTCGCTCAGCAGCGTGTCGAGCGCGACGTACTCGACGCCGAGCGCGGTCAGCTCGTCGTTTTCGCGCTTGTCGTAGGCCAAGACCCGGCAGCCGAAGCCGACGAGGATGCGGGCGGCGGCCGCGCCGATCTTGCCGGTGCCCACGACGCCGGCGGTCTGGCCGTGCATCTCAAAACCCATGAGTCCTTCGAGCGCGAAGTTCGACTCGCGGACCCGGTGGTAGGCGCGGTGGGTCTTGCGGTTGAGCCCGAGCATCAGGGCGACCGCGTGCTCCGCCACGCCGTGGGGCGAGTAGGCCGGCACCCGGCAGACGGTGAGCCCGGCCGCCTTCGCCGCCTCGAGATCGACGTGATTGAACCCCGCCGAGCGTAGCGCGAGGTGCTTGACCTCTGCCTCACTCAACCGATCGATCACCCGCGCGTCGCCATCGTCGTTGACGAACAGGCAGACCGCGTCGTGCCCCGCGGCGATCGGGGCGGTATCGACATCCAAACGCGGAGCGAGGTAGTTCAGCTCGTGCGGCGCCTCGAGCTCGGCGTTGGCCGCGTCGAAGTACCGCCGGTCGTACGGCTTGGTGTTGAAGAAGGCGACTTTCATGCCGCCACTGTAGGAAGCCCGTTTGCCAAACGGGCTCACTCCGCAACGCTGACTTGCGCCGGCCGTACCGGCTGGTCGTTGAGCACATACCCGGGCATCAGCCGGGCGGCGATATGGCCGGGCTCGACGCCCTCGGCCGGCTGCCGCATCAGGGCCTCGTGCAGGTTGGGGTCGAACGCGTCGCCGGGCTCGACGTCGAGCTTGCGGAAGCCGAAGCCCTCGAGGCCCTGCAGCAGCGACGCGTGGATCGACGCGACGCCGCCGCGCAGGTCGTCGGCCGAGGTCGTCTCGGGGTCGAGCTCCAGGGCGCGGTCGAAGTTGTCCAGCACGCCGACCAGCGCCTTAGCAACCCGCATCAGCGTCTCCTGCTTCGTGGCTTCGAGGTTCTGCGTCGAGCGGCGGACGTAGTTCTGGTAGTCGGCCGCGGTCCGCAGCAGCTTGGCCTGCAGCTCGTCACGCTCGGCCCGCAGCGCGGCCAAGGCCGGGTCTTCTTCACCACCCTCGAGCGTCGGCTCTTCGCCGTCGGGCGTGAGGTCGAACTCGCTCACCGCCGCGTCGTCTTCGGGCAGGTAGTCCTCGGCCGGGGGCTGGTCTTCGCCGGCCGCCGCTTCTTCGAAAGGTGTTTCGTCGCGGTTCATGGTCGTGGTCGGCGCTAGCCGAGGTGTTGCTTGATCTTGCCCCAGAAGCTCTTGTTCTCGGGCAGCACGTCGTGGTCTTCGCTCTCGGCGTATTCGCGCAGCAGGTTTTTCTGTTTGGCCGTCAGCTTGGTCGGCACCTCGAGCAGCAGGGCGACGATC
>JBCCRT010000244.1:0-2031 GCA_039201235.1 Planctomycetota bacterium
CCTCTTCCCCAAGCCGCTTGCGGCTTAGCGTCCCCCCCCGGAAATTCTCCGCTGGAGCCCGCCGCATGAGCACCAAGGTCCTCGTCGTCGACGACAAGCAGATGATGCGCGACTCGGTCGGCGCGACCCTCCAACGCGCCGGCTACACCGTCGTCGCCGCGCCCCACGGCGAAGCGGCGCTCCGCCTCGTCGCCAAGCACCGGCCCGCCGCCGTCGTCACCGACCTCAAGATGCCCGAGATGGACGGCCTCGAGCTGCTCCAACGCCTCGCCGAGGCCGACGACCAGCTCCCCGTCGTGCTCATGACCGCCTACGGCAGCATCAACGACGCGGTCTCGGCGATGAAGGCCGGCGCGTTCGACTTCGTCCAGAAGCCTTTCGAGGGCGACCAGCTCGTCATGGTCGTCCGCCGCGCCGTCGAGCACCGCCGGCTGCTCCTGGAGAACGCCACGCTCCGCAGCGGAAACGGCGGCGGCCCCGGCCCCGGGTCGCCCGCCCTCGTCGGCCAGTCCCCGCCGATGCGCAGCGTCGCTCAGCAGATCCAACAGATCGCCCACTCCCACGGCACCGTCCTGATCCAGGGCGAATCGGGCACCGGCAAAGAGGTCGTCGCCCGCACCATCCACGCCCACTCGCCCCGCCGCGACCGCATCATGCTCTGCCTCAACTGCGCAGCCCTCTCCAGCAGCCTGCTGGAGTCCGAGCTGTTCGGTCACGAGAAGGGCGCGTTCACCGGGGCCGACCAGCTGCGTAAGGGCCGGTTCGAGCTGGCCGACGGCGGGACGCTGCTGCTCGACGAGGTCAGCGAGATCAGCCCGACGCTTCAGGCCAAGCTGCTCCGCGTGTTGCAGGAGGGCCAGTTCGAGCGTGTGGGCTCGTCGCTGACGATGCAGGTCGATGTCCGCGTGATCGCCACGACCAACCGCGACCTGTCGCGGAGCGTGGCCGACGGCTCGTTCCGTCAGGACCTGTACTACCGGCTGAACGTGCTGCCGATCCCGCTGCCGCCGCTGCGGGCCCGCGGCCGGGACATCGGGCTGTTGGCCGAGCACTTCCTGCAGCAGGTCGCGCTGCGCGAGGGGCGGGACGCCAAGCGGTTCGACGCCGACGCCGTCGCGCTGCTCGAGGCGTACCACTGGCCCGGCAACGTGCGGGAGCTGCAGAACATCTGCGAACGCGCCAGCGTGCTGAGCAAGCCCAACGTGATCGCCGCCGACCTGATCCGCCCGTGGCTCTTATCCCTACCCCCCGGAAGTACGCAAGCGTCGGCCCCGACGATAAGCGTGACGGGCAGCCCGCCCCTGCAAGCCCCGGCGATCGCTCCAGAATTACCGTCCGAGGTCACACCGTTGGAAGAGGTCGAACGCCAGCGCATCCTCCACGCCCTGGAGCACTACCACGGCAACCGCACCCGCGCCGCCGCGGCCCTGGGCATCGGCGTCCGCACCCTCGGGCTCAAGCTCAAGAAATGGAAGGAGCAGAACCTCGTTGCCGCCACGGTGTGACACCCCCGAAAGCACCATGCTGCGCAGCCGCAGCGGGTCGTCCGCGCAAAACCTGCGCGGCGGTTTTTCGGCGATCGCCCGCCCCGCCCCCCAGCGGCGTCGGCACCCCCGGCACCGCGATTGCGGTACGCCCCGGGTGAGCGAGGTGACCCCATGATCGCGGGCATGTTCAACGGCGGCGCGATGCCCGTGCTCGAACGCCTCGTGCAGTTCACCGGCGCCCGCCACCGCGTGATCGCCGAGAACGTGGCGAACCTCTCGACGCCGTACTACCGGCCGAAGGACCTCAGCGTCGCGCACTTCCGCGAGCAGCTCGGCCGAGCGGTCGAGGCCCGCCGCGCGTCCCGCACCCCGAACACCGGCCCGCTCGAGCTCCGTAGCACCCGGCAACTGAGCTTCCGCCGCGACGGCCTGACCGCCCGCCCCGAGCCGCTCGACGAGAACGTGATGTTCCACGACCGCAACAACCGCGACCTCGAACGCGTCATGCAGGACCTGGCCGAGAACACCCTGACCCACAACGCCG
>JBCCRT010000245.1:0-1997 GCA_039201235.1 Planctomycetota bacterium
CGGCTCCGCGACGGGCTGACCCACGAAGCCCCGGGACGACGCGGCCTCGCGGCCCTGCTCCTGCATGAACTCGGCGACCCGGCCGGGACCGCGACGCTGCAGCGCCTCGCCCGGGGCGACGACCCCGACCGACTCGCCGTCGTCGGCATGCTGCTCGACACAGCCTGGACCCACGGCCTGCCGCGGTCGGGCGACTGGGCCGGCCGCCTGTCCGAACGCGACGACCTGCCCCCGGCCCTCGAGGCGCAGGCGCTCAAAGTCGCCATCCGCTTCGGCGACGCGGACGCCGAGCGGCGCTGGACCCAACGCATCACCGAAACCCGCGACGTGTCGTGGCGGACCCGGCTCGCGCTGACCGGGCTGGAAGTCGCGCCGTGGGTCGAGCCCGACCGCTTCGCGCCGATGACCACCGACGACGACGAACTCATCGCCACGCTCGGCGTCGCCGCCGCGGCCGTGGTGCAAGCACGGCTCGATCCGACCCGAGCCGTCGGGGCCGAAACAGCTGTCACCGACCTGATCGGCCTCGGCCACCCGAGGGCCTGCCGGTGGGCGGCCGACTACGCCCGGCAGACCGCGTCGCCCGAATTGGCCCGGGCGGTCATCGAGCAGACCCCGCCGGGCGAGCTCCGCGGCCGGGCCCGCCGCCTCGACGCCGTGGCCACCGCCACCCAGACCCTGCTCGAGCTCGACCCCGACCTCGCCGAACGCCGGCTGTTGGACCTGCTCGCCACCGACGCGACCGACGACGCCCGCCGCCGGGCTGTCCTGCTGGGCCTGATCCGCAGCCGGTCTGAAGCCGCGCAACGCATCTGCGCCGCCCTGCCCCCCTTCACCGACCGCCCCACCGCCGCCCTGGCCATGGTCCAACGCGTACGCCGGCCCGAGCCGCTGACCGACGACGAGGCCCAAGCCCTCTCCCGTCTCGTCCGCGGCGACGACCGCCTCGACGAGTCGCTCCGCATCCAGACCGCCTGGGCCTACCTCCGCCGGACCGGCCAAGCCGACGAAGCCATCACCGCCGTCCTCGCCCGCCCCTGACGAACCCGCCGCGGATCGGCCGATAGGTCAGGACCACGTTTCTATCACGTTTGCCCCCCCGGAATTTCCCCGGACCACCCCCACCGCCCATGAGCGACCTGCCGCTGAGCCAGCCCAACATCACCGACGCCGAGATCGACGCCGTCGCCGCCACCCTCCGCAGCGGCCGCCTCTCCATCGGCCCGAAGCAAGAAGCCTTCGAACACACCGTCGCCCAACGCTCCGGACGCCAACGCGGCGTCGCCGTCTCCTCCGGCACCGCCGGCCTCCACCTCGCGCTGCTCGCCCTCAACGTCGGCCCCGGCGACGAGGTCATCACCCCCCCCTTCTCCTTCATCGCCTCCGCCAACTGCGCCCTCATGGTCGGCGCCACCCCCGTCTTCGCCGACATCTGCCCCACCTCCCTCAACCTCGACCCCGCCAAAGTCGAAGCCGCCATCACCGAAAACACCAAAGCCATCATCGCCGTCGAGGTCTTCGGCAACACCACCCACCTCGCCGAACTCGAACGCATCGCCCAACGCCACGAGATCCCCCTCATCGAAGACTGCTGCGAAGCCCTCGGCGGCACCGCCGCCAACGGCCGCGCCGTCGGCTCCTTCGGCCGCGTCGGCGTCTACGGCTTCTACCCCAACAAACAAATCACCACCGGCGAAGGCGGACTCATCGTCACCGACGACGACCAACTCGCCGACCGCTGCATCAGCCTCAGAAACCAAGGCCGCGCCACCCAGGCCCACACCGGCAACGACCGCACGGCAGGATCGTGGCTCGCCCACGAACGCCTCGGCTACAACTACCGCCTCTCCGAAGTGAGCGCCGCCCTCGGCCTCGCCCAGATGGACCGCCTCGACGCCATGCTCGACGCCCGCCGCCGCGTCGCCGGCCACTACATGCGCCGCCTCATGGACGACGACGACCTCGTCCTCCCCACCCTCGAGCCCGGCTCCGAACCC
>JBCCRT010000246.1:0-1996 GCA_039201235.1 Planctomycetota bacterium
CAACGCCAACTCCGCCGCGGCCACCGCCTGCCGGAAACGCGTCGCGTCGAGGGTGGCGATCGGCGTCCCTTCGCGGACCGGCTCGCCGTCGGGACCCAGCAGAAGACTTCCGGACCCGTCGAGCTGGGGGCCCTGCGCCTCTTCACCCAAGTCGATCACCGACCCGACCAGACCGGCGATATCAAAACTCAGGTCCGACCGGCGGTAGGGCTCGACCACGCCGGCGACCAGGGTCTCCGTACGCGGCACGCCCAGGCTGAGCTCCACCACCCCGACGCTCTGCGGCGAGGGGCCCTCGCCGGACACGTCCGCTTCGCCACAGCCCACCAGGTTCAAGCCCGCGGCCAACGTCAACGCGGTCCCGACCCACCACCTGTCGGTGCCGCTCGTAGAACACCCCGATTGTGCCGAGCATCGCCCCACGCCGACGCACCCCATGCTCACTCGCAAAGGATTCTCCTTCTTGCGTATGCCCCGCCCTCCGGCCGGAGGGAGATCGAACATCGATTAAGTAACTATCCCAGTGGATAGTATCCGTCGGGATAGTTTGACACAAGAGGTTTCCCCGGGCCGCACTGTCGCAGCAAGAGATGGACCCCACGCTACGCACGGGGCTTGAGCCTGAACTCACGCAAACCACCGAGCGACACCTCGGCGATGTGCCGCGCGATCTCGTCGCCGTCCGCACGGCTCACGCGCTTCTTCTTGAAAAGCTTGCGGATGATCCCGCTTCCGACGCGGACCATGACGCACTGAAAAATGATGTTGAAAGCCAGGATCTCCAACGAACGGTCGTCGACGATATCGGGGCGGATCGAACGGATCAGCCACTTGACGTGTTCGTGTCCGGGGTGGATCACCCGGCGGAAGACCGCGGGGTCGGGCCCTCCGTCGCGCAGCACCTCCCCCCGCAACATGGCCATCGCCGCGATCGGGTCCTCGCTGATCCGGACCTGCTGGTTCACCAAGCGATGAATCAGGTCACGCAGCCGCCGCTCGCCCTCCTCGGCCGAGACAAGCTCGGCCGGCGGCGGGCCCAGGGCGTGATGCTTCACGCCCGGGTCGTTGAGACCACCCACCTCCCACACGGCGGCGAGGTACAGCTTCTCCTTAGTCTCGAAGTGGTAGCGGATGCTGCCGTGGGTCACCCCCGCTTCCGCGGCGATCTCACGCAGGCTCACACCGTCGGGCCCGTGCTCGGCGAACAGCCGCGCGGCCGTATCCAACAGCTTGTGTTTGACCGCTCGGTCATCGGTCGGCAAAGAAACGCTCCGTCGCGCTACGGCGGGTGACGCAAGACGATCCGGCAGCCCCGTCGGCACTGTCCGGGCAGAACGGGTCCGGCACCACACAACACTGTAAATCAAGTGATTCGACCGCGCGTGTCCAACCCGTCCGCCCGACAGGCAACGCAACGGTGCGAGAAACACACGGCAGTACCCAATATCCTGCTGAAATGATCAACCGTCGCTCCCTGCTGGCCGCCCTCGGCATCGGCTCGTTCACCGGCACCGGCTGGCTGCGTTGGACCCAGGCAGCCGCCGCGGCGGAAGGCGAGATCGACGCATTGGGGCGCGTCCTGCCGACCCGGGCGTTCGGCCGGGCCGACGAGCGGGTGACGCTCGCTTGTTTCGGCGGCTGGCACCTCAGCCGGTTCTACGACGACGCCGGGGCCGAGCGCATCGTCCGTGCCGCGATCGACGCCGGTATCCGCTTCTTCGACACGGCCGAGAGCTACGGCCCGCACGAGAGCGAGCGAATGTACGGCCGACACCTCACGCCACGCTTCCGCGACCACGTCTTCCTCATGTCCAAGACCATGGCCCGCGATGCCGCCACCGCCCGCCAACACCTCGACGACAGCCTCGCCCGCCTCCGGACCGACCGGCTCGACCTCTGGCAGATGCACGCGATCGACACGCCCGGCGACGTCGACGCCCGCATCGACGCCGGCGTGCTCGACGTCCTGCTCGAAGCCAAAGCCGCCGGCCGGGTC
>JBCCRT010000247.1:0-1965 GCA_039201235.1 Planctomycetota bacterium
CTCGCTGATCATCACCGCCGGCATCATCGCCGCCATGCCCGGGGCCATCACCCAGATCGTCTCCGGCTTCTCGCTCGGCGGCGAGCAGGGCAGCTACGGCATCGACACCGTGATCTTCCTTCTGATCGCCTTCGTCGTCGTCGTCGCCGGCTCGATCGTCATCACGCAGGGCCAGCGCCGCATCCCGATCCAACAGGCCAAGCACACCCGCGGCCGGCGGGTCTACGGCGGGCAGAAGTCGTACCTGCCGCTCCGCGTCAACCACGGCGGCGTGATGCCGATCATCTTCGCCAGCTCGCTGATGATCTTCCCGTCGATGCTGTTCAACTGGACCGGCCAGATCTTCCCGGCCGACGCCGAGGGCGGCGTCATCTTCCGCTTCTTCCGCGGGGCGTTCACGCTGCTGCAGGACGAGTTCGCCAACATGACGGGCTACCTGTACGCGCTGATCTACATCGGGCTCATCTACTTCTTCGCCTACTTCTGGACCACGGTGCAGTTCCAGCCCAAAGAGATGGCGACCCAGCTCCGCGACAACGGCAGCTTCATCCCGGGGCTCCGACCCGGGCCGCGGACGGCCGAGTACCTCGAGACCGTCATGGAGCGGATCACCTACGTCGGGGCCGGCTTCCTGTCGGTCATCGCGGTGATCCCGACGATCGTGATGGGGCTGTTCGAGATCCCGTTCACGGTGGCCCAGTTCCTCGGCGGAACGGGGCTCTTGATTACCGTCAGCGTGATGCTGGACTTCGTCCAGCGGATCGAGGCGAACCTGATGATGCGCAACTACGCCGGGTTCCTGGGCGGCGGCGGCCCGGGCGGCGGCGGCGGGGCCAAGATCCGCGGGGCGCGGGGCGGGGCCTGAACACTCTTGAGGCGGATTGTCAAGTGACGCGGGCCGCGGTACAATCGACGATTCGACGGGCGCGGCCCGGGAAACGGGCCGAGTCCGTGGTCAGACTCAAGCGAAAGCAGAAAAGCGGTGTCCGGCTCAAGTCGCGCGACGAGCTGGACAAGATGCGGGTCGCCGGACGCGTGGTCCGGCGGGTACACGAGATGTGCCGGCAGATGTGCCAACCCGGCACCACCACCCGGGAGATCGACGAGGCGGCGGACCGGCTGATCCGCGAACACGGCGGGGTCGGGCTGTTCAAGAACTATCCGACCTACAAGCCCGGCGAGGGCTTCCCCGCCCACCTGTGCATCAGCGTCAACGAGGTCGTGGTCCACGGCATCGCCGACGACACCCCCATCCGCGATGGAGACGTCGTCGGCATCGACTGCGGGGTCAAAGTCGACGGCTGGTGCGGCGACGCGGCGAACACCTACCTCGTCGGCGACGTGCCCGAACCGACCCGAAAGATGTGTGAGGCCACCGAGCACTGCCTCCAGATCGCCGTCGACCAGGCCCGCCCCGGCAAGCGTTGGAGCCAGATCGCTCGCCTGATGCAGAAATACGCCGAGGACCGCGGCTATGGCGTCGTGCGGGACTTCGTCGGCCACGGCATCGGCAGCAGCATGCACGAGGAACCCAAGGTCCCCAACTTCGTCAACCGCGAACTCCTGAAAAACGACATCCAACTCCGTGAGGGCCTCGTGCTCGCCATCGAGCCGATGCTCACCCTCGGGACCCGTGAAGTGAAGACCCTCGACGACGGCTGGACCGTCGTCACCCTCGACGGCCAACCCGCCGCCCACTACGAGCACACCGTCGCCGTCACCGCCACCGGCGCCGAAGTCCTGACCGACGGCAACTAACCCCCGGAAGTTCCCCCGGAAGTTTCAACCCCGCACCCCAGACCCCGAACCCCGGACCCCACGTACGTGCCCAAAGAAGACATGCTCCAGTTCGAAGGCGAGGTCATCGAGTCGCTGCCCAGCGCGATGTTCCGCGTCAAGCTGGAGAACGACCACGAGATCATCGCCACGATCTCCGGCAAGATGCGCAAGTTCTACATCCGCATC
>JBCCRT010000248.1:0-1958 GCA_039201235.1 Planctomycetota bacterium
GTCGGTCGCCAGCGACGCCTTCTTGTCCCCGTCCTTCGGGATCACGTCGGCGTAGGGCGGGAAGTTGCCCTCGACGAGGTTCGACACCAGCACCGCCTCGTCGGTGGTGAACCGCACCTGGTTGTCCGCGACCTTGACCGAGACGGTCTGCTCGGCGTCGTCGAACAGCCGCAGCAGGAGGTTGAGCGCCTTGGTCGGCACGATGGCGGACCGCGTCTTGTCGTTGTTCGCCGAGCAGGCGCCCTTGGCCAGCGCGAGGCGGTGGCCGTCGGTGGCGACGACGGCGAGCTTGTTGCCCGTACGTTCGACCAGCACGCCGTTGATGGCGTACCGCGAGTTCTCTCTCGCCGTGGCGAAAAGCGTCTGGGAGATCAGGCGGTGCAGCTCGCCGGCGGTGAGGGTGAAGTCCGACTCGCCGTCGTCGGCCGCGGCGGCGGGGAAGTCGGTCGGCGGGTGGCCGAAGACCTTGAACTTCGAGTCCTGGCCCGTGATATGCGCGACGTCGCCCTCGGTGTGGATCGTCACCGTCGCGTCGATCGACTCGCGGACGATCTGCTGCAGCTTGTCGGCCGGGACCAGCGCCTCGCCCGGCTCCTGGACCTCGACCCGCGGCGTCGAGAGGCGGACCGAGACCTCGGTGTCGGTCGCCTCGAGCACGAGCCCGCCCTCGGCGTCGCCCGCGGTGAGCTTGACGCAGGTCAGCACCGGCTTGGGCGTCCGCGAGACCACCACGCCGCCGACCAGCCCCAGCGACTCGACCAACGCCCCGCGATCACAGATGACTTTCATGATTGGCTTTCGTGCGAAGTTACGTGAACGTCGTAAGGTATCGCCGCCGCGGGGCAGCGGCAAACCGCCACGCACCGCGACTTCGACCATGACCCAGCCCCCGACCACCCCCCTCTTCGGCCTCATCGCCGCCGAGGCCGCCCTCTCCGCCGGGACCCGCGAGGTGGCCGGGCTGTGGGCCGACGCGGCGCTGGACCACCGCAAGCTCGAGCCGCTGCGCCGGGCGGCCAAGGCCCGGCGGGTCGAGCTGCAACGCGTCGAGCGGGACGAGCTCGACCGGGTCGCCGGGCACCCGGGCCACGGCGGGGTCGTCGCCGCGGTCGGGCCGCGGGCGTTCCTGAGTCTAGAAGAACTCTTGGCCCATTCCGGGGGTGAGCGCGGGTTTTACGTCGTGCTCGACGGGGTCGAGGACCCGTTCAACTTCGGCCAGGCGCTGCGGTCGCTCTACGCCGCGGGCTGCCACGGCGTCGTGCTCCGCCCCCGGAACTGGCTCGCTCCCGATACGCCGGCCCCCGACGGACGCGCCCCGGCCGCGGCGGTGGTCGCCCGCGCCTCGGCCGGCACCAGCGAGTTCCTGCCGCTCGCGATCACCGAGTCGATCGATGACGCCGCGGCGTTTTTCGCCGACCGCGGCCACACCGTCGCCGCCACCGCGGACGACCACCCGGAGGCGATCGACCTCCGCGCGGCCGACCTCACCGCCCCGCTGCTGCTGATCGTCGGCGGGGAGAAACGCGGCGTGAAACGCTCGCTGCTGGCCAAGGCCGACGTCGTGCTGCGGGTGCCGTACGCCCGGCGGTTCGACCACGCGCTCGGCACAGTCGCGGCCGTGTCGGTGTTGGGGTTCGAGGTGGCGCGTCAACGCGACGTGTTGTCGGGCTAAGCCGCAAGCGGCTTACTTTTTGAACGCCGCCA
Organism: Planctomycetota bacterium; assembly: GCA_039201235.1. Classification (GTDB taxonomy): domain Bacteria; phylum Planctomycetota; class Phycisphaerae; order Phycisphaerales; family Phycisphaeraceae; genus Algisphaera. The sequence goes on from JBCCRT010000248.1 coordinate 1,705, forward strand.
ACGCCGCGTCCGCCGTCTCGAACAGCCGGAGCATCCGGTCCAGGTTCGCCACGGCGAATGCGCGGCGGATGTTCGCGTCCTGCAGCGCGACGTGCAGCTGCCCGCCGACGGCGAGGAACCGCTTGCGGATCGTCAGCAGCATGCCCATGCCGCCCGACGGCACGAGCGCGACCCCGGCCGTGTCCACCAGCAGCCGCGGGTGCGGCGTCGGCAGCCGGTTGCTCAGCTCGAACAGCTCCCGCACCGCGACCCCA
>JBCCRT010000249.1:0-1958 GCA_039201235.1 Planctomycetota bacterium
AGGGCAGGACCTGCCGCGGCGTGCAGCCGTCGTTGATCGCGTCGGCGGTGGCCCGGCACATGGCGGCGGCGTCGTCGAGGCCACGCTTTCCGGTGGCGACGTTGCTGATGCCGCTGTTGCAGACGATCGCCCGGGCGGTGCGGCCGCGCAGGTGACGCCGCGCGACGATCACCGGGGCGCCCTTGACCTTGTTGCGGGTGAACACGCCGGCCGCGGCGCACGGGCGGTCGGCGACGATCAAGGCGAGGTCCGGCTTGCCGCTCGGCTTAATGCCGCACGTCGCCGACGCCGCGGTGAACCCTTTGGGCCGGGTCAGGCTGGAGGCTAAAAACCCACTCATTCGCTGCGGATTGTACGAGTTTCCGGCCCCCGTTATGATCGCGCCGCTGCGACCTGCGTGAGGGTCGCCCCTACCCCAACCCTCGAAGAGGACCCGCCGATGCCCGTGGCCGATTACGCGACGTACTGCAAGATGCTCGACAACGCGTTCGAGAACAAGTTCGCCTACCCCGCGATCAACGTCAGCTCGATGGTCACCGCCAACGCGGCACTCAAGGCGTTCGCGGACCTGAAGTCCGACGGGATCATTCAGGTGTCCACCGGCGGCGGGAAGTTCGCGTCGGGCCTGGCCAACGGCGACATGGTGATGGGTGCGATCTCGATCGCCGAGCACATCCACCGCGCGGCCGAGAAGCTGGACGTCAATGTGGCGATCCACACGGACCACTGCCAGCCGGAGATGGTCGATGACTTTTTGATCCCGCTGATCGAGGAGTCGGAGCGGCGGGTGGCCGAGGGCAAGCTGCCGCTGTACTCGTCGCACATGCTCGACGCGTCGATCCTGCCGATCCAGGAGAACATGGACCTGGCGGTGCCGCTGCTGGAGCGGATGACGAAGATCGGCCAGGTCCTGGAGGTCGAGGCCGGTGTTGTGGGTGGTGAGGAGGACGGCGCGGCCGGGAGCGAGGACACGCCCGACGAGCAGCTCTACACGACGCCGGAAGACATGGTCTACGTCTACGAGCGGTTGTCCGCCGTCGAGGGCGGCAAGTACATGTTCGCCGCGACGTTCGGCAACGTCCACGGCGCGTACAAGCCCGGGGCCGTGAAGCTCAAGCCCGAGATCCTCAAGCAGGGCCAGGACGCGATCAAGGCCAAGTTCGGCGACGACGCCTACTTCTGGCTGGTGTTCCACGGCGGCAGCGGCAGCGAGAAGCACGAAATCGAAGAGACGCTGGGCTACGGCGTGATCAAGATGAACGTCGACACCGACTGCCAGTACGCGTTCACCCGCCCGATCGCGGCGCACATGTTCGAGAACTACGCCGGCGTCTTGAAGGTCGACGGCGAGGTCGGGGTCAAGAAGCAGTACGATCCGCGGGCATACCTGAAGAAGGGGGAGGCGGCGATGGCGGACCGGGTGAAGGAGGCGTGCGAGGACTTGCACTGCGTCGGGAAGACGCTGGCGGGGTGAGGGTGAGAAGTGGCTGAGTTTGAGATTGTGGAGCCCACGTTTGGAGAACGTGGGCTTCTTTTTTTATGCGGGGAGGGCGACGGGGGTGGTGTGTACGGGACGGGTCGGGGCAGTTCCGGGGGTGGCGTCGTGTTGTTCGAGGTGTTCGCCGACGCGGACGAGGCGGGCGGAGTTGAAGATGACGACGAGGCTGCTGAGGACCTGGCCGACGGCGGCGCCGGCGGGGGTGAGGAAGCCGGCGGCGAGCAGGCCGAGCATGAAGAGGATGTAGACCATCGTGAGGATGAGGTTCTGGCGGATGACGGCGACGGTCTGGCGGGAGAGCTCAACGAGGAAGGGCAGGCGGTCGAGGTTGTTGTTCATCAGGGCGATGCGGGCGGAGTTGACGGCGACGTCGGAGCCGGCGGCGCCCATGGCGATGCTGACGTGGCCGGCGGCGAGGGCGGGGCCGTCGTTGACGCCGTCGCCGAGGACGGCGACGGTG
>JBCCRT010000250.1:0-1930 GCA_039201235.1 Planctomycetota bacterium
ACCGCGACGCGATCCAGAACCGCGCCGACTGGATGACGAACCGCAGCCGGATTTAGCCGCGCTCATCCATAGCCAAACCCGCCTTGACGGTCGCGTGGGCCAGCACGATCGCCGCGGCGTTGGCGAGGTTGTAGCTGCGGATATTCGCCCGGCCTTCCAGGGGGCTTTCCGGGGGGCCGGGCATGGGGATGTAGACGGTGCGGTCGGCCCAGCGGTCGCGCCACGCCGCGGGCAGCCCGGTGTTCTCGTTGCCCAGCAGGATCACGTCGCCGTCGGCGTAGGCGGGGCGGTCGAAGCGGTGTTTCCCGAACTTGGTGATCAGCCACACCCGGCGATCGCCGAGCCAATCCAGAAACGCGTCGTCGTCGAGGTGTTCGGTCAGCCGGACCGACGGCCAGTAGTCCAAGCCCGCGCGCTTCACCGCGTGGTCGGTGACCTCGAACTTCATCGGGTGGATCAGGTGCAGGTGCGCTCCGAAGCCCACCGTGGTCCGCGCGATGTTGCCGGTGTTCTGCGGGATGGCGGGGTGGTAGAGGGCGACGTGGAGCACGGTCGGGCGGCGGTCCGTCGCGTCAGCCGGGGTGGGCCAGCCGGTGGAACCGCCGCAGCAGCAACGGGTGGGTCAGCGTCTTCTCGGCTTTCTTGCTCATCTTGTTGTTCGCGACCTCTTCGGCCTGGCGGGCGAGGGCGTCGAAGTTGGTGTGGGCCGCGAGGTGCGGGCCGCTGAGCAGCAGGGCGAGGGCCTGGAGCGAGATCGCGTGGTCGCCGACCAGTTCGTTGGCGATCGTGTCGCAGCTCAGCTCGTCGAGGCGGGCGAGGCGTTTGTAGATTTTGCCGACGTAGGCCCGCAGAGTGCCGGTGTGGCCGAGGCGGTGGTGCGCGAGCTCGTGGCCGATCACGAACGCCAGCGTCCGCGGGTCGCCGCTGCGGAGGCAGGCCTCGACGATATCGTCGATCAGCAGCACCACCTTGCGCCGCCCGACGTTGACCGCCGCGGCGTTTTGCGTGTTGTCCTCGATGACGTACAAGTCCGGCGGGTCGGACATCCCCAGACGGTCGGCGAAGGTGTTGAGGCAGTCGTACAACTCGGGGAACTGGTCGGGCCCAGCCTTGATCGCCGAGCCGTGCAATATGGCCTCGGCCTTGCGGCGGCGGAAGAAGTCCCAGACCGCGCCGACGAGCATGACGAGCAGCGCGATGCCGTAGGAAATCACGCTGATCACCACCGCCCCGGCGATCGCGAGGAAGTAGCCCACGGCGGCGTGGAAGCCGGTCCCCTTGGCGACCAGCGGCTTGACGTCCACCGGCGAGCCGTCGCCGCAGGCGACCTTCATCGGCGGCGTCGGCGGCGCGGTGGCTTCGGCGGGAACTCCGGTGGCGATGGTTTGTGTCATGGCCGCAAGGTAGAGCCGGCCGGGCGGCGGGGCAAGCCCGGGATAAGCCCGCGGTTCGGGCGCTCGGACGCACGGTGAACACGCCTCCCGACAACGCGGCTTACGCTCGCCGGCCCGACACCTCCCCGCCCAGCGACCGCAGCACCTCGGCGATGCCGTCGCGCCCGCGGTCCTCGGCGTAGTCCAGCGGTGTCCAGCCGTTCTGCTCCGCCGCCGCGTTGATGTCCGCGCCGCGTTCAACCAACAGCCGGGCCTGACTTTCCGACGCGGGCCACTCCCCGACGTGGTGCAACGCCTGCATCCCGTCTTCCTGGCGGTTCGCCGCGTCGACCGACGCCCCGGCCTCCAGGAGCATCTTGGTGATCCGTAAGTGCGCCTCTTTCGGCAGCCCGCGCGACTCCAGCCAACGCTGCCGCGGTCGGACCGACCAGTGCAACGCCGTGCAACCGTCGGCGTCAAATCGGTTCACCGCCGACGGGTCGTCACGGATCAACGCCCCGACCCGATCGACCATTCCCAGTGCACACGCGCTGTAC
>JBCCRT010000251.1:0-1909 GCA_039201235.1 Planctomycetota bacterium
CGAGCCCTGCTCCGCCCTGGACCCCAAGTCCACGGTCGCCATCGAAGACCTCATGGACGAGCTCAAGAAGCACTACACGATCGCCATCGTCACCCACAACATGCAGCAGGCCGCCCGCGCCAGCGACTACACCGCGTTCCTCTTCGAGGGCCACCTCATCGAGTTCGGCGAGACCCGCCGGGTCTTCACCAACCCCGAGAACGAACGCACCGAGAACTACATCACGGGCCGGTTCGGGTAACCCCCGGAATTGATTTCAATCGTTTTCGTCCACCGCCGGCAACGCGGCGTAGCGGTCGGCCCACGCCGTGACATCCGTCCCGCTCGGTTCGACGCGGGACAACTCGGTCGAGTCGCGGACGACGCAGCGGGCCGCGGCGAGGTCGGGCAGGTGGCCGCACCCGATCGCCTGAACCAGTACGTTGCCCGCCGCGGTCGCCTCCTCCGGGCCGACGACGACGGGCTTGCCGGTGGCGTCGGCGGTGAGCTGGTTGAGCAGTTGGTTCTTGCCCCCGCCGCCGACGACGTGCAGTACGTCGAACGTCCGGCCGAGCAGACTTTCGACTTGGTGCAGTGTCCGGCGGTACTCGAGGGCGAGACTGTCGAGGCAGCTGCGCACGAGCTGGCCGGGCGTCTCGGGGACGGGCTGCCCGGTCTGGCGGGCGTAGCGTTGCAGGCGACCCACCGCGTCGCCGAGGCGGGCGAAGGCGGGATCGGCCACGGGCACGAGGCACCGGCCCGGTTCGGCGTCGCTCGCCAGCGCGGTCAACTCGGGGTAGTCGAGGTCGTGCCCTCGGCGTTGCAGGTCGCGGCGGACCTCCTGCACGAGGAACAGGCCGGAGATGTTCTTGAGGAAGCGGACGGTGCCGGCGACGCCGAGCTCGTTGGTGAAGTTCGCCGCGGCGGTGGCGTCGTCGATCCGCGGGGCGGGCAGCTCGGCCCCGAGCAGCGACCACGTCCCGCTGCTGAGGTAGCACCAGGACATGTCGGGCTCGGTCGGAACGGCCGCCACCGCGCAGGCCGTGTCGTGGCCCGGCGGCAGGACCACCTTGACCGACGCGGCCAGGCCCGTCGCCGCGGCCACTTCCGGGGTGATCGGCCCGACCGCGGTGCCGGGGTCGGTCGGCGGGGTGAGCATCGCGTCGGGCAGGCCGAGATGTTGCAGCAGGCCGCGGTTCCAGTCGCCGGTGCGGGCGTCGACCATCTGGCTGGTTGAGGCGATGGTGCGCTCGACCGTCGCCACGCCCGACAGCAGGTGGTGCAGCAGGTCCGGCATGAAATGCAAAGACCCTGAGCCGAATAGCTCCGGGTCTTGTTGATGCCGGTCTTCGAGCTGGTACAGCGAGTTGAGCGGCATGAGCTGGATGCCGGTCGCCTCGTGGATCGCCCGCGGCTCGAGCCGTTGGGTGACCCGTTTGAACGCGTCGTCGAAGGCGGGGTCGCGGTAGCAGCGGGGCAGCCCGAGCAACACGCCCTGTTTCGACAGCAGCGCGAAGTCGACGCCCCAGGTGTCGACGCCGACACTCTCGGGGGTGAGCCCCTCGGCGGCGCAGTACTCGGCCGCGACGCGGAGGCCGTCGAGGATGTGCCGCCACAGCCCGGTGAGGTCCCAGCACAGCCCGGCGGGGGTGGGCACGGGCAGGTGGCGGAAGCGGTGGGCCTCGTGCAGCGACAGCCGGCCGGCGTCGAGCATCCCGACGATCACCCGGCCGGACTCGGCCCCGAGATCGATGGCGAGGTGGGTGGAAGGCATGGGAGATTCCGGGGGGAGTCCGGGTTACCGCAGGAACGCTTCGTGCAGCCCGCCGTCGACGTTGATCACCTGCCCGGTCGTCTTCGCGGCGGCGTCGGAGAGCAGGAAGAACACGGCCTCGGCCTGGTCGTCGGGCGTGATCGGCTCCTTGAGCAG
>JBCCRT010000252.1:0-1906 GCA_039201235.1 Planctomycetota bacterium
CTCGGTGACCGTACACCTCGGCGAGCCGCGGACGCACGCCACGGCGACGGGCGACCCGCTGCGGCCGCTGAACCACTACGCGATCACCAAGTTCTACGGCGAGCAGGTCGCCTGGTGGTACGCCAACGCGGGCCGGCTGAGTACCGTGTGCTGGCGCCTGGGCCAGCCCTACCCCGTTGATTTCTTCGGGCTGTCCCATCTGGACAAGCCCGAGAACCGGACGTTGGCGGTCACGTCGCGCGACTTGGCGGCGGGTTTCGCCGCCGGGCTTACGGCGGACCTGTCGCAGGATGATTGGCCCGACGCCGACCGCGACCGTTCCGCGGGCCACCTTCGGCCGATCGCGGGTTTCGCGCTCGGGCACCTGGTTTCGGCGTCCGACGTCCCCGCCCCGACGGGGTACGACCTGACGGTGTCCGCTCGCCTGGGCTACGAGCCACGCGACCGTATGACGTCGCGGGGTCCGGTGCCGCGGGGCGGCGACGGGGGGGGTGGGTGATAACCGTGGCTCCAACCTCGCTGTGCCCCCTGGCGTCTGCCGGTGTCGGCCTTGGCCCGAGACATACGGCGGGCGGACGGAGATCTGTGGCGGCCGTCCAATCACGGTGCCGCACCGAGACGTCGAGTGGCGTTGCGGCGGCTGTCGTCGCCGCCGAGCCCCGGCCCGGCACCCGGCCATGGTTGACCCGTGGGAAGCGCCGAGCCATGCTGCGGTCTGAACCGCCGGCCGGGTATACGCGGCCCGCGCCGCACTCGGCGGACCTAGCTTGCACCCCCTCGGCGAGGATTGACCCGTGCAGTGGATGCACCTGAGGCAGGACGAGATCGATCGGTGCGACCGGGACACGCCGGTGATCGTGCCGACCGCCGCGGTCGAGCAGCACAGCCTGCATCTGCCCGTGAGCACAGATACCGTGATCATCACGGAGGTGTGCCGCCGGCTCGACGCCGCGTGTGACGACGGGCTTTTGGTCACGCCGACGCTGTGGCTGGGCTGTTCACGTCACCACCGAAACTTCCCTGGGACCCTCACGACAGACTTGCAACACTTCGGCGACGCCCTGTTCGACACGGTGGACTCGGTGATGCACGCCGGGTTCCGTAAGGCCATGATCCTCAACGGCCACGGCGGCAACGCCGCGATGCTCGGCGTGACGCTGGAGCGGCTGCAGTACGCCTACCCGGACCGGGTCGTTGTCGCGGCTTCATACTGGGATGTGGCCGGGCCCCGTATGGCCGAGGTCCGCCGCAGCGGGCCGGGCGGGATGGGCCACGCCGGGGAGATGGAGACCGCCGTCATGCTCGCCATCGACCCTTCGCTCGTGGCCATGGATCGTGCCCGGCCCGACGGCCGGCAGACCGGCTCGGCCCTGACGCACATCGACATGCTCGGGCTCGGGTCGGGTCCGGGTCGTGTGGGTCGGGTCCGCCCTTTCGAGCAGATGTCCGAGCACGGGGGCTTCGGCGACCCCACGCAAGCCACCCCCGAACTGGGCGAACGGTTCCTCGACGCGATCACCGGAGCGTTGGTGGCCGCAGTCAATGACTTGAGGGGGGGGCGGCTCTGAGCGCAACACCTCCTTCCACCTGAGCCGGTTTACGCGGAACTCGATATTCGGTAAAACAGAATCGTGGATTCTACTGAACGATACGATTGGCCCGGGAGATGGACCGTGCAGGGGTCGTGTCGGCGTGTCGTGTGGGTCGGCTTGGTCCTGTTTTTCGGTGCCGTGTGTCCGGTGGACGCCACGCCAACACGAGGCGAGGCGGCGCCGCGGGTGAGCTTCCGGGCTCAGGGGCTACCCGACCCGAGGTCCGTCGATCCCTCGTCGCTGGCGACCCGTGAACTCGTACGGGTGTTTCAAAAGCGTCACCCCGAGATCGCGATCGAAGCGTTCGCCATGCC
>JBCCRT010000253.1:0-1895 GCA_039201235.1 Planctomycetota bacterium
ATCGAGGCGGCGGCGCAGGCGTACGTCGCCGCGATCAACCGCATCAAGACCGCCGAGGCCCGCGCGGCCGCCGCCGCGACGCTCGACGGCAACAACGCCCCGGTCAGCGACCCGAGCGCAAGGGCGGAGCAGCCGTGAGCGTGCTCGAACCCGTTGAACACACGCTCCACGACGGCACGACGGTCAACCTGCGTACGCCGACGCCCGATGACGCCGAGACGGTGCTGGGCTACCTCGACGCGGTCCGCCGGGAATCGGACGGGATCATGTTCGCGCCCGAGGACGACCTGCCGACCCTCGACTGGGAGCGGGACTGGATCCGGCAGCGCCGCGAGAACCCGCACAACTGCATGGTTGGCGCGTGGAGCGGCGGCGTCCTGGTCGGGCTGGCGAACCTCGGCGGCGGGGCCGGGTTGTCGCGCGGCCGGCACCGCGGCGACCTGGGCATCTCGCTGCGGCGGTCGTGGTGGGGGCGTGGGCTCGGCCGGGCGTTGATGGACGTGCTGCTGGGCTTCGCTCGGGACGACGGGGCGATCCACGTGGTCCGCCTGGGGGTGTACGCCTACAACCGCCGCGCGATCGCGTTGTACGAGCGCTGCGGCTTCGTCCGCGAGGGCGTCCGCCGGTGGAGCGTGCGCTTCGCTGACGGCACCTACGGCGACGAGGTGGTCATGAGCCGCTGGGTCGGGCCGGGCACGCCGCCCGCGGTGCGGGACCACGACCCGCGGCTGACGGTTTCGGCGTAAACGCCCCGTCAACCCGGCCCAATCGGCGTTGACGGGCCGTGAGGGGGGTTTTTACCGGCGGGTTGCGCGGCCAGCCGATAGACTCTGCGGACCCAGTTGGCGCAGGCTGTGGCCCCCCCCGGCCCTCCCGCGGCCCCGCCGGAGAAACTTCTGGAGACATGCTTTGACCCAAGCGCCCCCCGCCCCGACCGTGTCCGATCTGGCCGCCGAAGTCGACGCCGGCCCGCGGGCCGTCACCCGCATCAAGCACTTCGTGCTCGACACCAACGTGCTGCTGCACAACCCGTCGTCGCTCTACATGTTCGACGACAACCACGTGATCATCCCGTTCACGGTGCTCGAAGAGCTCGACAACTTCAAGAAGAACAACGACGACACCGGCCGCAACTGCCGCGAGGTGATCCGCCAACTGGACAAGCTGCGGGCCAAGGGGCCACTGGCCGAGGGCGTCGCGTGGAACGGCCACGGCGGCACGGTCCGCATCGCCTTCGCCGGCGAGGAACGCCCGGCGTCCCTGCGCGAGGACCTGCCGGACAACCGCATCCTTACGGTCGCCTGGCGCATGCACCGCGAGGGGCGGCGCACGATCGTCATCTCCAAGGACATCAACGTCCGGATCAAGGCCGACTCGCTCGGGCTGCCCGCCGAGGACTTCGAGGCCCAGAAGGTCGACAGCGATCGATTGTACCGCGGCTATGCCGAGCTCGACGTGCCGGGCGACCTGATCGACCTGCTCTACGAAGAGAAGCAGGTCGAGCTCGCCGCCCTCGAGCCGCACCTCGACACCGCCGACGCCGACGGCAGTGTCACACGGACCGACGTCCTGCCCAACCAGTTCGTCCACCTGCGCAACGCGCTCGACGAGTCTCACACCGGCCTCGCCCGCCGGCTCGCCGACACCGACCACCTCCTGCCCGTCCACGCCCCCCGCAAGCCCGTGTTCGGCATCATGGCCCGCAACCTGCAGCAGACCATGGCCCTCGACCTGCTGCTCGACGACGACCTGAAGCTCGTCACCCTCCTCGGCACCGCGGGCACGGGTAAGACCCTGCTCGCGCTGGCGGCCGGCATGACTAAGGTCATCTCCGAGCAGCGGTACGACAAGCTGCTCGTCGCCCGCCCCATCATGCCTATGGGCCGCGACATCGG
>JBCCRT010000254.1:0-1882 GCA_039201235.1 Planctomycetota bacterium
GAGGCCATGTGCATCTGGACGACTGGGACGGTGAAATCCGGCCGTAGCATCTGCTCGCCGCCCCCGGAATCCCCCCCGCCCCCGGAACTAGCGCGGTTTGTGGTGTCTCAACGGGCAGGTGCAGCATCTTGAAGTAGGCCCGCTGCCGCACCCGCATCACCGTCCGCAGCGACACGGTGATCGCCATCGCCTGGTGCGTGAACCGCATGGTCGCGCCGAACGCGGTCAGCGGCAGAATCGCCAGCAGCGCGATGACAAACCCGGTGAACATGTCGTCGGGGATCGCGGCGGCCCACGCGGTGCGGTCGCCGATGACGTTCTGCACCTCGGCCCGGCCCAGGAAATCGGCCGCGGCGGCGTGGAGCGTGACCTGGTCTTGGAAGGTCATCCGCAGCACGCCCTGGATCAGCCCGAAGCCCGCGAACGCGGTCAGCGCGTCGAGCAACGCGGCGGCGGTGGCGAGCACCAGCAGCCGGCGGTAGCGCAGCATGTCGCGGGCAAACGCCCAGAACGCCTGCATGAGCCGGGTATCTTAAAGTGCGTCGGCTCCGGAGTCTGCGCCGCCGATCGCCCGCCCATGCCGCACCCGATCCAGCACCTGTTCCGGCCGCTGCACGCCGCGGCCCACTGGCCCGAGCCGCGGGCGTACCAGCACCGCCAACGCGGCTGGATGATCCGGCGGGTCTTCGCGCGCCTGGGCGACGCGCCGCGGCGGCTGATCGTCGAGGTCGGCTGCGGCGACGGCTGGGCGGCCCACGAGCTGACGCGCCACGCCGACCGGGTCGTGGGCTTCGACATCAACCCGCACCGGATGGAGCCGCCGCGCGACGGCCGGGTGCTGCTGGTCGCCGGCGCGGCGGAGCGGCCGCCGCTGGCCGAGCGGCGGGCGGACCTGGTGGTCAGCCTCGCGGTGCTGGAGCACATCCGCGACCGCGCCGCGGCGGTCCGGCAGCAGGCCCGCCTGCTCCGCCCCGGCGGGCTGATCGTGCAGGTCGTGCCCACCGCGCCGATGAAGCTGACCCAGTGGCTGGGCTTCTACCCCGACGCGGTCCGCAAGGAATTGCGCGGCCTGACCCGCAGCCTCGCCGGGCGGCGGACGCGGCGTGCGGAAGAACGCGGCAAGTTCTACGCCGGCCGGGAGACCAACAACCCCCACCGCGCGTCCCGCCGGCGGTGGTGGCAGAAGCTCTACCCGCGGGTCCACGGCGAGTACGACAGCAACTGGCAGGAGCTGCGGGAGAACCGCGACGCGGCGTGGCGACGCGCCTTCGACGACGCGGGCTTCGAGGTGCTGCACAACGTCCGGCTGGGTTTTTATTCACCGTACTTCTTCGGCGGCGCGCCGCTGGCCCGGCTGCTTAGTGCCGCCGGGCTCGCCACGGTGCGCGGCTACGTCCTGCGGGAGAAGACCACCGACGAAACCTCTGCACCGGAGCCGAGCCTTGGGTGACTACTTCATCAAGGACGGCTACGAGCACCGCACCGTCAACGCCACGCTCGAGGAAGAAGCGGGCGACTACTGGACGCCGTTTCGCTTGTCGCTCTCGCGACACGCGCAGTTCGCGGTTTACGACCTGGCCCGCGACCTCGTCCGGCGGGAGCGGCTTACGAGCGCGATCGACGTCGGCTGCGGCCTGGGTCACAAGCTCGACGAGCTGATCCGCCCGCTGCCGAGCCTGACGTCGCTGGTCGGCGTCGACCAGCCGACCTGTGTCGCGCGGTCGAAAGAACTGTTTCCGCAGATCGACTTCGTCGCGGCCGACTTCGAGCGGCCCGCCGAGAGCGGGCTCGGCCCGGCGGACCTCGTCATGAGCGTGGACGTGATCGAGCACATGCTCGACCCGGACCTGCTGCTGGACTTCATCCGCGGCCACACCCACGC
>JBCCRT010000255.1:0-1865 GCA_039201235.1 Planctomycetota bacterium
GAGAACCGCTACCTCGCCCTGCCCCGCGGCTGCGAGCTGCACCCGGTCACCGACGACATGGCGCTGTGCCACCCCAGCTTCCAGCGCGACGACGTCAAGAAGGTCACCCTCACCGACGCCGAGAAGGCCTGGTTCCTCCGCGTCAACCACATCACGCACTACGGCACGGACCCGCACCTCGAGAAGATCACGATCGACAACGAGAAGCCGCTGCTGTTTCTCAACATCGACGCCGTGCCCGGCAGCACCGCGCTGATCTGGGATCACATCGAGGACGAGCCCGGCGTGCCCTGCCCCAACCCCCGCGTCGTGTTCCCCCGCGAGGCGTACCCCGGCATCGTCGACGAACCGGTGACCATCGACATCCGTAGCTTCGGCGTGCGGTGCCCCCCCTGCACCAAGGACCGGCCGACCTACGGGATCATGGGCATCTTCCACCTGCTGCCGCCGAGCCTCGCCTGGCTCTGGCGGCTCGTCGCGCCGCGGGGCCACGGCAACCCGTCGATCGTCGACGAGGGCGGCATGACCTCCGAAGGCGTCGGCAGCTACTGGCCCTTCGCTACCGGCCGCCGCGTCGACCAGGCCAACATCCTCCTGCACCAGGTCCTCGGCACGCCCGACACCATGTTCATCCTCTGCCCCAACCAGCACGTCGGCTGCTGGGAGACCGGCTTCGCGCCGCAGTGGGTCGCCCGCGAGTACCTCTCCCGCCGCGGGGCCAACCCGTTCCCGCCCGAGAAGATCCTCGAGTCCCGCTGCCCCCTGCTCGGCCGCTCGCCCCGCAACATCCAGGTCGAGGGCCAGACCGTCGGCCACTGGTTCCTGCAGGTCGACACCCAGCCCGAGGTCGGGCCCGAAGCCTACGACCAAGGCGCCGAGATCCTCACCACGTTCTTCCACGAACAGATCCGCAAGTTCCAGCACGACGACCTGGACCCCAAGGGCAAGAAGATCATCGAGGCCTGCCTCGACGGCGCGACCGTGCGGGACTACGACGAGCTGTCGAAGCTGTAAATCCTCGTCAATAACTCACGCCGCTTGCGGCTCAGCGTGGAATGACCTTCCCGCTAAGCCGCAAGCGGCTTTTTTTTGCACCCATCACACTCCGTACACGGTTGATGACCGACGTATCGTCGGCCGATAAACAGCGTATGGCTTCAGCCCCCCGCCCCGCCGCCGCGATCCTCGCCGACCTGCAAGCCCTCGACCGCGAGAACGACCGGCTCGAGCTGCGGCTGGCCGTGGTCCGCCAGTCGCTCAAGGCCGCCGAGGCCCGGGTCGATCGGCCTACCGAGCTGCCGGCTTACCTCGACCGCGCCGACGCGCAGCTCCGCGCCGCGGGCTGAGTCGAGTCTTCGCTAAGCCGTAAGCGGCTTATCCCTTCACCGTGTCCAACGCCGCGAGGGCTGACTCCCGCGCGGCCTTGTGATCGACGATCCGCTCGGGGTACGTCTCGCCCAGCACGACGCCCGCCGCGTCGAGCTGCATCGGTGTCGCCTCCCACGGCTTGTGCAGCACCTTGTCCGGCAGGTCGGCGATCTCGGGCACCCACCGCCGGACGTAGCCGCCCCGCTTGTCGAACTTCTCGCCCTGCAAGACCGGGTTGAAGATGCGGAAGTACGGCGCGGCGTCGGCCCCGCAGCCGCCGGCCCACTGCCAGCCCAGCGTGTTGCTCGCCAGGTCGCCGTCGACCAGCGTGTCCCAGAACCAACGCGCCCCCTCCTCCCACGAGATCAGCAGGTCCTTGACGAGGAACGACGCGACGATCATCCGCACGCGGTTGTGCATCCAGCCCGTGGCGTAAAGCTGCCGCATCCCGGCGTCGACGATGGGGTAGCCGGTCCGCCCCTTCTGCCAGGCCCGCA
>JBCCRT010000256.1:0-1864 GCA_039201235.1 Planctomycetota bacterium
GCACGCGTACCGGGCGACGGGGCTGACGGAGGTGGGCCAGTCGCTGGACGCGACGGAGCGGATCGTGCCGCACGTCGTGGGGTGGAGCGAGGCGATGGAGATGGTGCGCGACGGGGCGGTGCGGGACGGCAAGACGATCGCGACGCTGCTGTTTCACGCGTGTTTCGGGCGAGCTTGAATCGGCTAATCATCACCCCGGCGTGGCCGGCAGGACCAGAGGCGTATGGGCTCGGAGAACCGCGACTACTTCCGTGACGAGGCGAAGCGCTGGGGCGGCGGTGGCGGTGGGTCGCTGAATATCCCGATGCCGGGCCGCCGTTCGATCACCTTCTGGCTCCTGGTGATTAACGCGGCGGTTTTTTTGGTGGACGGGGCGCTGGGTCGGTTGTTCGGGCAGGTGGCGATCGGCCCGGGAGGCCTGGCCGCGATGAACCCGATCGAATCGCTCGGCTACTTCTCGGCCGATACCGCGGCGACGGGCTTTCAGGTTTGGCGCGTTTTAACCTTCCAGTTTCTGCACGGCGGGTTAGGCCACCTGATCGGCAACCTGTTGGGCATCTTTTGCTTCGCGCCGATCATCGAGTCGTACCTGGGCTCGCGACGGTTCCTCGCGTTTTACCTGCTCTGCGGCGTGGCGGGCGCGCTGGGTTATCTCGTGCTATGGGGAGTTGGCTTCGTCATCAGCGCGTCTTGGGTGCCTCTGGTAGGCGCTTCCGGGGGCGTGTTCGGCATCTTGGCGGCGGCGGCGGTGGTTGCGCCCAACACGAAGGTACTCCTGTTTTTTGTGATCCCGGTCCCGTTGCGGGTTTTGGTGTTAGGGGTGCTATTCATCGCGGCTTACGTCGTTCTCGCGCAGGGCGCGACGCCGAACGCCAACGCGGGCGGCGAGGCGGCGCACCTCGGCGGGGCGCTGCTGGGGTTCGTGCTCGTGAAGAACGCCGGGCTGCTGAACTGGGCGGACCGGGTGGATACGGCCGCGGTCTCGCCGGCGGCGGTGAAGGGCAAGGTCGAGGCGGGGCGGTTCGAACGCAAGCGCAAGCAGGAAGAGGCCCTCGAGGCCGAGGTCGACCGAATCCTGGCGAAGGTCGCGGACCGGGGGCTGGCGAGCCTGACCAGCAAAGAGAAGAAAACCCTCAACGACGCGACGGCGGCGAAGCAGAAGTAGCCCGTCGGTAAACTCCTGCCGATGTCGGCCCTGCGTTTCGAGATCCTGCACCGCGACGCCACCACCGCGGGCCGGGTCGGCCGCATCACGACGCCCCACGGGGCGTTCGACACCCCTGCGTTCATGCCCGTCGGCACGCAGGGCACGGTCAAGGGGATGCTGCCCCACCTCGTCGCCGACACGGGGGCCCAGATCGTCCTCGGCAACACCTACCACCTGATGCTGCGGCCCGGCGGCGAGCTGGTCGAGCGTCAGGGCGGGCTGCAACAATGGACCAACTGGCGCGGCCCGATGCTCACCGACTCCGGGGGGTTCCAGGTGTTCAGCCTCGGACACCTCAACCGCATCGACGACGACGGCGTCCGCTTCCGCAGCCACCTCGACGGCGCGGAGGTCCACCTCACGCCCGAACGCTCGATGCAGGTCCAACGCCAACTCGGCGCCGACATCATCATGGCCTTCGACGATTGTCCGCCCCCGGAAGTGCCTTCGGACGGCGATATGTCGGATGGAAAACCGGGCGCTGCGCACACGGACCGGCTCCGCGTCGCCAACGAACGCACCCTCCGCTGGCTCGGCCGCTGCGTCTCGGCCCACCGCGGCGGCGGGACGTGGGACACCCAGGCGCTCTTCGGCATCGTGCAGGGCGGCACCGACCTGGCCCAACGCTCGTGGTGCGCCGAGCGGGTGACCCAGCAC
>JBCCRT010000257.1:0-1841 GCA_039201235.1 Planctomycetota bacterium
CATCGAGCAGGACGCCGACGTGATCATGATGCTGCACCGCGAAGACTACTACCACCGCGGCGACGAGGAGTACGTCGAGAACAACGTCGCCGAGGTCATCGTCAACAAGCAGCGCAACGGCCCGACCGGCACGGTCAAGCTCCACTTCCACGGCCCGACCACGCGCTTCCACAACCCCGCGACGTCGGGGCAGCAGGCGTCGTACGGGGGTTAGCGACACGCGCCGGGCGGACAAGTCCGCCCGCTACCCGCAAAACCTTGCCGCGCTGCCGCGGTATATTCCGGGGGTGATTTTGTTAATCGACAACTACGACAGCTTCACCTACAACCTCGTTCAGCGGCTGGGCGAGCTGGACCCGACGCTGGACTTGCGCGTCGTCCGCAACGACAAGATCACCGTTGCGGAAGCGGTCGCGCTGAAGCCCGACCACGTGATTGTCTCGCCCGGGCCTTGCACGCCGAAGGAGGCCGGGGTCAGCGGCGCGATCGTCGAGGCCTTCGCGGGCCGCGTGCCGGTGCTGGGCGTGTGCCTCGGGCACCAGACCATCGGCGAGCGGTTCGGCATGACCGTCGACCGCCACGTGAAGCTGATGCACGGCAAGACCAGCCCGATTTCTCACGACGGCCGGGGGCTGTTCGCCGGCCTGTCCGACCCGTTCACCGCGACGCGGTACCACAGCCTCGTGATCCTCCGCGACACGTTCGACCACGACCGCTTCGAGGTCAGCGCCTGGTGCGACGACGACGGGCAGGAGGTGGTGATGGGGCTGCGCGCCAAGCCGGGGACGCTGCCGGGCGGGGATGCGCCGCTGGAAGGTGTGCAGTTCCACCCCGAGAGCTTCCTCACGGTCGAAGGCCCGCGGCTGCTGGCAAACTTTCTGGGGCTGCCCCGGCCCGCGCCGCTGCCCGCGCCGATGTAACCGGTCAGGGTTAAGCCGCGTCGCGTAGCTGCCGGGTCAGCGTGCCGAGCGACCGCCGGGCCCGCAGGTGCGTCGGGTCGAGGCGCAGCACCTGCGCCCAGGCCGCGGCCGCCTCGTGCGACAAACCCGACGCCGCGAGCACCCGCCCCAGCTCGAACAGCGACGCGACGCGGTACGGCTGCCGCCGCAGCGCCGCGCGGTAGCAATCCGCCGCCTCCGCCAGCCGGTCCGCCGCGGCGCACGACCGGCCGAGCTCGTGCCACCAGTCGGGCCTTCTCCCGTCCAGCTCGACGGCCCGCCGTAGCAGCGGCAGCGCGTCCGCCCGCCGCCCGCCGCGCAGCGCCGCGAACCCGAGCAGGTACACCGCCGCCGCGTGGTTTGGGTCGATCGCCAGCACCTGCCGGCACAGCCCCTCGGCCTGACTCCACCGCCCGCCGCGCACCGCCCGCTCCGCCGCACGCAGCACGGAATCACCGCCGCGACGCACCGCGGGGGGAACGGTCGTCGGGGCGGTGAAGGGTTCGGACATGGCGGATGAAGTCGTTGCGTAGTCGGGTAGTTGAGTAGTTCAATAGTGGGTACCGGTAGTCTTCTACTCGAATACCCAACTACTCAACTACTTCCGCCCGGCGTCAGCCGAGCAGCGACAACACGTTCTGCGCGTTGCTGTTGGCGATCCCGAGGGTCGAGGTGCCGGCCTGCTGGAGGATCTGGGCGCGGGTCAGCTCGGCGGTCTCGGCGGCGAAGTCGGTGTCGCGGATCGACGACTCCGAGGCCGTAAGGTTCTCCAGCGCGATGCCGGTCGACCGGACCGCGGTCTGCAGCGTGTTGCGCTCGAACGCCCCGAGTCGGCCGCGCAGCTGCGCGATCTGATCGACGGCGATGTTGATGATCTCCGACGCCCCGCGGGCCTGGCCGGCG
>JBCCRT010000258.1:0-1735 GCA_039201235.1 Planctomycetota bacterium
GAGGGCGGACTGCTTGAGGCGGTCCTTGACCTCGTTCCAGAGGGCGGCGCCCTTGAGCGAGGCCTCGACGAGGTCGTCGGTGTCGGACTTGGTGAGCTTCAGGTGCAGCCGGGGGCCGAAGGCGATGTTGTCGTAGATCGACTTGGGGAAGGGGTTGGGTTTCTGGAAGACCATGCCGATCTGGCGGCGGAGGGTGACGACGTCGGTGGTCTTGTCGAGGAGGTTTTCGCCGTGCAGGTCGATGGTGCCGGCGGCGCGGGCACCGGGGATCAGGTCGTTCATGCGGTTGATCCAGCGGAGGAACGTGGACTTGCCGCAGCCCGACGGGCCGATGAACGCGGTGACGCGGTTCTTGGCGATGGGCATGGAGATGTCGTGGACGGCCCGGAAGTCGCCGTACCAGCAGTCGAAGTTGCGGATGTCGAGCAGGGCCTCGCTGGGCGCGGCCGTGGCGGCGTGATCGCCCTCGCGCAGGGCCGCGGTGGGCGGCGGCGGGGCGGCGAGGTCGGGCGGCGACGGGGCGGACGGAGGGGTGTCGGGGGTGTCGGTCATGGGGGTGCGCATGGGGATCGACCGCTGGAGGTTAACCGGCCTGCTGGAACTTCTGTCGGATCAGCACGGCCACGGCGTTGAACGAGAACAGCACGGCGAGCAGGACGATGATGCCGGCCGCGGCGGCGTCGCGGAACGCCGGGTTGGGCTCGGAGGTCCAGTTGTAGATCTCCAGGGGCAGCGCGGCGAAGCCGGCCATGAGGTGGTCGGGGGCGGACTGGAGCCCGACGTAGCCGATCAGCAGGATCGGGGCGGCCTCGCCGATGGCCCGGCTCAGGGCGAGGATCGCGCCGGTGCAGATCCCGGGGATCGCCGCGGGCAGGACGACCTGCTCGATCGCCTGCCACTTCGTGCCGCCCAGCGCCAGCACGCCGCTGCGCAGCTCCTGCGAGACGGCCCGGATCGACTCCTGGGCCGAGACGATGATCACCGGCAGGATCACGAGCATCAGCGTCAGCCCGCCGGCGAGCACGCCCTTGCCCAGCGGGACCTGGAGGTAGTACCACTTCTTGACGTCTTTGGACAGCGGCACGGTGCCCTCGAGGATCAGCCCGGTGAGCCCGGCGGCCTCGTACTCTTTCGCTTCGAGCTTGCTGAACAGCACCAGGCGGGTCTGGAGCTGCTGGCTCGCGGTGTCGCCGTTCATCGCCAGCAGTTCCTCGGCGGCGACGCTTTTCATGGTTTCGTAATCGGCCGCCAGGTCGTCGCGGAGGGGGCTGAGCATGGCGGCGGCGACTTCCTGGGCGCCGGCCTCGTCGACTTGGAGTTGGCCGTCGACCGTGGCGCTGCGGAGGGCCCGGTTCATCTGACGCCGGACCTTGCGGAGCCGGCGGTCGGCGGCGCTGCGGATGGCTTCGAGCTCGCCGGGCGGGACGACCTCGACGTCGGCGGCGGGGCCGCCGCGGCGGGCGTCGGCGAGGCTGGCGTAGAACACGGCGTCCGTGCCGAGGGCGGCGGGCACGCGTTCGGCGTCTTCGGTGGACGCGACGTAGAAGCTCTGCCCGCCGGCGCCCTGGTACTCGAGGTAGAAGTCCTGGCCGAGGTCGGCCCAGGACTCGTTGAGGCTGTCGGTCTGGAAGAAGGCGACCAGCAGGGTGAAGCCGAGGATGCCGTAGACGATCGACGGGACGCCGGCGAGGTTGGTGATGTTGCTCTGGACGAAGCCGTGGAGCCGGCGGAGGGC
>JBCCRT010000259.1:0-1631 GCA_039201235.1 Planctomycetota bacterium
GAAGTTGCCGCTGTCGACGATCGCGCCGCCGATGTGCGTGCCGTGGCCGCCGATGAACTTGGTGGTCGAATAGACGACGATGTCGATGCCGTGGTCGATGGGCTTCAGCAGCATCGGGGTCATCGTGGTGTTGTCGCAGATCACGGGGATCGCGCCGTGCGGGGCCGAGTGGGCCGCGTCGGCGATGGCTTGGAAGTCGGGCACGCCGAGCGCCGGGTTACCGATCGACTCCATGTAGACACAGCGGGTGTTCTCGTCGACGAGGCCGTGGATGTCTTCGGGTTTCGAGGCGTCGAAGAAGCGGACCTCGACGCCGAGGTTTTTAAAGGTCTGGGTGAAGAGGGTCCAGGTCCCGCCGTAGAGCGACGTGGCGGAGACGATGTTCTGCCCGGCGTGGGCGATGGTGAGGACGGCGGCGTTGATGGCGGCCTGGCCCGACGCGAAGGCGAGCCCGGTGACCCCGCCGTCGAGCGCGGCGAGGCGTTTCTCGAGCACGTCGGTGGTCGGGTTCATCAGCCGGGTGTAGATGTTGCCGAACTCGGCGAGGCCGAAGAGGTTCGCGGCGTGCTCGCTGTCGTTGAAGGTGTAGCTGGTGGTGGCGTAGATGGGCACGGCCCGGCTGTTGGTCGCGGAGTCGGGCTCCTGGCCGGCGTGGAGGGCGAGCGTGGCGGGGCGGAAACTTCCGGGGGCGGGGGTGTCGGGCATGGCGTGGGTTTCGGTGGGGGGTGAACGGTCGGCGGCCGGCGTCGCGGGCAGGGGAAGTTTAGTGGGAACGGGCGGTGTTTTCGCCCGCGGCGATCAGGTCGA
Organism: Planctomycetota bacterium; assembly: GCA_039201235.1. Taxonomy (GTDB): domain Bacteria; phylum Planctomycetota; class Phycisphaerae; order Phycisphaerales; family Phycisphaeraceae; genus Algisphaera. The sequence goes on from JBCCRT010000259.1 coordinate 808, forward strand.
ACTCGAAGACCGACACGGTGGCCGGCGGCAGGTCGAGCGTCAGCTCGGGCGCGGGAGCGACGTCGAGCCCGAGCGTCACCAGGCGGGCCGCGTCGCGGGTCGTGACTCCTTGGTCGGCGGGCTTGGCCTCCAGGCGGTGGACGCGCGCGGCCGAGAAGTACGGGGCGTAAGCCGCGACGTCGAGCGTCAGCTCGGCCGGCCGGGCGCGGTGGCGGTTGATCGCGTGGACGTAAAGCGTGTCGGCGTCGCGGGTCGCCACGACGTCCTGCCAGGCGATCTGGGGGAACATCTTGTGCCGGCCGAGCTGGACCCGGATCGGCGTGGCCCGCGGCGACTCGACCACGGCCGCCGTCACCCGCTGCGCGCCGTGGTGGCGGGCGTAGAGCACGGTGGCCCACGCCGTCGGCTGGATGAACGGCGGGTGCTCGCTGTCCAGGCTGGTCATGATCCCCGAGATGCCCCAGCGGTGGCCCAGCAGCATCGACTGGTTGGCGATCGCGAACGAATCGCTCTGGCGGATCAGGGCGTTGAGGTACCCCGCGGCCCCAAGCGCCTGGGCGAGTGAAGCCTCGCGGCGGAAAAGGGTATCGATGCCGCCGCCCCAGCCGTTCCAGTTCCACTCCGTCGACGCGCCGCGGTAGCCGAGCGCTCGCATCTCCTCGAGTACGCCCGGCTCGGCGACGACGACCCGCCCCCGTTCGTCGAGCCGGCCCGGCATCGAGACCCAGCCGGCCCACAACGCGTCGAGGCCGATCTCCCCCGGCGGAAGCGTCTCGCCGTCGAGCCCGACCGTGTTCATGGCCCACGGCCCGTAGCGGTGGAAC
>JBCCRT010000260.1:0-1569 GCA_039201235.1 Planctomycetota bacterium
CGAGGTGCTCCTCAGTAGCGACGACAACGCGATCCGGGTCTTTCGCCAGAACGATTCGGGTTGGACGGAGCTGGGGCCTCTAAGTGATCCTGACGGCGAACCAATCCAAACCAGCCTCGCCCGCCGCGTCCGGCCGGCGGACCTCGGTCGGGGGCTCGAGCTCGTGGCCAGCGGTTATTTCGGGAACAACTGCCGGTACACCCGGTACCGGCGTGATCAGGATTATACGGGTCCGTTGCACCACGGTTGGCGTGAGACAGATGAACTCAGGATCAACGCCCGGCCCGATACGCCGCTGTACGGCATGGGCAACTCGACCGTCGACGTGGCCGACCTCGATGACGATGGGGACGATGACCTGCTCGTCGGAGCCGAGCCCGGTATCCCCGTTTTCTTTCGCAACGTTGGGACCCAGCAGGCCCCGCAGTTTGAAGGGCCTTTCCGGCTGCGTCATGTCGACGGTCGCCCAATCGAGACCCACAGCATCGTGATGAGCCCCACCGTGGGCAGTTACTGGGGAGCCAGTGAGTGGTACAGTGATCGTTTGGCGCCTCGTGCCGTCGACTGGGACGGCGACGGCACGCTCGACATGATCAGCGGCAGCATGGGCCGACGCCTGTATTTCTGGAAAGGTGTCCGCGTTGACGACGAGTTGCGTTTCGAGCCGCCTCGCCTGTTCCGTTTTGGCGGAAAGCCGCTCGACCTGCCCGACCGCCTGTTCCCCGGCGTCTTGCGGGGCCACGACGGCGGGCCACCTTCCCTGATCCTGAGTAACGACGCCGGGCACGTTCTTCGCTACCCCGGCGACGGGACGCTCGACCTCGGCGAACCGCGGCGGCTGGGCGACATCGTGCTGCGAGACTTCTGGGGCCGGGAGAAGGGCAACCGCAGCGGGTTTGCCGTCGCCCCCTGGACCGGCCCCGACCGGCATGACCTCGTGATCTTCCAATTCCACCGCGGTGTCTTTCTGTTTCCGCATCTCGGCGGCGACCGTTACGGCGAAGAGCAGCCACTGGTGAATTTGTACAGCCACCTCGCCGGGCCGACGGTCGTCGACTACGACCGCGACGGCGTGCTCGACCTAGTGGTCGGGGGTGACGAGCGGCGGATGATCGAGCCCTCGGTGCCCGCCCACCTCGTCCTGTTCCGGGGCCAGGATTGCCACCGGCCGCCCCACAACGCTGACCGGAAGCCCGGCGGCGGAACGGACTGAACGGCCCGTTTGGCTCAGCCCAGCGTGACGACCGACTGCGTCCGCGCGGCCTCGAGCACAGCCCCCGATACCCGCAGTGTCTCGTAGCCATCGGCGATGCGGGTCCGCGGCGTGGTGCCGTCGAGTACCGCCGCGATGAAGTCGTCGGTCTCTCGCTGGTAGGAGGTGTCGTCCAGGTCGTCCTGGATCATCTCGATGTTTTCGTATTCGTCATCGTCGGTCTTGAGGTGGAACTGCCGGCTGCACCAGCTGCCGTTGTTGCCTAGCGCCGAACCGGAAAGGAACGCGGTGCCGTTTTCGCCGAGCACGCCGCAGCTGTTGAACCCGATGCGGCTGGACCAGCTGGCGGTGATGAC
>JBCCRT010000261.1:0-1528 GCA_039201235.1 Planctomycetota bacterium
CGTCAACGCAAAACGCCCCGCGTCCGCCATTTCCCCGACCCGCTTCGGCAACCCCGCTTGCCCCGTCATCGCCAAGACGTGCGTCGGCGCGAGCGTGGTCAGCCGCTCGAGGTCCAGGTCGACGTACCGCCCCAGGCTCGGGGTCTTCGGCGGCGCCAGCTCGTCGAAGTCGCCGACCGCCACGACCCGTCGGCCCAGCCCCAGCTCGTTGACCACCTGCGTGATCGACGGCGCCAGCGACACGATCCGCAGCTGCCCGTCGGTCAACGGCCGCGGCCCGCCCCGCGGCAGCAGGCTCACCACCAGCAAGACCAGCAGCAGCCCCGCGCCGACCGCCAGCCAGGCGAAGAGGCCCCGCGCTTCAGCCCGACGCATCGTCGCCGCCCGCTTCCGTCGTGTCGTCCGCCGCGGCCGGCTCGACCTTGTCGCTCGCCGGCGGCGTGTCGTCCGACGCGGGCTCCGGCGAATACTCGGCGAAGGCCGTCCCGTCCACGTCCCGCCGCAGCAGCAGGTAGACCCACGTCTGGGCCGTGAAGAAGTAGCTCGCCGCGTACGCGATCGACACGCCGAACAGCAGCGCCGACCAGACGCGGATCAGCCACGACGTCGCCTTTTGCGTCACGCCCAGCCCATCGACGTCGACCGGCGTCAGCGGCTGGCCGAGCTGCGGCGGCGGCAGCAGCCGGTCGAACTCACCGACCCACACCCCCGTGGCCGACCGCGTGAACCACAGCGTCAAAAACACGACCAGCCCCACCAACAAATACGTGAGCGCCCCGTACACCAACGCGACCGCGCTCAGCAGCAGGTACCGCATCGGCCGGTAGATCAGGAACGCGAACACCCGCGAGATCACGTCGAAGGCGTCCGTGCCCTCGACCGCCAGCGCCGCCGGCAGCAGCCCCGCCCCGAACGCGACGAACAGCAGCAGGCACGCCGCGACGAACCCGCCGAAGAGCATCAGCCCGAACGCCAGCCCGCCGAGGACGTCGAGGCCCGGCAGGTGGAAGAGCGCCCACCCCGCGACCGCCAGCGTCAACCAGATCGCCCCGGCCGCAACCAGCGGCGCGAGCGGGTTGAGCACCAGCCACCCCAGCCGCGCCCCGACGAACCGCGCCGCCTCCGCGAGCCCGACCGTCGTGTCCGCGCAGGCCTGCGTCGCCGCCAGCCGGGCGATCGCCCCGCCGAACACCGTCGCCAGCGTCAGCCCGTAGCTCACCAGCACCACGAAGAACAGCGGGTGGCTGGCCCACAGCGCCGCCGGCGTGTCGATCACCATGCCCCGCAGCGCCCCGACCACGCCGACGTTCGGGGCCGAGGGCGACAACGCCGCCAGCCCGAGGTCCAGCCGCGTCGCCGCGCCGATCAGCGCATCGAAATGCGACAACTCGGCCGTGAACGCCCACCGGAACACCGACTCGCCCCAGATCAGGTCCAACGCCAGCCCGCCGAAATAAAACAGCAGCAGCAGCGTCAGCCCCAGCAGCAGCTTCGTCGGCTGCAGCGCCATCCGGAACGAGTCGAACAA
>JBCCRT010000262.1:0-1514 GCA_039201235.1 Planctomycetota bacterium
CATGGACGCCGAACCCGAAGTCATCCGCATCGACCTGAGCAAGCCGCTGCGGCTGTTCCCGCTGCCGGCGGTGGTGCTGCTGCCGCACGCGGCGGTGCCGCTGCACGTCTTCGAGCCGCGGTACCGGGCGCTGCTGCGCGATGCGCTGGATTCCGACGGGCTGATGGGTATGGCGGTTTACGCCGAGCAAGAGAGCGATATCGATGAGCCGGTGTTCGCCGAGAACGACCAGCCGCCGCTGCGGCCCTGCGTCGCGGTGGGACGATTGGTCAAGGACGAGCGGCTGGACGACGGCCGGCACAACATCCTGCTGCACGGGGTTTGCCGGGTCCGCATCCTCGAAGAACTCCCGCTGCACGAAGACGGCTACCGCTTGGCCCGCGTCGAGCCGTTCGGCCACGAGCCCGACGCCGCCCCGGCCGACGTGCTCGACGCCGCCCGGCGGCGGCTCGCCGCCCTCGTGGAAGACGACCGGCTCGACCGGCTGTCGGTGGCCGAGGGGCTGCGGCGGCTGATCGCCGACGACGACATCCCGACCGAGGCGTTCGTCGACCTCGCCGCGTTGGCGGTCAACCGCGGCAACGGCGGCCGCTACGCCGCGCTGGCCGAGGCCGACCCGCTGCGCCGGGCCGAGCTGTTGGAGGTTCAGCTCGCGGCCGTGCTGGAGATGGCGGACGACCTGCCGGTCGACGAAGACCCGAGCTACGACGCATCGGACGACGAGCCCGAAGACGACGCCGGCTGGCCGCTAGACTGATCCGATGCGCGACTTGCCGAACCCGCAAGCGACCCACGACGAACTGACCGCGGGCCTCACCGAGCCGCAGGCCCGCGCGGTGACCCACATCGACGGCCCGATGCTCGTCCTCGCCGGCCCCGGCTCGGGCAAGACCCGCGTCATCACCCGCCGGATCGCCCACCTTGTCCGCGGCGTCGGCATCGCGCCGTGGAACGTCCTGGCGATCACCTTCACCAACAAGGCCGCCGGCGAGATGCGCGACCGCGTCGCGCAGCTGCTCACCGAGCGCCAGGCCCGCGCCGCCACCGTCGCCACCTTCCACGCCCTCTGCGCCCGCCTCCTGCGCCAGCACGCCGACCGCCTCGGCCTGCCGCCCGGCTACTCGATCTACGACACCGCCGACCAGAAACGCGCCATCAAGCAGGCCCTCGAAGACCTCGAGATCAACACCAAGAACTTCCCCCCCGCCTCCATGCTCGGCTCGATCAGCGACGCCAAGAACAAGCTGCTGAGCGCCAAGGCCTACGCCGAGAAAGCCGCCAACTTCTACGACCGCACCGTCGCCAAGGTCTACACCAAGTACCAGGCCATCCTGAAGCGCAACGCCGCGCTGGACTTCGACGACCTGCTGCTGCGCACCGTGTCGCTGATGCGCGGCCACCCCGACGTCCTGGCGTCGCTCCGCGAGCACTACCAGTACGTCATGATCGACGAGTACCAGGACACCAACCACGCCCAGTTCGTCATCGCCAACGCGCTGGCCGCCGAGCACAAA